>JADHXD010000033.1 GCA_016783145.1 Anaerolineae bacterium
GTAAGAGAGGCGATTCTGCAAGAGATCATCTCCCGCATTGTCGAGGTGGCACAACCGGAAAAGATCGTCCTGTTTGGTTCCGCGGCCCGGGGAGTGATGGGACCCAACAGCGATATCGATCTGCTCGTGGTGAAGAGGGGCGTTCACAGGCGACGGCCCGCCCAGGCGATCTATGAGCGGCTGTACGGCGTGGGTCAGGCCGTGGACGTCGTTGTCGTGACCCCAGAGGACATCGAGCGGTATGGGAGTTCCTATGCCTTGGTGATCGAGCCTGCTCTGCGAGAGGGGGAGGTGGTGTATGAGCGAATCATCCGATTCTGTGAGGATCTTTTGGTTGGACCGCGCGGCGGTGCTGGATGAGCTCAAGACAGCCGTTCGCGGGATGAAGGCCGCCCATCCAGAGATCGAGGAGGTGCTGCTCTTTGGCTCGCTTGCACGGGATGAAGCGGTCCCGGGGAGTGATGCGGACCTGCTGGTGATCCTGTCCTCGGCCGATGAGCCGTTTTTGGGGCGCATCCCGCGCTACCTGCCAGGAGGGCTGTCGGTGGGCGTGGACGCATTCCCCTACACGCGGGCCGAGATCGCGGCGATGCTCCAGGACGGGAACCTGTTCATCGAGCAAGCGCTGGCGGAAGGGATCCGGATCGGATGAGCAGCGTAGAGGACGAGGACAGAGGGGTGGACGTGGGGGCAGCGAGGCAGTTCTTCCTCGACCGGGAAGCGCGCCGCCGCACGCGGCGGGAGGCCGGCCGGCTGCACTGGCTGCAGCGCACGCGAGACGCGGTCCGACGCATAGCGCCCTCGTGCGCAGGGGTGCGCTCAGTGTACATCTATGGGTCCCTAGTGCAGCCGGGCAGGTTCAGGCCGGACTCGGACATTGATGTCGCGGTAGAGTCCGACGGCCCAGAGTCGGAGAGCGCGTTCTGGCGCGCGCTGGAGCGAGAGCTAGGGCGGGACGTGGACGTGCGCCCACTGGAGGGGCGGATCGCAGAGGCGGCGGTTCGCGGAGGAGAGTGGATCTATGCAGGAGAAGGTGCTCGTCCTAATCAGCAGCATTCGCCAGGACTTGGAGACGATCGCGGAGATCTTTGAGGCATTGGCGTGCCATCCCCTGGAGGTCGATGCCGACGACGACCGCCTGATCGTGGTCGGCTACCGCCTGCACAACCTGTACAATGCCTTTGAGAACGTCTTTGAGGGCATCGCTGCTGTATTTGAGAACTCGATCGACGAGGCAGGGCGGTGGCACGTGCAACTGCTGGAGCGGATGCGGCTGGACACGATGCCGCTCCGCCCGGCGGTCATCGATGACGCGGCGTACGATGCCCTGGATGAGCTGCGCCGTTTCAGGCACCTGTTCCGCCATGCGTATGGGACGAGGCTGGATCCGCCCCGGCTGCAGCTCGTGGTGCGCAAGGCGATGGCCCTGGAGGGTGTGTATCGGGCTCAAGTGGAGCGCTTTGTTGGGTACCTGGAGGGGTTGGTGGGGTGAGATCCGGGAAAGAGCCCCCACCCTAGCCCTCCCCCGTGCGGGGCCACAGGGGAGGGAAGACCTCCACCCTGACTGCTGCGCGACCCCGTGCGGGGCCACAGGGCACAAGCGAGCCGCTTGTGCTACGGTCCACCGTGGCGGAGCTACTGGGGAGGGAAGACCTCCACCCTGACTGCTGCGCGACCCCGTGCGGGGCCACAGGGCCCAAGCGAGCCGCTTGTGCTACGGCCCCCCCAGCAGACCGCAGGGGAGGCAGGAGGACTCTGCCCATGGCCACGGTGAGAGGCGCAGATGAACTGCTTGTGCTACGGGCCCCCGTGGCGGAGCTACTGGGGAGGGAAAAAGAGTTGACATTGGGTGCGGGGTGTGGTATAATTCAGTTGTTGAATTTCAACGACTGAATGATGGTGGCTATGGACTCGCAGGCAGAGCAGAACCTACGGCTGCTCGAGCACATCGAGCAGAACCCGGACATCACGCAGGCCGACCTGGCGGCGCGGCTGGACGTGGCCGTGGGCAGCGTGAACTGGTATCTGAAGCGCATGATCAACAAGGGGCACATCAAGGTGCGCCAGATGCAGCGCCGCCGCCTGCGGTACCTGATCACGCCGCAGGGCATCGCCGAAAAGGCGCGGCTCACGGCTTCGTTCATGCAGTACTCGATGCAGTTGTACCGCATGACGCGTGAGGCGGCCAAGGAATACGTGCAGGAGGTCCGACGGGCCGGATACGAGCGGGTGCGCATCCAGGGGGAGGATGACCTGGCCGAGGTGTGCTATCTGACTTGCTTGGAGCAGGGGATGCGGGTGATAGAGGACCCCCAGGTCGCTGTCCCGGTGCTGCGGGTAGAGGGCATGGAAGTGCACCTGGAGTGGCCAGAAGGAGAGCAGGTCAACCGATGACCATCGCGGAGAACGAGGGGGCAACCGAGACTCTGCTGGCGACCGCAGGAGCGGAACCGGCGTTCGAGCTGCCGGTGACGGTGATCGAGCCCTCCAGAGGCTGGATTTCGCTGAACCTGCGCGACCTGTGGGAGTACCGCGAGCTGCTGTACTTTTTGACCTGGCGCGACATCAAGGTGCGCTACAAGCAGACGATCCTGGGCGCGGCGTGGGCGATCATCCAGCCCTTTTTCACCATGGTCGTGTTCAGCCTCTTTTTCGGGCGGCTGGCTCGGATGCCCTCGGACGACATCCCGTATCCTCTTTTCAGCTACGCCGCGCTGGTGCCGTGGACCTTTTTCGCCAACGGCCTGAGCAACTCGTCCTCCAGCCTGGTGGGGAGCGCGAACCTGCTGCGCAAGGTGTACTTTCCGCGGCTGGTGATCCCGATCTCGGCAGTGATGGCCGGCGGGCTGGACTTTGTGCTGGCGTTCGTCGTGCTGGTCGGGATGATGCTGTTCTATGGCATCGTGCCCACAGCGGCGATCGCCTGGCTGCCTCTGCTCCTCGTGCTGGCCCTGGTCACCGCGCTGGGCGTGGGGCTGTGGCTGACGGCGATGAACGTGCAGTTTCGCGACGTGCGCTACGCGGTGCCTTTTCTCGTCCAGGCCTGGATGTTTGCCACGCCAATCGCCTACCCGAGCAGCCTGCTCGACGAGCCGTGGCGCACCGTGTACGGCCTGAACCCGATGGCCGGCGTGGTCGAGGGCTTTCGTTGGGCGCTGCTGGGGACAGAGACGGCTCCCGGGCCGATCGTGTTCGTCTCCGCAGTGGTAGCGGTCGGGCTGCTGGTGAGCGGGGCGTACTATTTTCGGCGGATGGAGAGGACGTTTGCGGATTTGGTGTAGGGATGGACGATAGACGATGGACAACGGACGATTCTTGCGCCGGCCCCCTTTGGGGATCGTGGACGCGCTGTGCAGGTGTAGACGATAGACGACGGACGGCGGACGACACGTGCGCCTGCGCGCAGTGCAGGGGGGGAGGGTAGCGGGTTGAGGCGAGCGGTGGTGTGCGGGGCGGGGGGGTTCATTGGCGGGCACCTGGTCAAGCGGCTGAAGCGGGAGGGGACCTGGGTGCGGGGGGCCGATATCAAGGAGCACGAGTTCGCGCCCACGGCGGCGGACGAGTTCCTCTTGCTCGACCTGCGGGAGCGGGAGAACTGCGAGGCGGCGCTGACCGTGGACGGCGGGCCGTTCGACGAGGTATACCAATTGGCGGCGGACATGGGGGGCATGGGCTTTATCCATTCTGCCGAGTGCGAGATCATGCACAACAGCGCTTTGATCAACATCCACATGACCCATGCAGCGGCCGAGATGGGCGTGCCCCGCTATTTCTTTTCCTCCTCGGTGTGCGTGTACCGGGACATGCAGCCCGGCGAGCCGGAGATGACCGAGGCGCAGGCCATCCCGGCCCATCCGGACAACGAGTACGGCTGGGAAAAGCTGTACTCGGAGCGCATGGCGATGGCGTATGGGAGGCACCACCCGATGGCGGTGCGCATCGCCCGCTTTCAGAACTGCTACGGACCGGAAGGGACCTGGACCGGGGGACGGGAAAAGGCGCCGGCGGCGATCTGCCGCAAGGTGGCTGAAGCCGAGGAGGGGGGTCTGGTCGAGGTGTGGGGCGATGGGACGGCTGTGCGCTCGTACACGTACGTCGATGACATGGTCGACGGCATTTACACGCTGATGGGTTCGGACCTGGAGGGGGCGGTGAACATTGGCTGCCCGCAGTACGTGACCGTGGACGAGCTGGTGCAGACGGTGGCTGAGGTGGCGGGCAAGCGGATCCGGATCGAGCACGTGGCGGGCCCGGTGGGGGTGCAGTCGCGCAATTTCAGCAACGCGCGGATCTATGGGCTGGGCTGGCGGGCGCAGGTGGAACTGAAGGAAGGGATCGAGCGGACGTACCCGTGGATCGAGGAGCAGGTGTGGGCGGGAGAAAGACGATAGACGGTGGACGACAGACAGCCGAAGACAGTGGCAGGCAGGGACCTGCATGTGTCTTTCACGCGGCCTCGCGTCGATGTCTGGGATACGGTTGAGGTGAGTGAGGCGAGGCAGCAACTTGTGCAATGGCGATTCGTGTGGTATGCTTGGAATCAGCACATGTGAGATGTCGGGTAGCTTGTCTGGGAGCCCGGGGTCTGTCTGGGGTGACGATTTCATGCATGATGCGGGACATCCAGAGATCGTAGTGAGGCTCAGGCCGGCTATCAAGGTATCGCTGTCAGACTGGACTGTACTCTGGTTTCGAAGAACTGACGTCACAGTGTGACCATAGATCGCTCTTTGAGCCACTTGTGCGCGCAGGCAAGTGAGAGTGAGACTTGATGGCCGGTGGCTCGTGGTTGCTCAAGGCGGTGTGCATTCTGTCTGTAGGGGGTTGGGGTAGATGCGTGTCTGCTCTCCGCAGTTGGGGATTTCTCCTGTGTCGGGCCTTGGTGGCACAGTTCACGATCGCCAGATACTCAAGGGGCTAGCCGCGTTGGGCGTTAGGGTGGAGATGCCCTTGCCCAAAGGGGCGCTATACGAAGAAGTAGACGGCTGGCATATTCATTCGACACCAAGGTACCTTCTTTCCTACTATGAATACAACTGGCTCCTCCTGCCAACGTTGTACAGACTGTGGCGGTCGCCTGGTTTCGATCTGCTCAGACTGCACAGTCCGACTATCGGCTTGGCGGGACTACTGTTCAGACAGGTTACTGGGGTGCCAGTGGTCGCGCATCATCACCATCTGGAGGACCGGGCCATCGATCGCGTACTGGCAAGGCTGCTGGTATCTGCGAGCGACAAGGTCATCACCGGGAGCGATTTCTCACGACGTCAGCTTGTCGCTGCTTGCGGACCCGCAGTGGACAAGATAGCGGTAGTCCCCAATGGTGTGGCGGAGAAGTATAGGCCATACCGTGAGATGCGATCTCGGAACCGTGGCAGACCGGTCTTGTTCTACCTGGGCAGTCTGAAGCCGCGCAAGAACCTCCGGTTCTTGCTGGACGTGTTTGCAGAGGTGCGCGACAAGGAGCCTGACGTCAAGCTGATCGTCGGTGGCGCGGGACCCCAGCGGGCCCAGTTGGAGGCCTATGCGACCGCTCTAGGACTCGGCAACTCTGTTGCTTTCACGGGTTACATACCGGAAGAGAAAAAGGTCGAGTACTATAATCGGGCCGATATCTTTGTACTGCCGTCCCGGTTGGAGGGCTTTGGCATGGTGGCAACGGAGGCCATGGCTTGTGGTACGCCTGTGGTGGTCTCGAATGTATCTAGCTTGCCTGAGATCGTGCTCGATGGTGAGACCGGATTCCTCGCTGACCCGTATCGGATCAGCGATTTCGCGGAGAAGATCCTACGTCTGGTGCACGATCCGGTTCTCCGCATGCAAATGGGGATCAATGGAAGAGACTGGACCCTGCGCAGATTCTCCTGGGACAGAGCCGCGACATTGACCAGGGACATCTATGAGCAAGTCATTGCTGAGAGGATGCTCGGATAGGAGGGGGCACAGTCACCAGTGGGCTCCCACATCGAGCACTGTGGTGTCGAGCCAGCTGGTGTTGGGACTGAACGGTCGGGAGTCCGATCTGGGACCTATGAGGGATCAGGCTCCCTGGCGTCGTGTCGAGGTGGCCTATCCACCTGCTTGACTGGGTAGCCTATGGCAGAGATGTGGTCCTGGCACAGGAAAAGGGTGTTCGCCTGGGTCGTCTGGCACCTAAGGGTAGCTGTTGGGTACTTCCGCCTGCCTGCTCTGCTGGTCAAGTGGACTGGCAAAAGCAGACAGGCCGTGGACCCCAAGCACTTGCTGAGTAACACGACTCATCACTGGTACCTTGAGCACCTGACACTGGATAGCGTCGTACTGGATGTAGGATGTGGCAACGCGATGCACTCGATCGCCTGTGCGCCTGAGTGCCGACTGATCTGCGGCTTTGACCATAACTGGGAGCAGCTTCGCATGGGACAGTCCCTAACACGAGGCCGGCGGCTGGGCAACATACACTTGACGGTGGGCGATGCCGAGGACCGATGGGCCTTTGCCTCTGGCTGCTTTGACAAGGTGTTGTTGCTTGATGTGCTTGAGCACCTGACTGAACGCGATTTTGCGCTTCAGGAAGCAAAGAGAGTGCTCAGAGCGGATGGGATGGCGGTCCTCTCGGTCCCGAATCGGGACACGTCTTGGAAGAGGCTCCGGCGTGACACGGGGTTGTTCGCATATGCCGATCAGGATCACAAGATCGAGTACACGCGGCAGGGAATCGAGGACGCGCTAGCCCGGCATGGGTTCTCGTGTATCAGCATTGCTCCGGTGGTGTTTGATACACCTTGGGATTGGGCGATCAACCTGATCGGAGGTGTATCCTTGGGGTGGTATGAGAGGCTAGTTGAGTGGAAGAGGAACAAGGTCCTCCAGTACCCTGACGAGAGTACTGGCTTCAGGATCGTGGCGCAAGTTTCGGCGGACGACGAGGCGTCGGGGTGATACTGGGCGTCTTTCCTCCACAGGGCGGAAGCATTGCGGGGCTCCGGCGGGCTGGGCAGGATGGCCGCTTCGTCAACTCCTATCTACGCACCTATGCTCGAAGCTTTGAGAAGGTGTACTATTTCTCCTACGCGAATGAAGAAGCCGAACTCCCGCCCAACTGCTATCTCGTCAGGAATCCGGGCTACCATCGCTATGCCTATGCTTTCCTACTCCCCCTTGTCCAGCGCAAGTACATCCAAGCATGTGATGTCTTTCGTGTGATGCAGATGTATGGTGCACTTCCTGCTGTGCTTGCGAAGCTGTTATACGGCAAGCCATTCGTCGGGACCTATGGCTATCGTTATCTGACGGACGCTCACACGCAAGGGATGAGATGCAGAGCTGTCCTCTTTGAGTGGAGAGCCCTGCTTGGACTGAATCTGGCAGACCGGGTAATCGTCACCACAAATGAGCTTTCTGCCTATGTCAGCCGGTTTGTGTCTCCGAGCAGGTTGATGTTGCTCCCCAACGGAGTGGACACCGTGCTGTTCCGGTTCTCTGGCGAGCGCACAGCTCGACTGGAGAGGACCGTCGTCTACGTCGGGAGGCTGAGTCTCGTAAAGAACTTGGCCCTGCTGATCGATGCTGTGGCACTGATCAGAGAACCCAAGGTGAGACTAGTCATTGTGGGTGCTGGGGAGTTGAGAGGGCAGCTTGAAGCCCATGCTGCAGATCGGGGGATCGTGTGCGAATTCGCCGGCGTCCTTCCTCACGAGGAACTGCCGAGAGTTCTGAACGATGCCGACGTGTTTGTCTTGCCCTCATCACGCGAGGGGCACCCAAAAGCCTTGCTGGAGGCGATGAGTTGCGGATTGCCGTGCGTGGGTTCTGATGTTCCTGGGATCAGGGATGTGCTTCGTCACAATGAGACAGGCCTGCTGTGTGACTTGAGCGAGAGGGATCTGGCTGACAAAATCACACAGCTTCTGGTGGATACCGATCTTGCCAGACGACTAGGCGAGAGCGCCAGCAGGTTCGCCCGAGAGCACTTCGATCTGATCGATCTGTTGGGTCGGGAGACCGAAGCACTGACCCTGGCAGCGAGCAAGCGTGCGTATGGACGCGGGACGGACAATGATCAAGACCTACCGTAGACGCCACGACAGGACAGACACCAACGATGACTTCTGGGCTGAGCTCTGGGCACGCCAAGTTCTGTCTGATGAGTACGTGGATGGAGTCAAGTGGGATGAATACCCGAGGGTATTCGCACGGCATCTCCGTGGGAACGCGCTTGTTCTGGAGGCCGGCTGTGGGTTGGGGAAATATCTGGTGCATCTACAGAGGAAAGGGCACAGGGTCGTTGGCGTCGACTTGGATCAGGGGGCGCTGGTCAGAGCTCATCAGTATGACAATAGCCTGACCCTGTCGGCGGCTGACGTTGGCTGCTTGCCTTTTCCCGATGCTGTGTTTGACGCCTACGTTTCGCTGGGAGTCATTGAGCATTTCGAGGCTGGGTTCTCGACTATACTGGATGAGGCACGCCGGATCCTGAAGCCCCAAGGGCTGATCTTTGTCTCGGTTCCGTATCTCCATCTGCTGAGGCGACTGGGGCTCCCCCGTCCTTCTGATGGTCTGTACCGCAGAGCTGGAAGCGCCCTCTTGGATGCGAACGGGCCGTACTGTACGTTCTATCAGTATGTGTTCACCAAGGAAGAGATGGTTCAGGCCATAGGCGATGCAGGCTTTGTAGTCTTGGAAACCGCCTATTCCGGAAGGCTCAGGTGGTTCTTGAACTTGGGCCAAGTACGCAGGTGGAGGGCACGCTTGCATCCCTCAAGCAACGGCGCTGGCATGGCTGTCCGTTCGTCAGCCGTGTCAGCCGGCAGCAGGTGCCGCGTGCGTGTTCGCGGATGGCTCAAGAGCCTGGCTCTCCTTGGGCAGACTGTCGTCCCCGGCTGGCTGTCAGGACACACTATCGTGGTAGTCGGGAGATTGGAGTGAGCGAATAGTGAGGATTGGATTGGTCAATGAGTACTTCCCTCCTCACGCCCCTGGCGGTGCCGAGTGGAGTGCGTACTACCTTGGCCGCGGTCTGGTGGAGGCGGGACATCGGGTAGTCGTGATCACACCCAACTATGGTGCTCCTCACAATGAAGTGCGGGAAGGGATGGCAATCCGTCGGTTCTGGTATCCTCAGAAACTCGAGCCTGGCGATCTCGCCCGCTCAAGTCTGCACGGCAACGTCCTCTTCTATCTGTACTCAGGGAGCCAGGTCTATCGGATTGCGCGCGAGGAAGGGCTGGAGGTACTGCATGTGCAGAACGTCTACTCGTTGCCTGGCACGCTACTGGCCAGCCGGTGGTTGCGTGTTCCCACCATCGTTACCCTGCGAGACCTCCGCTCGGTGTGTGTGGGATGCCTATGTCTTCACCGCGATGAGTATGTGCCCGAGCATTGCTCTGTCCTGCAGCACTGGCACTGTATGAAGGAGTTCGACTCTCGGTACAACGTGGGCAAGGGCATTTGGCACCGAGCCAAGTGGTACTCCCAGGCGGTAGCAAAGAGACTGGACCTGACGGTCCGAAACTGGTTCCTGAGACGAGCGGATCGTGTCATAACCATTAGTGATGGTCTGAAAGCGATCTATGTGCGGGCCGGACGGTTCTCGTCTGAACGGGCACAGACTATCTACAATCTCCCGCCCATCATATCCAGCGTTGAGGTGAACGCCGCTCAGCTTCGATGCCAGTACGGTTTCCAGGGCAGGAAGATCGTGCTTGCCGTGGGCAAGATGTCCTTCGGCAAGGGGTCTGATGTGTTGCTCAGTGCCGCCTCGGGTATCCTACGCGCTGTGCCGAACGCGCTGATCGTCTTCATCGGGCGCAAGAACCCATTGATCGAGGTGCCCAAGGATCTACAGCCGCACGTCAGAATGCTCGGGGTCTTACCGCACCAGCAAGTCCTGAAGCTGTATTGCGTTGCCGATGTTGTGGCTATGCCGTCCGTCTGGCCCGAGCCACACGGACGTGTGCTGCTGGAGGCGATGAGCTTGGGTAGGCCCGTGGTAGGCACCAAGGTAGGAGGAATCCCCGAGACTGTGGAAGATGGGGTCAGTGGATTGCTTGTGGCGAGAAGCGATCCTGATATGCTAGCTGCGGCAATCACGCGTATCCTCCTGGACGCAGAGCTGGGTGAACGGCTAGGCAAGTGCGGTCGACAGGTTGTTGAGAGCAGATTCAGAGCAGAGGACATCGTTCAGCGCACTCTGGCTTTGTACCGGGAGGCCCTCACAGAGCGAGAGTAGTCCAATAGACGGAGTCGGTTCGTGGGCAAGGATCTACTGGGAGAGCTGCGCACCTTCTATGATGAGGAAGGACAAGAAGACTATCAGGCATCCCTATACAGAGAAGAGGATTGGGTACATAATCGCCTCAAGGACATCGTCACAGATTGCGCCAGGCGGCTCTGTAGCCCGTGTGCTGCAGTACTGGATGCGGGCTGTGCTGAGGGTTTGTACCTTAGGGAGCTGTCTGGGCACATTGCACACGGGGTGGGTCTGGACCTATCCAGGCCTAAGATCAGGCGTGCAGAGCAATACGCGAGTGCTCTACCGGAGCGCGGATTGCACTTCCTAGTTGCGTCGCTTGAGGGGCTACCGTTCAAGGACGGACACTTTGATGCTGTTCTGTCTGTAGAGACACTCGAGCACGTCCCCGATCCGATGCTAGCTCTGACGGAGGTATACCGAGTATTGAGGAACGACGGGGCCTTTGTGTGCTCAATCCCAACAGAGCTGGATGAATACGGGGGCAGGTCCAAATGGAATCTCTCGTGGAGAGAGAAGAGTGGGCATCTGCACAGCTTCGGCCGAGAAGGGTTTCTAGCTCTGCTAGTCCAGACTGGGTTCTTGGTTGAGAGAATGAGCTCAGTGGATGTACTTGGCGGTCAGATACGGCGTCATGTGACCAATAGCACTCCATGGAACCTGCTGCGCAAGCTATGGAAGATGTACAGGGCAAAGTTTGGGGAGCCCGCGCCAATGTCCCCAGCAGTATTTTGTGAGACTCCATCTGCCGCACTTTGCCGTGAGCACATCAGCCTCTCGTGGTGGCCAAGGCTGGACGCGCTGTTGTCCAGTATCCCTCTGATCAGCCGCAGAGCAAGTTACTGCGTCTATGTAGCCATAAAGGAATCTCAGCCAGGAAAGCAACTTTGAGGCAGGCACCGTGCCTATGTCCCGGTGTAGGGTGGGTCAACAGGCAGCTCCTGGCCGCTTGGCCAGTGTGTGGTGTTCGACACAATGCGTCTTCTGTACTTGTACAGCACCCCTAGAAGCGAGCTATTCAGGCAAAGTTTGTCTGGCCAAGGTCCCGATAGTGGTCTGTACGGCCTTAACCACCTCTGGAAGTTTGGCATTGACGCGGCCTTTGTTGACGATGGATTCGTCCGCGGACGCCTTTCGTCCCTCTGGCAACTCATTCACAGCACTATGGCCTCGCACACGGGCCTGGGCTTCAACCTCGAGCAGGCAATGAGGCTGCGGGCAATGCTTGGCCGCTTCGATGTCGTGTTCACCACTACAGAGAGCTGCGGTCTTCCGGTGGCACTTCTGAGGCATTGCGGCCTTGTGCAGACACCTATCGTCTTCGGCAGTGTAGGTCTTGCGGAGCGGGCGGAGGGCCGACAGGATGGGCTCGCTTTCAGGCTCTACAGGAGAGCCTTGGCCTCAGTGGATCGAGTAGTGTACTACGGCTACGATGAAGGTCGCAGCCTCTCTCGACTGCTGGGCTTGCCGGAGCGTAAGCTGAGGTTCATTCGCTACGGGGTAGATGTGGACTACTTCCGACCACAGCGAGGGGGCGCAGCCGGCTTCGTGCTGACTGCGGGCAAGGATGCTTGTAGAGACTTCGACATCTTCCTGGCGGCCGTAGATGGCCTTGATGTCCCAGTCAAGTTGGTGACTTCTCCAGGGCGTCTCGACGGTCTGAGGATTCCCCAAAACGTTGAGGTTCAGTATTCGGTTCCGATCGGAGAGCTCAGGGACTACTATGCCCGCAGCATGTTCGTGGTCGTTCCTGTACGTGACAACTCCTATTCCGCAGGTACGACGGTGTTGTTGGAGGCGATGAGTATGGGGAAAGCGGTGATAGCAAGTCGGACTAGAGCCATAAAGCGAGGGTATGGATTGCAGGGTGGTGAGAACTGCGTTCTGGTGACCCCTGGAAACGTCACTGAGCTAAGGGATGCCATTCGACGCCTGCTCGCGAATCCACTCGATGCTGCGCGAATCGGGAGAAACGCGCGCAGGGCAGTGGAGGACTCTCACTCGTCAGAGGCCTATGCTGGCCGCCTAGCTGGTGTTTTCAAGGAGGTGTATGAGGAAAGGATCTGACCTGGGTCTGCTCAGACAGTATGTTCCTACCGATGTCCGATACTATGTGAAGGGAGGCGGATATCTGCTGACCAATCAGGCTGCGAGTACAGTGCTGGGTGCGGTCAATGCCTATGTCCTCGGCAATTGGGTCAGTCCGAGTGTCTATGGAGCCTATAGCTACGTTACGTCGGTTCTGGGAATGATGGTCTTGTTCACCCTACCCGGGATCAACAGCTCTATTGTGCGGTCCGTAGCGCATGGGTATGAGGGCTCCCTCGTGCTTGGGACCAAGAGGAGACTACGTTCTTCCTGCCTTGGCGCCGCGGCTCTTCTCGCTCTTGGCTCTCTACTGGCTCTCCAGGGCAGGCAAGAACAGGGATACGGTCTCGCGGCCTCAGCCATTCTGTTTCCATTTGCGTACTCAACCAACGGCTATCTGGCGTACCTTCAGGGGAAGAAAAGGTTCGTACACTACACCATTTGCAATCTGTGTGTCTCTGCCGCGATCACCACGGCAACAGTCGTCGTAGCGTTGGTCGTCCAGCAGTTCCTTCCCATCCTGTTGGCAAACCTGTTTGTCACAGCGGCCGCGAACACTCTCTGCCTGCTCGTGGTCTCCCGTCGAATCGAGAACCGTGAGGTGGACGAAGGCTTCGTCAAGTTTGGAACGCGTCTGTCTATCCTCTCGGTGCTGGGAAGCGTTTCCTCATACGCAGACCGTGTGATCATTGGTACCGTGACCGATATGGAGAGTCTGGCTTCCTACAATCTGAGCCGAGTACTCACCGATCTCATCAGAAGTCTCGGTGTTGTCCTGAACGCCCTAAGCTTCCCCAAGATGGTCACTATAGAGCGAGAGAGGCTCGCGCGTATACTGGGGCGGCGGCTTATTCTCCTCTCAGTTGGTCTTGTTGGCGTCGCCGCTCTGTCTACTTGGCTTCTGCCAGCAGTGATTGCTCTGCTGTTTCCCATGTATGTGCAGGCGATACCCTTTGTGCGATTCATGACCGTCTCGGCTTCCCTCACCGTGCTGGCCATTGTGCTGGAGACATTCTTTCTCTCACAGGAGGAGCTGCACTGGGTGTTCTATGCTCAGAGAGTCGCGTTTCCTGCTGCGGAGCTGCTACTCATGCTCCTTCTGATAGAGAGGTTTCAGATCTACGGCGTGATCTTCTCTCGGCTGGGGGTTAGGCTCCTGGATGTTATTCTCCTTTCGTTGACTCTCGTGTGGGTTGCGCACCCTAGAGCTCTGCCAGGTGGCGACTGAGACATGCTCGAAGAGATCACGTGCATACTCTGCGGTACTGCCGACACGAAGTATCTCTATTCCGGATACGATCTTTGGCGTGCCAGCTCGTCGAGTCTCGACAGGGAGCTGTTCAGAGTCGTCCAGTGCACGAAATGCGGTTTGGTGTACATCAATCCACGGATCCATCCCGACTGCATAGCCGGCCACTATCCTGAGGACTATGTCGCCTATAGCGGTCAGCTGGCTGGTCCGAGGGAGCCAAGAGCCGCGGCGCTGTCTCACCGGTTGAGGCGGGAGTTGTTCCTGCAGGCGACGGGATGGGCGAAGCCAGCACTGCCCCTGGCGACCTTGCTTGGCCTCCTTTCGAAGACAGTCTGGGCAAAGCATGCACCGCTTCAGTTCAGGGTGCAGGGCCTGCGGATGCTGGACATTGGGTGCGGAGTTGGCAACTTTCTTGCTGTCCAGAGATCGCTGGGCTGGGATGTCTGGGGAGTGGAGCCAAGCTATATTGCAGCCCAAGTGTGCGCGAGTAGAGGCCTTCGCGTGAAGCACGGCCAGCTTGACGGGACCGAGTGGTCAGAGGGGTTCTTTGATGCAGTCGTGCTGCACCAGGTTCTGGAGCATGTCGCCGATCCCCAGGCCCTTCTGCCCAAAGTACATCGGCTGTTACGGCGCAACGGCCTTGTCCAGATTGATGTGCCCAACTTCCGAAGCGTGGCGGCCCGGCTTTTCGGTCAGTTCTGGATAGGCGCTGACATACCACGACACTATTTCCTGTTCTCGCCGCGGACCTTGCGGAAGCTGCTCATGGGTTCTGGTTTCGAGGTAAAGAGATGGTACACTTGCTCCTCGACCTCAGGATTCACGGCGGCGATAGAGTTCATTCTGAGGGAGAGGTGTGGTCTGACAGTGAGGCGGGACGCAGTGAGGAAGAATCGGCTGCTGTGCAGGCTGTTCCAACCCATCGTCAGGCTTACTGATCTACTCAATGTCGGTGATGTTCTCTATGTAGTAGCGAGCAGGTCACGATGAAACTACAGTCACTGCAATCATACATTTTCTCGGTGCCAGCGTACCTGCGGACCGCTCTGTCGAACACCAAGTTCTCTAGCCACTGTGTCATTGTTCTTGGTGTGGACGGCGTCGATGGCTATGGCAGTGGCGTCCTGTACAGAACGCGTCCCCTTGAGGCGATGCACCTGCTGCGCCGAGAGATCATACCGTTTCTGGAGACCGCTGCCTTCGGCGCCTTGGGCGACCTGCGCGCGCAGATCCGGCAAGCCTTTAGCTCTCGTATTCCATCGGTGGTCTACGCCCTCGACAGTGCCCTCTGGGACGTGGAGGCCAAGGTGAAAGGCAAACCTGTCAACCAGCTCTTGGGCACCCCTCTGCGGAAGAAGGTGGATATCACCGAGCAAGTCTTCATTGCGCATGCGCATCGGACTCGGCAGGAATTGGCGGAAATTCTCAGCCACGGCACGAAGCGTATCAAGGTCAAGATCGGGTCTGACCCGGTTGCCGACGTAGAAAGGGTTAGGCTGATTCGTGAGGCCGTGGGTGCAGAAGTCTCCCTAGGCGTGGACATCAACGGGGGTTACACCTTTGAGCAGGCCCTGGACGTTGGCGAGAAGCTGGCTGAAATAGGAGTGTCCGTGTTTGAAGATCCGGTGGCCGTCAGAGAGTGGCATCGATTGCCATCGCTGCGCAAGGAGACGGGCATTCCCATCATGCAGGATGCCGGAATCCACTCAGCAGATGATCTGCGCCGAGCAATCGACCTGGGTGCGGTCGACTTGCTGAACCTCAAGCTGACTCGCGTAGGAGGGTTGACAGGTGCCATAGAGCTTGCTCGGATCTGCGAGCAACATGGCGTGAGACCTGCAGTAGGATGCTCTGAGGATCTGGGGCCGGGGATGGCCTCTATCCTTCACCTCGCGTCTGTCTTGGCGGCTCTCCATTCGACGGAGGGTGTAGGTTCCTATCGGCTAGGATTCGACATCATCGATGAGGACTGGCATCTGCACAACGGCGCCCTCGATGTTCCTCAGGAACGAGGCCTGGGTGTACACTTCAGCGAGGAACGGATGAGGAAGGCGGCGAGGGCGAGGAGCTTTGTGGTTGGCGATGTACAGGCACCTTCAGTACTTTTCATTGCAGGGTCGGGGCTCAACAAGTGGTACCAACGCTGCTTCACACTCCAGTGGCGATTGCAGCGTGCGTTCCGGATTCTGGAGTGAGGCAGTGGATAGAGGGATGGAGCGTAGCATTCTCTGCTTCTCCTCCACCGACTGGGATGGCATCTGGGGGAGCCGCCAGCAGGTTATGCTCCGTTTCGCCCGACGGGGCTACAGCGTTCTGTTTGTTGAGCGGCCAGCCGGACCGGAGCATCTGCTGCGCTATCCGGACCTCCGCTGGCGCAAACTACGCCGCTGGCGCGAAGGCCTTCGTTCTGTTGCTGGCAATCTCTGGATTGCCAGCCTTCCGCTGCTCCTGCCGGGGCGGTACTACTCGTCGGCCATCAACCGGATCAACCAGCGGCTCACCATACGCTGGTCATCTCGCTATGTGAGCAAACTGGGCTTCTCTTCGCCCATCCTTTGGCTCTACAACCCCGAGCAAGGCCAGCTCATCGGGCAGTTTGGTGAGCGCTTGAGCGTATATCACTGCATCGACGAGTTCGCGGCGGGGACGGCGGGTCGCAAGCGGCGTGTCATCTCTGCGCTGGAAGCTGAGCTCCTGTGTAGGGCAGACATCGTCTTTGCCAACTCCAGCCTTACGTATGAGAACAAACGCCTCTTCAACGAGCATACGTACCGTATCCCGAGTGGTGCCGATGTGGAGCACTTTGCACGGGCGTTCGTGGACCCAGAACGTCCGAGTGCAGCGCTTCCTTTGCATCCGGCTGTAGCTGAGATTCCGCATCCGATCGCTGGCTATATCGGAAATGTGGACAACAGAATCGATACTGAGCTCCTGGCGACCGCTGCGCTTGAGCTCCCAGACTGGCAGTTCGTCCTTGTGGGTCAGACCTACCCTCAGTCTGCGGACCTTGGTGCTTTGATGCGATGTCACAACGTCCACTTTTTGGGCAGCTTCCCTTTTGAGCAAGTGCCGGCGCTCGTGCAGGCGATGGACGTGTGCCTGCTACCGTACGTCCCCGGTGAGGTAACGCGCTACCGCAGCCCACTCAAGTTGTACGAGTATCTGGCTGCGGGCAAGCCCATCGTGAGCACGGACCAGCCGGAGGTGGGCGAGTTTTCGGCATGGGTAAAGATCGCGGTCACTCCGGAGGAGTTTGTGGCTGCCATTCCACGTGCTTTGGAGGACGACTGTCTTCAGAAGCGTCGCGGGCGTGTGCAGGTCGCTCAGATACACTCTTGGGATCGCCGGGTGGATGAGATGGAGCGGCTTATGTGGGCGTACCTAGAGACAAAAGATGCCCGATAGCGCTACGGGGATGGGCACTACCGGCAGGGCTGTGCTACCAAGGTACAGGGCAACATAGCTGGCCATCCTGGCGCTTTCTCTCAGGTTCAGACGGGGGATGTTCCTCGCGGTCCTGTCAGCGGTGTCTTTTCGAGTCGATGTCTCCGACGTTGAGTGACCTTGAGACACGAGGTGGCACCAAGTCAGCTCGTGGACTGCTGATAGCAGTCAGGTCACAACCAAAGGCTTGGAGCCTGAGGCTTCAGCGGCCTCTGGAGCCTGGATCACATAGGGATTGTGGCTGATGGATGGTGGTTTGCTGAGGACCAGGGTATGCTACCTCATCACTGAACTCAATGTCGGGGGCGCGGAGAAGGTGGTTCTGAGACTTGCCACTCTCCTCCCAGAAGACCGCTATGATGTCTTGGTCGCTTGCCTGTATGACCCGGGCCCGGTAGCCGACGAGATAAGGGCCGCCGGCGTGCCGGTAGTGGATCTCAGCATGCGCAACAAGGTCGACCTGCGAGCTGTCTTCCGCCTGTACGAGCTTTTGCGCAGTCGGAACATTCAGATCCTGCATGCCCACATGTTCCATGCCAATCTGCTGGCAGCCGTCGTCGGCCGGATCGCCAATGTCCCTGTCGTCATCGCCACAAGGCATACGGTGGAGATGGGGGGAGCGGCAAGAGAATGGGTCAACTGTGTGACCGTTGCCCTGTGTGACGCGATGGTGGTTGTGTCCAACCAAGTCCACGAACTTCAGCTTCGACAGCCTTGGATAGACCCGACCAAGCTTGTCGTGATTCCGAACGGAGTGCCCGTTGAGACAGCCACCTGCTGTAGCCCAGAAAGCACTCAGGCACTCAGACAGGAGTGGGGCATCGATGCGGATGTGTTGGTGGTGGGCACCGTAGCACGCCTTGGTCCAGAAAAGGGACACGCCTATCTCCTTGAGGCGGCCGCAGAGGTGCTCAAGCAGGTGCTGCAGACCAGGCTGTTGTTGGTAGGGGATGGCCCAATGCGGTCCCAGCTGGAGGGCAGAGCCAAAGCTCTCGGCGTGGCAGATTCGATCGTCTTTGCCGGATTGCGTCACGATGTCCCGACGATCCTCTCCCTCTTCGATCTCTTTGTTCTTCCATCGTTGTGGGAGGGCCTGCCGATGGCCGTTCTGGAAGCGATGGCTGCCGGACTGCCGGTCGTGGCGACCGCTGTGGGGGGCACGCCGGAAGTGGTGGTGGACGGGGTCACCGGGCTACTTGTGCCGCCCGGCGATCCGGACGCCTTGGCCGAGGCGATCTTCCGCCTGCTGCGCGACCCGGACCTGCGGCAGCGGATGGGACAGGCAGGGCGCGAGCGAGTGGTGGAGCGTTTTTCCGCGGAGCGCATGGTCGAACGCACGGAGCAGCTCTACGAGCAGCTACTGGCGGAGAAGGGGCTGGCTCAAAGGTGACACCCCGTTATCTGTGGTGAGGAGGAACCCTTGACGACCTACCTGGTTACCGGCGGAGCCGGGTTCATCGGCTCCAACATCGTCGCCGTGCTCGTCGGGGGGGGCGAACACGTGCGCGTGCTGGACAATTACTCCACGGGGCAGCAGGAGAACCTGGCCCCGGTGCTCGAGCGCATCGAGCTCGTCGAAGGCGACCTGCGCGACCTGGAGACGTGCCGGCGGGCGGTAGAGGGGGTCGAATACGTGCTGCACCAGGGGGCCGTGCCCTCGGTCCAGCGCAGCGTGGACGACCCGCTGGCGAGCAACGAGGCGAACGTGGACGGGACGCTGAACCTGCTCGTCGCCGCGCGGGACGCAGGTGTGCGCCGGGTGGTGTACGCTTCGTCCTCGTCCGTCTATGGGGATTCGCCGGCGCTGCCCAAGCGCGAGGACATGCCCACGGCGCCCAAGTCACCGTATGCCACGTCCAAGCTGGCCGCGGAGCACTACTGCCGGGCTTTCACCGAGGTCTATGGGCTGGAGACGGTGAGCCTGCGCTACTTTAACGTCTTTGGCCCGCGCCAGGACCCGGCGTCCGAGTACTCGGCGGTGATCCCGCTGTTCATCGGGGCCATGCTGGCGGGGAGACGGCCCACGGTCTACGGCGACGGACTTCAGTCGCGCGATTTCACCTACGTGGACAACAACGTGCAGGCGAACCTGCTGGCGGCCACAGCGCCCGGCGTGGCGGGGCAGACGTTCAACATCGCCTGCGGGGAGCGGTACTCGCTGCTCGACCTGATCGCTGCCCTGAACCGCATCCTCGGCACCGGCATCGAGCCCCTCTTCGGCCCTCCACGCCCGGGAGACGTCAAGCACTCGCTGGCGGACATCACCCGGGCGCAGGAAGAGTTGGGCTATGCGGTCACCGTCAGTTTTGAGGAGGGGCTGGAAAGGACCGTGGCCTGGTATCGAGACCGTGGAAGATAGAGTGCGTGTGTTGCAGGTCATCACCCGCCTGATCATCGGCGGGGCGCAAGAGACGGTCATGCTCACCGCAGATATGCTCCCGCGGTCACGGTGGGCGGTGGATGTCCTCTCCGGCCCACAGACCGGGAGCGAGGGCAGCCTGATCGAGCAGGTCCGCGCCCGGGGCATCCCGTTGACCATCGAGCCGGCGCTGGTGCGCGAGGTGAGCTCGCTGAAGGACCTGCTGGTCGTGGTTCGGCTGACCCGCTTCATCCGGCGTGGAAGGTACCACGTCGTGCACACCAACAGCTCCAAGGCGGGTATCGTGGGGCGCTGGGCTGCGTGGTTCGCCTGTACGCCGGTCATCGTCCACACTGTGCACGGATGGGGGCACCACGACAGCCAACATCCAGTGGTCCGCACCCTTTACGTCCTGCTGGAACGGCTCACGCAGCGGCTTACCGATGTGCTGATCGTCGTCTCGCCCCTGAATACAGAAAAGGGTCTGGCTGATGGCATCGCCAGCGCGGGAAAGTACATGACCATCCGCAGTGGGGTCGAGCTAGATCGCTTTCTCCATCCTCTCCGAGGACGAGAGGAGATGCGCGCCGAACTGGGCATCCCTCAAGAAGCCCCTGTTGTGGGGACTGTGGCGCGCTTTTCGCCGCAGAAGGCACCGCTCGACTGGATCGAGGCCTGTCGGATCATCGCTGAGGCCATCCCAGAGGCACACTGTGTCTACGTGGGCGATGGCCCGATGCGCCCCCAAGCCGAGGCAGCCATCCGCGAGGCGGGACTGGCCGATCGTTGCCACCTCACTGGCTTGCGGCCGGACGTGCCCGAACTCCTGACGACCTTTGACGTCTTTGCTCTCTCTTCGCTGTGGGAGGGCTTGCCCCGCGTGTTGGTCCAGGCTATGGCCGCCGGTCTGCCGGTTGTGGCTACGGCGATCGACGGCAACGTCGAGGCCGTGCTCGACGGCGTCACCGGGCGGTTGGTGCCCCCTGCAGACCCGCCCGCGCTGGCCCGGGCGGCGATCGAGATGCTTCGTGACGCGGAACTTGCCGCACGGATGGGACGGGAAGGCCGCGCGCGCGTAGAGGAGTACGGGGCAGAGCGCATGGTGGCGCAGATCGCCCAGCTCTACGAGGACCTGCTGGCTCGAAAAGGGCTCCGATAGCCCCCTCCGCGTTAGGCGTGTCTCAGTGCCTCAGTCCCTCGAACCACTGAAGCACTGAACGGGATGAAGCCACTGAGGGGCTGTCGGTCAGCAGAGATCACTTTCAGTGCTTTCAGCGCCTCAGTGGTTGCCTCCGTCTTTCCTCCGCTCTACTGCCGCTCGTACACCCCCAGGAACGCCTTGAGCTCGGGATCGTCGGTCCAGGGAAGGTCGACCCGCTCGTAGCTGAAGGCAGAGAGCCAGTCAAAGGCTGTGCCATAGATGATGATGTAGTCGGGTTGGGCGAGGTAGATGACGTAATCCATATCCATCTTCTCATGGCCCGGCGTGCCTCTGCCCATGTCCTCCACCTGCCGATGGGCGATGTTCAGATCGTTCAGCCCGAACAGGTCGAGCGCCCTCAGGTCCGAGTAGAAGGGCATCTGCCCGGCAGCATCCACGGCGATGTAGGTGTCGCCCGGGACGTGGTCGTGCAGCCACACTCCCATCGCCGTGCGCGCCCGTCCCGCCAGCCGGGCATCAAAGGGGTCGAGAAAGAGGCCCTTTTCGCCCTTCAGGGAGGACCCGACGAATAGACCGCCCGCCAGGGCGGCGACCACGACCGCGGCTGCAGCGCTCCGGACCCACCCGGGCAGGGCCCGTCTCCGGCTCAGCAGCCCGGCGATCCACTCCCCGGCGACGAGCAGCCCACCCGCCAGCAGGAGGTAGAAGAGGGGCAGGACGGGCACGAAAAACCGGCCCACCGACCAATCCCCTCCCACGTACGCGATGTATGCTGTGTACACGATGACGATCAGCACAAAGTAGCTGCTCCACGCACGCCAGCGGCGCTGGAAGAGAGGGAGGGTGGAGACGAGCAGCGGCACGGCACCGAGATGGATGCGGACAAAGGTGCCCACGTAGGCCAGGCCTCGTTCGCGCTGCGCGGCGCTGTCCCCCAGCGTCACCTTGGCGTAGAAGGTGTTGGGTAGGGGATAGCCATAGTACCGCCAGCGGAACGCGAACCACGGCACCCAAAGCAGGGCGAATAGGCCCAGCCTGCGCCAGTCCTGGAGGGTAGCGAGTCGACGATCGCGGATCATGCGCGTGCCGACCTGGTGGAGGCCGGTCAGAGCGTAGATCAGGAGCCCCTCGGGGCGAGTCATGGAGGCCAGGGCGAACCAGGCCCCGGAGAGGGGCAGGGCGGCCGGGTCTCGCATCTCGCGCAGGTAGGCCAGGCCTCCGCCGAGGACCAGGAAGGCAAACAGGGGCGCCTCCAGTCCCCCGACGGCCCACAGGGCAAAGGAGCCGTCGGCAGCCAGGAGCAGGGCGGCGATCGGGCCCAGCCAGCCCCCGCTCTCTGTCTTCCCGGCAAAGAGGCCGACGAGGGCGATGCCCCCCAGCGCCCAGAGGACGCCCAGCACGAGGGAGACTGCTCCCACGGGCAGCTTGAGCCAAAAGGCGGGGATGAGCATCACCGTCCACAGGAAATTGGTATAGCCTTCCACCCGGCGTTCGCCGGCGTTGAAGGTCAGCCCGTGCCCGCGAGCGGCATTGAGTGCGTAGCGGAAAGAGATGTAGGCGTCGTCCACGGCGTCATAGTCCATCAGCGAGCCGTAGAACAGGGCGTGCGAGAGGAGCAGGGCAGCGGCGAGAACCAGGTAGGTCGTCGGGCAGCGCAGGGCGTCGAGCAGACGGGGTTTCATCGCGGGGAACAAGGTCCTCTACTCGGTATAGTACTCGGGCAGGCTCTCATAGATCGCCTGGTAGCTGGCGTAGCGAGACCAGGCCAGGCGCTCCTCCTCGACGGCCTCGACCACCGCGCACCCGGGTTCGTGCGTGTGCGTGCAGTCGTTGAACTGGCACTCCCCGGCCAGGGCGGCGATCTCGGGGTAGTAGAGCACCAGCTCGTGACGGTGCACGGTGACCAGCCCGAGCTCGCGGATGCCCGGCGTATCGACCACGTAGCCGCCCCCGTGCAGCCTGAGGAGCGAAACCTGGGAGGTCGTGTGGCGCCCTTCGCCGCTGTAGTAGCTGACCTCGGCGACCTGGAGCTCCAGATCCGGCTGGACCGCCATCAGCAGCGTGGACTTGCCCACGCCGGACAGCCCGGCAAGGACGGTCTCGTGTCCGACGAGGCACTCGCGGAGCTGGTCCAAGCCACGCCCGGTGACCGCGCTGGTGTACAGGACGGTGTACCCCAGGGCCTCGTAGAGGGCCATTTCCCGGTGGCAGTCCTCCTCGTTTTCGGCCAAGTCGATCTTGTTCAGGCAGATCAGGGGGGTCATGTTGCCTTCAGCGGCAGCGATAAGGTAGCGGTCGATCAGCTCCAGCCAGATCGCCGGCTCCTCCCAGGCGGCGACGATGATCAGTTGGTCCACGTTGGAGACGATGATCTGGCTCAGGTCTTCGTTGGTCACGTCGGGGCGGGCGAGCACGGTACGCCGCGGCAGCACGCGCTCGATGACCCCGTGTCCGCCCTCGCCGAGGGAGATGAACACCTGGTCTCCGACGGCGACGACATTCGTGTAGCCAGTGTGCGAAGCACTCAACGACCCCCGCACCCCACAGAGCACAAGCTCCGACCCCAGGTCCACCTGGTAGGCGCTGGTGCTGATCTGGGTGACCACGCTGCGGCGCCAGCCCGCCGGAACCTCGTTTATCTCGGGCTCTGGCTCAGACCCGTACCTGAGCTCACCCTCGACCTTGGTCCACAGCTTGACGCGTTCTTCTTCCCTGCTCCTGGGCAGGATGCGCTCCTGGCGCGGGAGCTCGCGGTCGACCTCCTCGATCTCTCCTCGGAGCACACGGGCCTTCCAACTGTGGTCGCGGGCTATCTTGGGTTTTCGATTCGCCTTGATCTTTGTTTTCTTGGCCAAGGAATCTCCACTGACGGCTCGTAGGGCTTGTCTCTACGCTGCGAGTATATCATGTTTGCCTGTCCCTGACAAAGTTGCCCGGTGGCGCTCAGGCGTGGTATAATCGTGCAAGGTCAAAGGAACGTCGAGGCACAGCCACCACACAGGCTAGTTGCCATACTGAGTCCTTTGTGATAGACTTGGGCCTCGCGTGTGTGCGCCAATGATGTCGAGAGAGCGATGCAGCAGACGATACGTGACCTGTTGAGTCAGTGTCCTGGCCTTTTACAAGAAGACAAAGACAAGCTGGAGGGTGTGGCCCGAGGGATGCCATTTGTGGCCGATATCAGCCGCTCTGACCTCTTGCTCTATGCACGCTGCGGCGAGCAGGAGGCGCTGCTGATCGCGCAGGCACGCCCTCATTCCATTATGCCTGTACACGCAGACGACCTGTGTGGAACCAGGGTGAGTGCCAGAGAAGAGGCGGAGGTCATCCGCGCGCTGCAGCGGGGCCACCGTGTGAAGGGCAGCCGCCGTTCGCGCGCTGGCGGTGCCCCGGCGATCCGGGAAATCTCTGTCGTGCGCGGCGCTGGGGGCAAGGCGATCGCAGCCCTGAACGTGGAGGCGAACCTCATCGCCTACGTACGCCAAAAGAGCCGGAGCAAGGTGTTTCAGAGGGCGGTGCGGCTCTTGCAGGCGATGCTGCTCCTCGGTGAGCTTGAGGCGGTCGACACGTTGTCTCCGTTTCGAGAGCACGATGGGGTATTGGTGGTGGACAGCCGGCGCGTGACGCGATATGCCAGCGGGATCGCGACGGAGCACTATCGCAGGCTGGGGTACCTCGACAGTCTGGTCGGCCGACACCTGTCCACCCTGGACACGGGGGACTATGCTCTGTTCCGCGATGTGTACCGGGACTTGAGCTGCTACGAGCGAGAGTACGAGGAACGCCAGCAGCGGGTGTGGTCGCGCAAGGCCGTCCCCTTGATCGCCCGCTCCTGGGGTGAGCCACGGTGGCGGCCCTGGGAATGGCTCCATCGCCGTCCTGTGGGCGTGCTGTTTACCATCCACGACGCCACGGAGGAGCGGCACAAGGAGAGGGAACTCAAGGTCAAGTCGGCCATGATCCAAGAGATCCACCACCGGGTCAAGAATAACCTGCAGACGGTGGCTGCTGTGCTGCGCATGCAGATCCGCCGCTCCGGAAACCCCGAGGTCAAGCAGATCCTGAGGGACAGCATCAATCGCATCCTGAGCATGGCGGTCGTGCACGAGTACCTGTCGAGCGATGAGGGAACGACGATCAACATTCGCGAGGTCACCCAGCGGATCATCCAGCAGACAAAGCAGGCGATCCTGAGTCCGGAAAAGCGGATCCGCATCCTGCTTGAGGATGGGCACAATCTGTACCTCCCGGCTCGACAGGCAACAGCCTGTGCGCTGGTGATCAATGAGCTGCTGCAGAACGCCGTCGAGCACGGGTACGAGGAGCGCAACGTGGGGACCATTTCCGTCGAGTTGGCGGACGAGGGCGATCAGGTGCGCATCGTGATCAGGGATGATGGTGAGGGGCTGCCGCCTGACTTTGAGATAGGACAGACGACCAGCCTGGGCCTGCAGATCGTGCAGACCCTGGTGCAGGATGACCTGCAGGGATCTCTGGAGATGGAGAGCGGGGAAGGCGTGCAAGCGACTGTCCGCTTTTCGAAAAAGATACTGGAAGGAGAGGAACATTGGAACGGACAAGGGTGATCATTGCGGATGATGAGTCGTTGGTGCGCGTCGATCTGCGCGAGGCTCTGACCGAGCAGGGGTACCTGGTAGTCGGCGAAGTCGGGGATGGGCAGAGCGCGGTCAACATGGCACGAGAGCTCGATCCGGACATCGTCGTGATGGACATCAAGATGCCGGGCATGGATGGGATCGAGGCAGCCCAGATCCTGACGGAGGAAAAGATCGCTCCCGTGGTCTTGCTCACTGCCTACAGCCAGAGGCAGTTGGTGGACCGCGCCAAGGAAGCAGGAGTAGTGGGGTACCTGGTCAAGCCGTTTCGCGAGACCGACCTGGCTCCGGCTATCGAGCTGGCGCTGGCCCGCTTTGCCGAGTTCCGTGCGCTCGAGGAGCAAGTCGGCAACCTGACCGAGGCGCTCGAGACGCGCAAGAAGGTGGAGCAAGCCAAGGGGATCCTGATGGACACGCAGGGCATCGGCGAGTCCGAAGCCTTCCGCAAGATCCAGAAGATGAGCATGAACACACGGCGGCCGATGAAGGAGGTCGCGGAAGCAATCATCCTGGCCAATTCGGAATGAGCCGGCTCCCGGCATAGGGACCGATGATGAACGTCACGCCGGGCGCAAAGTGACCTGTGCGCCGTCTCGGTGAGCGTGGCGCCCGAACCGCCGTCAGGTCCCCGTTCGCACGCAGCGCTGCGGATGTTGACTGCGCCGCCCACCCCTCAGATGGGGTGGGCGGCGCGTCGTTGATGCAGAGGAGCGTTTCAGTTCAGCGCACGACGCTGGCTAGGGTATCTGTGGCAGCTCTGCCAGGGCTTGCTCGATCTTGATCTGTTCCAGCTCATAGTCCGGGAGATCGTGGCGGTGGAAGGCGTCATAGGCAGCCAGGTCAAAGTGGCCGTGCCCGCTGCAGTTGAAGAGGATGACCTTGGCCTCGCCGGACTCCTTGCAGGCCATCGCCTCGTCGTAGGTCGCCTGGATGGCGTGGGCGGTCTCAGGGGCGACGACGATCCCTTCCGATTGCGCAAAGTTCACTGCGACCCCAAGGATCGCGTTCTGGTGATAGGCGCGGGCCTCGGCCTGGCCCTGATCCAGAAGGGCACAGATGCTCGGCGCCATGCCGTGATAGCGCAGTCCGCCGGCGTGGACGGGCGCGGGGATGAACCCGTGGCCGACGGTGTGCATCTTGGCGACCGGGCCTGTCTTGGCGGTGTCTCCCCAGTCGTAAGCATAGATGCCCCGGGTCATGCTGGGGCAAGCCGTGGATTCAACAAAGATGGCCCGCAGGTCGGGCCTGGTGCCGTCCAACTTGTCCTTGAGGAAGGGGAAGATCAGCCCCGCCGCATTGCTGCCACCACCAGCACAGCCGATGACGATGTCTGGGTAGTCACCCGCCATCTCCATCTGCATTCGCGCCTCCTGGCCGATGACGGTCTGGTGAAGCAGCACAAAGTTGACCACGCTGCCCAGCGAGTACTTCCACCCATCGTGGGTGACGGCGTACTCGATCGCTTCACTGATGGAGATGCCCAAGCTGCCTGAAGTCTCGGGGTCTTTGGCCAGGATCGCGCGACCGGCGTGGGTTTCAGAGCTGGGGCTGGGCACGACCTCACCGCCCCAGGTCTCCATGAGGATGCGCCGGTATGGCTTCTGGTGGTAGCTGATGGTGACCATAAACACCTTGCACTTGAGGCCAAAGAGCTGGGTGGCAAAGCACAGGGCGCTGCCCCACTGGCCCGCTCCCGTCTCGGTGGCAAGGCCTTCGAGACCCTCCTCCTTGGCATAGTACGCCTGGGCTACCGCTGTGTTGGGCTTGTGGCTGCCTGGAGGACTGACGCCCTCCCACTTGTAGTAGATCTTGGCAGGTGTGTCCAGCGCTGCCTCCCATCGGTGGGCGCGATAGATGGGAGATGGGCGCCACAGCTTGAGCACGTCCCGTACTTTATCGGGGATCTCGATGTACCGCTCCTTGCTGAACTCTTGCTCGATCAAGGCCATCGGGAAAACAGGAGGGGGCATCGGCGGGTTCACCATCTCCTCCAGCGTCGCCGGGTGCCGGTAGAACGGCGGCGGATTCTTCATGTCCGCGAGAATGTTGTACCAATGGGTCGGCAGGTCTTTTTCCTGCAGCAAGTACTTGTACTGCTTCACTTTGTTTTCCTCCTTATGGATGAATTACAGGGATTGTGTCTTCTCAGAGAGTGGGGGAACTGGGTCCAGACTTCCGAAGTCTGGCAGACTTCGGAAGTCTCTCCCCCGAATCATTGAGATGATACCAGGGATTCGCAGATTGCTGTGCGCACAGATTCTATCTTGTCGATGCTGCCTCTCCTTTCCTCAGTCATCAGAGTGCTCGTCGTGCAGGAACGGGCGCCGGTCTGTCAGAAACTGCTTGTACAGCCGGTAGTGCATCGTGTCCTCATAGTCCACCTGCTCGATCTGCGGTGTGTCAAAGCTGTAGATTTGGGCCCCCGGGTGTGCGAGCAGGATGGGCGAGTGGGTGGCGATGATGAACTGCGCCTGCCCCTCCGCCTCCAGACGTCCCAGTAGACGCAGGAACTCGATCTGGCTGGCAGGCGATAGGGCAGCCTCAGGTTCGTCGAGCAGGTAGATCCCCTTGATGTGATACCGTCCGCCAAAGTAGGACAGGATGCCCTCGCCGTGTGACAGTGTGTTGAGGATGTGGCCGCCGTGATACTTGAGCCTGCCCGGATCGCAGAGAGCGACGTCGTCGAGGAAATCGGCGAGGTCTCGGAAGGTCTCGGCCCGGAACAACGAGCCAGGGACATGGCCGTTTGCCCAGGTCACATCGATGTACCGGGCCAACAGCGTCTCGTACGGGTTGTCGTGGGAGATGTGCCGCTTGGGCTTGCACCACATGTGGATGCCGCACTTGTGGGTGATCGCCTCCAGCAGCGTGGACTTGCCGGAGCCGTTTTCCCCGACAAAGAACACGACAGGCTTGTCGAGCACCAGGTGAGATGTCTTTCTCAACGTGGGAACGTTGAACGGGTAGTAACGCTCCGTCGGATAGCGATCGCTGTGGAGGACGACCTCGGTTATGTACATTTCAACCTCTTCGTTCTCAGTCCAGCCCCATTCTCTGGCGTACCTCACTCAGCGTCTCCCGGGCCCTGGGACGGGCGGTCGCTGCCCCCTGTGCCAGGATCTCGCGAACGCGCTGGGGACGAGCCAGCAGCTCTCTTCTGCGAGCCTGGAGCGGTGCCAGGTCGGAGATGATCTCTTGCGCGAGAATCCGCTTGCACTCCAGGCATCCGATGGCCGCCTCACGGCATCCCTGAGCAAGCTGGGCGAGCATCCCTTGCGGCGTGTAGCAGACGTGAATCGCGTATACAGGGCAGTTGTGGGGTTCTCCAGGATCCGTGCGCCGGACACGAGCTGGATCTGTGACTGCTCTGGCCAACTTGTCCTGGACAGTGTTTGCCGTGTCGGATAAGTCAATGCTGCCGTTTTTCGCGCTCTTGGACATAGCTCCCTTGCCGTCCAGACTCGGGATGTAGGCACCGGCGTTGATCCGGGCCTCAGGCTCAGGGAAGGTCTCTCCGAACGTGTGGTTGAACTTGCGCGCCACTTCTCGCGCGAACTCGATGTGCGGCAGTTGGTCTCGGCCCACCGGCACCGTGTGTGCCTTGTAGATCAGGATGTCGGCGGCCATCAAGATAGGATACGCCAACAGGCCAAAACTGGCCGTTCCGTAGCGAGCCCTCTTGTCCTTGTAGGTGGGCAACTGCTCGAACTTGGGCACAGGCATCAGGCACCCCATCAGCCAGGCCAGCTCAGTGTGCTCCGGCACGTCGGATTGGACCATCATGGTCACGCGCTCCGGGTCAACCCCCGCTGCCAGGTATTCGGTGGCGATGTTGAGCGTGAAGCGGCGCAGCACGTTGGGGTCATAGGGCACGGTAATGGCGTGATAGTCGACCACGCACAGGATGCACTCGTGCGTGTCCTGCAAGGCAAGGACGCCTTTGATCGCACTCAAGTAGTTTCCGATGTGCAGGCTCTGACCGCTGGGCTGCAGACCTGTGAACATCCTCTTTCCCACAGCCATCTCCTGATCGTGTGCCCCGACAACAGAAAACGCGCGCCCGGTCAAAGGACGCGCGTCTGTCAACGCTCGTGGTGCCACCTTTGTTAGGCCGCTCGGCGGACACAGAAACGCCCCACGGTGAAAGCGGGGAACGTACCCAACGAGCCAGCCTCACTCTTGTAGATACAGCCCTGGGGAACGTGCCCCTGGACGATATCACCCGCCGTGATAACGGTGGCGACTCCGGCTTGAGCTACTAGTCCGTTCGTTCGCTCAAGCGACTCCCAGGCCCATTCAGCTTCCACGTAAGTGCCGGTCTCTCACCACTGCCGGCTCTCTGTGCCTCCGTATGGAAGCTTACTCATCCTGATCCACATCTGTGCTGGCAGTATACCACGGAACGGTAAGTGTGTCAAATCGAATTTGACGGGTGCGGCGACGGGGACTAGAATAGATCCCATACGAGGCTTCTGTTTGGGCTATGTGGAGGATGCAGTGATGCGCCGGGTGGATCTAGTCGTGATGAGTGGTCAGCATGGTGAAAGCGATGTGGAGCGGATGGTGGACAGCGCGCGGAGGGCTATCACTCGCGACCTGCTGGATGCAGCGCTGGGCACGGGGGCCTTTGGCACGATCGTGCTCAGCACCAATGACGTTGAACTTGCCGAGACGTGGACCGAGGTGCCGGCGGTGACCGTAGAGTTGGATCCCCCAGATGAGGTGTTTCACTTTGGGCGGCGGCTTCAGTGGCTGATCGCCCGGCACGGGATCGAGCGCCTGGTGTACCTGGGCGGAGGCTGCGCGCCTCTGCTGAACGCACGTGCCTTGGAGGATATGGCGGAACGGTTGCGGACTGCCGACCGCCTGTTTCTGTGCAACAACTTTTACTCGGTGGACTTTTGTGGGTTCACACCGGCGGCGGCCCTCCTGACGGCCGAGCCGCCACCCAACGACAACAGCCTGGGCTGGCTGCTCGGAGACAGCGCCGGCCTGCCGGCCAAGGAGCTGCCCCGAACGGCAGCGACCCTCTTTGACGTGGACACACCTGTCGACCTGGTCGTGCTCTCCTTCCATCCGGACGTGCCCCCTCACACGCGGGCCTGTCTGGACAGCCTGTCACTCGACACGCGGTCCGTCGAGGCGGCCAGTGCGGTCTTTGTGGATCGCCAGGGAGAAGTGCTGATCGGTGGACGCGTCAGCTCGAGTACGCTGGCATACCTGGAGCGAGAGACGGCCTGCCGGTCACGCGTTTACTCTGAGGAGCGGGGGATGCGCGCCGACGGCCGACTGGCACGAGGGGAGGTGCGGTCCTTGCTGGGGATGTACGTGGCAAGCGTCGGCGTGGAACGCTTCTTTGGGGAGGTTCTCCCGCAGCTCGGGCAAGCTGCCTTCCTGGATGATCGGGTGCTGTGGGCTCACCACAGGGTTTGGCCCCCACCCAGCGATCGGTTCAACTCGGACCTCTACCGCGTCGAGGCGATCAGGGACCCGTTTGTACGCCGGTTCACAGAAGCCGCCACGCGCTGCCCTATACCGGTCGTGCTGGGCGGCCATTCTCTGGTCTCAGGGGGTCTGTACGTGCTGGTGGAAGCGGCGTGGGCTCGCAGCGGGCTCGTGCTTCAGTCACCTGTTGAGAGGGTGTGAACGGATCGCTGACCGACACACCCCTCGTCTATCGTCGCTTGCAGCACAGCGCGGATCTGCCTGTCAGGGGGACGCTCAGCAAAGTAGACGAGATGACCCGGACAACGGCAGTCGGAGGCGCCAAAACCGGGCACAGCTCTCCTCGCGCCGGGCATCTGGCACACGGCGTCGGCCCAGGAACACTCAAGCCGTGAGGTGCATTCGATGGCCCAGCTTTGCTCCAGTTCGCTCTCCTCCAGCAGGTAGTCGATGTGCCAGTGAAGACGCTTGGTGGGGCTGAGATGGCGCGCGACGCGTGCCCGGACGCCGCCCGGCCCCAGCGCGCTTCCAGCATAGGCGTACCACCCACGCGCAAAGGCGACCCTGCCGAGACGGCCAATGGCAATCTCGGTGGTCTGATCGAGGCGAGCCAGCAGCAGATAGGTTCCTCTTTCTGAGCAGAGTGCCAAGCCTTTGATCGTCCGCATTCCTCCTTCCCGCTCGTCCCAGCCATTATAGTGCAGCTCGGTAGGTGGGTCAATCAGTGCCGTTTGCGCGAGGCGTGGGTTTCGAGTACAATGCGAGCGAACAAGCCGGTGGAGGAAGGCGCATTGGACAGCAGTGAGAATGCCAAGAGACGGTGGTGGACGACCAGGCTGCTCAGCCTCGGCAGAGCTCGATATCGCAACCTGCTGCTGCTCCTGCTCCTGGGCACGCTTTGGGGATCGTCGTATCTGTTTATCAAGGTCACCGTTGCCGAGGTCCCGGCTTTGACCCTGGTCTCTGTGCGGTTGGCTGTGGCGTCGATCGTCCTGCAGCTCGTACTGCGGGCAAGGGGACACGCCATGCCGCGCAGCGGACAGATGTGGCGTGTTTACGCCTTGCTGGGCCTGTTCGGCGCGGCCATACCCTATTCACTGATCTCCTGGGGTGAGCAGTACATCTCGAGCGGGCTGGCTTCCCTGCTGCAGGCGACGACGCCCATCTTTACCGTCCTGCTGGCCACCTTTGTCACCGATGAAGAGGGGATCACGCCGACCAAGATCGCGGGCGTAGCCATCGGCTTTGCCGGCGTTGGACTCCTTATACTGCCTGACCTACGACAAGGGATGCGGGCCAACTTGCTGGGCCAGTTGGCGATCATTGGCTCTTCGCTGTGCTATGCCTGGACCGCCCTCTATGCCCGCAGCCGGTTGAGAGGACAGCGTCCCCTGGTCTCGGCTACGGGTCAGCTCACTATGGGCGCGGCCTTTGCTCTGCCTGCCAGCCTGCTGGTCGATCGCCCGTTCGATCTGTCGCCGTCGCACCAGGCGCTGGCGAGCTGGCTGGGACTGATCGTGTTTGGCACCATTCTGGCCTATGGCATCTACTTTACGCTCATCGAGTGGACCAGTGCAACGTTCGCGACGATGGTGACGTACATCATCCCTGTGAATGGGCTGATCCTCGGCGCGCTGGTGCTGAGCGAGCCGTTGAGCGCTGGCGTTCTAGGAAGTCTGGCCCTGATCCTGCTGGGTGCCTTGCTGGTCAGAAGCGAACGGGGTGGATCAGATGAATCCTGACCGACCGCCACCCACGGCGCCCCCACCCGGTGCTGAGAGGGACCGCCGAATCCGGCGCGCGGACCAGGCTGGTGGCGGGCCGCCCGATCGGAGAATGCTGCAGGCAAAGCCGCCGCAGGGTCCGGTCGCAAGGGAGAGCTGGGTGCCAGTGTGGCACACCGGGCGATGGGTGCTCGCGCTCCTGGCGGCGTCTCTGATCGTTTTTGCATTGCTGTACGACCTCGGCATGATTATGCCCGGCGTCCAGGTCTTGGGCACGGACCTATCGTGGATGTCTCGAGCCAGGGCGGAAGAGGAGATCGAACGCACCTGGCAGCGATGGCCGATTCGCCTGGAGGTCGAGGACCACGCTCTCTATGTAGCGCCGGCCGATCTGGGCATCTCGCTTGATGCCAAGGCAACAGCTCAGGCGGCGCACCGGAGAGGACGCTTCCTGGACGGCATCGCCAGGCTCCTGCGGGTGCAGGCTCGGGTCGACGTCTCGCCTGTACTACGCTTTGACCTTGCCACGGCTGAGGCCAGCCTGCGCTCACGCGCGGACCTTCTCCGTGTTCCGGCGGTGAATGCCGGCTTGAGGGTCGAGGGCGGGCAGGTAGAGGAGATGCCGCCTGCGGTCGGGTACGCTGTGGACGCACCGGCGACGGCCCTTTGGCTGAGTCATCGCCTGACCCAGGTTGTCACGGAGGGTCGCCTGCCCCTTGTCGTGAGTCCAGTTCGTCCGCTTGTTGAGGACGTAGGTGCGGCAGTCGCTCGTGCCCGGCAGTGGCTGGCCAGTCCCCTGGCAGTGCGCGCGTATGACCCGATCGCAGATGAATCCGTGTTGTGGTCCGTTCAGCCTGAGGTGTGGGGTACGTGGCTCTCGCTGAGTGTGAGCCAGGGCGATCCAACCAGGCTCGATGCGGAGCTGGATAAAGAGCCAGTGTATGCGTTTCTCGCTGCCCAGTCCGCTGCCCTGGCCCCTGACCGCTACCTGGACCTGGTCAAGTCTATGGCCGCGGTCAGTGAGACACTGGACTCAGAGAGATGGGATGTCCGCCTGCGTATCTACCACCGTGAGCAGCAGCACGTGGTCCAGCTTGGGGAGACTGTGTCCAGCATTGCGCGAGATCGCGGAATGCCCTATCCCTGGCTCCTGGAGGCGAACCCGGGTATCGGAGACGCGCTCACCGCAGGGCAGACGCTCGTCATCCCGTCCCCTGACCTGTTCCTGCCCTTGCCGCTCGTGGAGGGCAAGCGGATTGTGGTCAGCATCAGCCAACAGGCCATGTGGGCCTATGAAGGGGACAGCGTTCGATGGGTCTGGCCGGTCAGCACCGGGATCGCGTCCAGTCCCACGTCTCCAGGGGTGTTTCAGATCCAGTCGCATGACCCCAATGCCTATGCCGGCAGTTGGGATCTGTGGATGCCCTACTTTATGGGCATCTACCGGCCTGTGCCTGCGTCTGACTTTATGAACGGGTTCCACGGGTTCCCAACGCGCGATGGCGCGACCCTGCTGTGGACGGGCAATCTCGGCTATCCGATCACGTATGGATGCATCCTGGTCAGCACGGCAAACGGCGCTGCCCTCTATGAGTGGGCGGAGGACGGAGTGGTGGTCGAAATCCAGCCATAGGCGTCGTCTGGGACAGCCCGCACCGGTAGAGACGACGGGACCCAACCGTGTGCGCGAGAACGAGAGCGAGGAGGAGACCATGCCAGTGCCCACCATGCAGCCAGCGGGTCCGACCCGGATCAAGGTCGCCGGACGCCAGAGCCCGCCAGGTTGGGCCATCAAGCAGCGCTACCTGATCGACCTCATGGACCGCGCCGCCATCGCCTTCCTCGGAAAGTATACACGGCGGGATGGGACGCTTGTATGGCGGAAGGAATGGCCTGGCATGGACGGGTCGGATGATGGCTATGAGAGCTTTCTCTCGTTCCCGCTGCTCTACATCCTGGGGGGCGCTGAACATCTCCACGAGCTCGCTCGCAGAGAGTGGAGTGCAATCACCTGGCAGTTCACAGGATACGGCCAGGTGCACCGGGAATTCGATGCCTACTATGATTGGATGCACCACGGAGAGAGCTCCACGTACATCTACTACCTGGGCCTGGCAGATCCGGACCACCACGTAGATCGGACGCGAGCCCTGCGATTCGCCGCGATGTACACCGGAGAAGACCCCGAAGCGCCAAACTGGGATCCTGAGCTGAGAATGATACGCTCGCCGATCAACGGCAGCCGGGGGCCACGCTTCGAGATGAGCGCGGACGATTGGGTCACTCACCGGCCCGTTCTTGCCGACTACCTTGCTCCGTACGAAGACATCCCAGGTGTAGACAGCTCCGATCCGCACGTGGTCGTCGATTGGAACGATGACCAGATGTTCTCGAGGGTCCTCAAGCTGATGAACGAGCGGATGGTACCCGGGGATGTCCCGCTGAACCTCAACGCTACGAGTCTGGTGACCCATGCGTTCCTATACACAGGGGAGCCCAAGTACAGGCAGTGGGTTTTGGACTACCTCCGAGCCTGGGGAGAACGGACGGACAAGAACGACGGCATCATGCCTGACAACGTCGGCCCGGCAGGTGTGGTCGGGGAGCGGATGAAGGGCAAGTGGTGGGGCGGCTACTATGGATGGCGGTGGCCTCACGGCGCGTGGATCATTCTCGAGTCCACGCTGATCGCTGGCTGTAACGCCACGCTTCTGAGCGGCGATCCATGCTGGCTGAACCTCCACCGTTCGCAGGCGGATCTTCTCTGGTCCTTGCGGCAGGAGCGCGATGGCAGGACGGTAGTCCCGGCTCGACACGGTGACCAAGGCTGGTTCGATTATCGCCCTCTGGATCCAGCACACTGTATCCACGCCCACTTTCTGAGCCAGAGCGCAGAGGACCGGGCGCGGCTTGAGGAGCGTTTCCCGGACTGGGCAAGCTGGCGGACCCTTCCCCGGTTTGGCAAGGCGGGATCGTACGCCCCATCTGGCTGGTATGCGTACGTGAACGGCAAGAACCCGGGCTTTCCAGAACAGGTCCTGGAGGATACGTACGCGGGCATCTGCAGCCGCCTGGAGCGGATCGAGGGTGACACCGACGATGTGGAGAGTTGGGATGTCCACCACTGGCAAGACCTCAACCCGGTCATTCCCGAAGGTTTGATCCAGATGGCCATGGGGACCCCCGCGGCGGTCTACCACGGTGGGCTGCTCCACGCCAGCGTGCGGTATTTCGATCCGCTCCGTCAGCGCCCTGGACTTCCCGAGCACGTCGCTGCGCTCGTAGAGTCGATTGCCCCGGAGGGTATCGATCTCGTGCTGGTGAATACGGACCCGCTGCAGAGCAGAGAGGTCCTGGTGCAGGCTGGAGCGTTCGGGGAGCACGTCCTCAGGGGGGCAACGCTTCGAGATGCATCCGCTGGTGAACAGCACGTACCTGTGGCTGGCAGGCACTTGAGCGTCGTACTGGGGCCCTCCGCACAGGCGCGTCTCCGTCTGGAGGTCGAGCGTTTCGCCGCTCAACCCTCGTATGACTTTCCACCTTTCGCGTAGGTTGGGTCGATCCAGCTCAAGGCACATGTCTCACGAGTGCGAGGTCGTTTGGGGAGTGGCAGAGCCGATGGGTTTGGCCGTCAAGGAACTGAGCAAGCGCTACCCAAGCGGCGCCTGGGGTCTGCAAGAAACCTCCTTTCAATGGAGGCAGGGCGTCTTGGGCCTGGTTGGGCCAGTGGGGGCGGGCAAGACGACGCTTCTTCGCATGCTGTGTACCGTGATAGCGCCCACACACGGGTCGATTCACTGGAACGGCAGGGATGCCTGTAGAGATCCAGCACACCTCCGCCGGACGCTAGGCTATCTGCCGCAGCACCTGGGTGTGTATCCGCAGGCCTCTGCCCGCGAGTTCCTGCACTATATGGCCGCTCTCAAAGGGCTGCGTGGACGGACCCGGCGCTCGCGGGTGGACACGCTGATCGAACGAGTGGGCCTGTTGGACTCGGCCCATCGCAAGATGGGCGGTTACCCGAGCGATCTACGACGGCGGGTCGGGCTCGCTCAGGCGCTGCTTAACGACCCTCAACTGCTGCTGGTCGATGACCCTGGCGCCGGTCTTGACCTCGAGGAGCGCTCGGCCTTCTGTGCGCTGATCGGCGACCATGCGGCTCATCGCCTGGTGATCCTCGCCACCCGAGATGTGAGAGACGTGTCCCCGATAGCCTCGGCGATCGTCCTGCTCAAGGGGGGCCACGTACTCAGAACGGCCGACGGGAGAGAGATGTGCGCGCCATCCGATCTGCTGGCAATGGTACGCGGCATGGTGTGGTCCGTCGTGGTGAGCGCTGATCGGCTGGTTGAGATGAGGCGCAAGCACTTTGTCAGCTCGGTCGACCGTCAGTCTGGCCAAGTTCGTCTGCACGTCATCGCCCCTGAGCAGCCTGTCGCGGACGCCGTACCGGTCAGTCCGACGCTGGAGGACGCATATGCATACTGTATCCATCGGGACCCACTGGAGATCTCCTGATCGAAGGACCCGCGAGACGCGATGAAGTTGGATCTGATCTGGCAGTCGATCCGGCTCAACCTGCGCCTGCACCTTGCGCACCCTCTGGGCTATGCCGCGCTAGGCTTGCTTGTGTTCTGGGCGGCATCGGTGCCGAGCGTGGGCATCAACCGGGCGGACTTTGCTGCCCGGGCATCGGAATTGGGTTATCCTCCTCTCTCTGACTCTGCGCTCGCCGGTCTGGGTGCTGCACAGGTTGCCAGTGGCTTTATGACCGCGTGCGGGGTCTTGCTCTTTCTCAACAACCTCGAGCGAGAGCGTGGGATCGGGCTCGATGAAGTCCTGGCCTCTACACCCGTGCCTAGCTGGGTCTTGATCGTCTTGCAGTACCTCGGCAACACCGCCACACTCGCGCTGTGCACGCTCATCGCGTACCTTGTCGCGCTGGTCGCCTACCCATTTCGGGAGCTTGAGGGGTTCTCTGTGCTCGAGTTCTTTTGGCCTGGCCTTCTCTTCCCTCTGGGGAGCGTGTTTCTCCTAGCCTCTCTGCCCCTGGTGCTGGATGGGTTCCGGGTCTACCAGATCGGGCGAGGCATCGCGTACGGTATCCTCGTCTTGCTGTTCAATCTAGGTCCGTTCATCGTGGCAGCGGCGACCTACGTAGACCATCCGCTGCACCCCATGTTCCAGGTGTGGCTTACGGCCAACCAGGGGCTCGACACGGTTGGGATCTGGTACGTACGCGGGTACCTGAGCCTTGTACTGGAGGCGATCGAGCAGCTTGGTACTCCGGACATTCCCGTGTCCCTGTGGTGGGGGATGGTCTTGCGCCCGCGGTTGGTCACCATTGGCGTCGGGCTGGGACTTGCCGCCTGTGCTGCGTGGCGGTTTGACCGGTTCCGGCCTTCGCCAAGAGGGTGAGGTGATGTGCGATGGATCGCAGCTACCAAGTCTTCTGGGGAGACACGCATCACAACACATACCAGCACTACGTCCAAGATCCGCCGCTGGAAGAGATCATGGCCTGGGCCAGTACGTACCTAGATTTCTACACGGGCGCATACTATACGCCCGCGTTCACAACAGTGCCCGTCCGATCCGGTGTTGGCAGGCAGACAGGGCATCTTGAGGGCGGACATCTGTCTGAAGCCCTGCCCTCATCGGGGCACGAGTGGCAAGGCGTACACCTTGAAGACTGGAAGGACTCGCGAGCGATGGCTCGCGAATGGGCCGAATTCCAGCAGGTCACAGCGGCGTGGAACCGGGCCGGGGAATTCGTCGCCTTTCCTGGGTACGAGTGGCAGGGCAATGGGCGCTGGGGAGACCACAATGTTGTCTACAAGAGGGAGGGTCAACCTATCCACGCGGTGGATACCCTGGCTGAGCTCTACGATCGCCTGCGGGGACAGGATGCGATCGCCATCCCGCACCACACCGGCTACTATGTCGGCCAGCGCGCGCCCAGGTGGTTGGCCTGCGATGACCACCTCAGCCCCTTTGCCGAGATCTTTTCGATCCACGGCTGCTCGGAAACGGACGAGGAACGGATCGGTCTGCGGCACAACTCGCATATGGGGCCCGGGGTCGGCGGGGGGACGTATCAGGAAGCTCTCAACATGGGACTGCATCTTGGGGCGGTCTGCTCAACAGACAATTGGACCAACATGCCCGGACACTGGGGGCAGGGCCTTACGGCTTGTCTGGCTCCGGAACTGACGCGCGAGAGCCTGTGGGATGCCTTTCTGAGGCGGCGGGTCTACGGCGTCACAGGCGATCGGATCGAGCTTGCTTTCACCTGCAATGGAGACCCGATGGGAAGCATCCTCAAGCACACCTCCAGGCGTCAGATCCACGTCAGTGTCCGGGGTTCAGATGCCCTTGACCGGATCGAGATCCTGCGGGAAGGTCGCGTGCTGGCTACGCACTGCCACCAGGGCACGTGGGACCTGCCGCCCCCGGGAAAGAGAGCCCGCTTCAAAGTGC
>JADHXD010000157.1 GCA_016783145.1 Anaerolineae bacterium
GCCCGGATCGGTTGAAATTGGGTTATGTTTGCCAGGTTTATGGTCATCATGTCGAAGACTACAGGGCGCGATTGGCAAAATCTATGCGCATTACCGACGTTTGGGCACTCAAAGTTTCCTCTCCGACAGGCTGCTAGAGATGGCGGGACAGGGCCGCCTCCTGAGCGAAGCTGCCGCCCTGTCCCAGTGCCTCCTAAGCCTGGTACGTGCCCGAGGTCACGTCGCCTCCGGTTCCCGTCCAGTTGGTGTGGAAGACCTCGCCGCGCGGCCTGTCCACCCGCTCGTAGGTGTGCGCGCCAAAGTAGTCGCGTTGGGCCTGGAGCAGGTTGGCGGGGAGCCGGGCGCGGCGGTAGCCGTCGTAGAAGGCCAGGGCGCTGGACATCGCCGGGATGGGGATGCCCATCTCGACGGCCCTGGCGACGACGCGACGCCACGCTCCCTGCGCGGCCTCGACCTCCTCCTGGAAGTAAGAGTCGAGGAGGAGGTTGCTGAGCTTCGGGTCCTTGTCGAACGCTTCCTTGATCTTGCCCAGGAAGACGGAGCGGATGATGCACCCGCCGCGCCACATGAGGGCGATGCCGCCCGAGTTCAGGTTCCAGCCATACTCGGCGGCAGCGGCGCGCATGAGCATGTAGCCCTGGGTGTAGGAGATGATCTTGGAGGCGTAGAGTGCATCGCGGATGTCGTTGACAAAGGCCGCCTTGTCGCCCTCGAACCAGGCCTCGGGGCCGGTGAGCAGAGCCGAGGCAGCGACGCGTTCCTCCTTGAGTGCCGAGAGGCAGCGGGCAAGCACGGCCTCTGCGATCAGGGTCAGGGGGATGCCCATATCCAGCGCAGAGATCGCCGTCCACTTGCCGGTGCCCTTTTGGCCGGCGGTGTCGAGGATCTGGTCCACGACGTAGTCGCCGTTCTCGTCCACGTAGCCCAGGATGTCGCGGGTGATCTCGACCAGATACGAGTCGAGCTTGCCCTCGTTCCACTCGGCGAACACCTCGTGCATTTCCGCGTTGCTCATCCCCAGAGCGTTGGCCATCAAAAAGTAGGCCTCGCAGATGAGCTGCATGTCGCCGTACTCGATGCCATTGTGGGTCATCTTGACATAGTGGCCCGCGCCGTTCTCGCCAACCCAGTCGCAGCAGGGGGTGCCATCGTCCACCTTGGCGGCAATGGCCTGCAGGATGGGCTTGACGTGGGGCCAGGCCGCGGGCGATCCACCGGGCATGATCGACGGACCGTGGCGCGCGCCCTCCTCACCGCCCGAGACGCCGGTGCCAATGTAGAGCAGGCCCTTGGACTCGACGTACGCGGTGCGGCGTATGGTGTCGTTGTAGTTGGAGTTGCCGCCGTCGATGATGATGTCGCCCTCTTCCAGGTGCGGGATCAGGGCGTCGATAAAGGCGTCAACCGGGTCCCCGGCCTTGACCATCAGCATCACGCGGCGTGGGGACTTGAGCACGCTGACCAGCTCTTCGAGCGAGTGCGTGCCGATGACCTTGGTGCCCTTGGCGTTTTCCTCAAGGAACTCGTCCACGCGGGCCAGGGTGCGGTTGTACACCGCTACCGTGAACCCGTGGTCGTCCATGTTCAGGACCAGGTTCTGGCCCATCACGGCCAGGCCGATCAGGCCGATATCTGCTTTAGACATATGTGCCTCCTCTGCACCGCCGCCTGCGGTCAGCCAAACGACTTGCCCATATCCGTTTCCGTTCGTTCCGTTGCTTCCTTGACAAAACTGGAGCCGGCGACCAGTTCCCTGAGCTTGCTCTCATAGGCCGCGCCGTCGATCGGCACGGGGACAGGACGCCCGATGAGCGAGGAGTAGAGCATGGCGTTGCCCAGCTCCACGGAGTGAATGCCCTCCTCGCCGGGTGCGAGCAGCGGCGCGCCGGTCAAGATGGCGTCGCAGAAATTCTCCAGGATCCCAGTGTGCTGCCGGCCCTGGTCTTCAAAGGTAAAGGTCTCCACCAGCGTCGGCGGGCGGGCAAAGGACTCTGGGGAGGTGCGCAGGAATTCGCCCGCGGGCACCTTGTTGCGAGTGAGGGTGATCGTTCCCCCCTCGTAGACCAGCTTGCCCTTGTCTCCGGCGATCTCGAAACGGTTCGTGCCGGGCGCCTCGCCGGTGGTGGTGATAAAGACCCCCGTGCAGCCGCCCGGGTATTCCATGTAGGCGGTGACCTCGTCCTCGACCTCGATGGTGTGCCGCTTGCCGATGCCGCAGAAGCCGTGGACCACCGTCGGCATACCACAGATCCACTGCAGCAGGTCGAGGTTGTGCGGGCACTGGTTGAGGAGCACGCCGCCCCCCTCGCCGGCCCAGGTGGCCCGCCAGCCGCCCGAGTCATAGTAGGCCTGCGTGCGGAACCAGGTAGTGATGATCCAGTTGATGCGCAGGAACTGGCCCAGCTCACCGTCGTCGACAAGCTGCTTGATCTTGAGATAGCTGGGATCGGTGCGCTGGTTGAACATGGCCCCAAAGACCAGGTCCGTGCCCTCGTGCGCGGCGATCAAGCGCTCGCAGTCCGCCTTGTGCACCGAGATCGGCTTTTCGACCAGCACGTGGTGGCCCGACTCGAAAGCCGCGATCCCGATGGTGGTGTGAAAGTAGTGCGGCGTACCGATCAGAACCGCATCGCAGACGTGGTCGGCGAGCATGGCGTCGGAATCGGTGTATCCCGGGCAGTTGTATCGCTCGCTGACCGCCTTGGCCTTTTCGGGAATGATGTCACAGACCGCCGCCAGCTCGACCACGTCCATGTGCTCGATGTTCCTCAGGTGTAGGGTGCCGATGTTGCCCAAACCGACGAGCCCCAATCTCACTCTGTCCATATCAGCCTCCTGATCTCTCGCTCTCCAAGCGGTACAACATCTCCCCAGCGCGGGGCACAACGAGGATGCCCTCGTCCTCCCGGCCCGCCCAGTCGGTGGGGTCGATGGTCGCGGGATCGATGTAGCCCAGGTTGATCTGTTCGCAGCGCTCGCGGGGGATGCCGGTTGCCAGGGTCACCCCGATGCGCAGCGTCTCCTCTCCGGTCTCGGCGTCGTACGAGCCGACGCCGCGCAGGTGCGTGGCGTGGGCGAGCACGCCCCAGGGGTAGTCCTTGAAGCGGTCCCACTGCTTGAGAAAGTAGTCGCGGCAGTGATAGCCCACCTGGTCCAGGATGTGCCCGTGGGTGTACGATACCTCGTCGATGTGCGGGGCATAGATGATCACCTCGCCGGCGTCGGCGATGGCGGGCTCCATCTTGTACATGCCCTTGGCCGCCGTCCAGATGTCGTCGTAGAGGTCGGGCATCACAGAGAGGACGCGGTTGAAGGGCAGCGGCACGTAGACGACGTGATGGTGTGCAGACAGGTCAGACGCCCTATCGTATGCCTCCTCGGGCGTGCCAAAGTACAGCCCGACGAGGTCGTGGTGGCCCTTGACGACCATGCTAAAGCAGAGCTTGGGGACATCGATGAACGAGGCCGCGCGGTTGATCACCTCGCGCACCGGCGTGTGCTTTGTGCCGATCACTTTCCAGTTGGTGATCACCGCCCCCAGCCAGTGGGAAAAGTTGATCACTTCAGGGCCGGCGACGCCGGGAAAAAAGTACTTGTTTCCGCCGGAGAATCCCACCACCTCGTGGGGGAAGGTGGGGCCGCAGACGATGACCTGGTCATAGTCAAAGAGCATCTTGTTGACCGTCACCGGCACGTCCATGCTCATCAGCCCGCCAGTGATCTCGCCGATCTCGGCGGCAGAGAGGATCCCGATCTGCCGGAAGGTCGCCGGGTCGTCCCACTGGTGGTTGTAGATGCGGACCTTGGCGTAGCGGGTGGCGCGCTCCTCGGCGGTCAGGTCAAAGAGCCTGTTCAGGCCGGCCTCATCCATCGGTTGGTGCGTGCCCAGGGCGATCAGATAGTCGAGCGCGGCAGCCTGCTCGCCGATGGCGTCGTAGAAGGCGCGGAACATCAGATCCATCGGCCCGGATCGCGTCGCGTCGGGGGTGATAAACAGCACGCGCTTGCCGGTCATATCGTGCCTGGCGAACGCCTGGCCCACGATCTCGCGCACCTCGGCTTCGGTGAGCGTCTTGTCCGTGTATCCCTTGCCTATGGTCATAGGTTGACTCCCTCCTGTGCGCCCTCGGCCCTACCGCTGCCAGGGCGGGATCTCGGGCATGAACTTCTCAAATTCGGCGATCAAGCCCGCCTCATAGTCGCCCGCGTACTCGAGGGCCAGGAACTTGCCCACTGCTTCTTCGTAGAAACGCTGCCAGCTCTCTTCCTCGTGCCCGGGGTTGACCGGGAAAAAGAGGGCGTCGTTGTCCCGTGCAGCGCGCATGTCACCCGGCGCGTCGCCGATCATCAGCATGTGGTCTGTCCGGTACTTGCCCCCCGCGGCCCACTCGATGTGCTGTGATTTCTTTCCCTTTTCCTGGCCGGCGATGATGCGCACGTACTGGTCGATGCCGTGCTCTGTCCACTCGCGGTAGAGCGCCTCGTCGGGGGTCTGCGAGACGACGATCATATCGGCCTTGTCGAACAGGAAAGCAAGGCTGTCGCGCACGTAGGGGAAGGGGGGGATGCCGTGTACCATGTCGGCGATGGTGGCGTTGACGGACAGGCTCCAGGTCAGGGCTTTTTCGAGCTCCGGATCGGGGTGGGCTTCCCTGTAGGCCGCCAAGCCATCGTTGCTCTTGGGGTAGGCGTCGTCGGCGATGAAGGCACGGATGCAGAGCGCCTCCGGGATGGCGACGTTTCGCTTGATGACCTCGGGACGCTCGCACAGGAGGTCAAAGACCTTGATCAGCGCCGGCCAACGGTTGACGCCGCGCCAGGCGCTGTAGAGGTTGGTGAACTCGGCTGCCTCGCGCGCGTACTTGGAGACGCCTTGCAGGTCCCAGTGGTTGATGATGTTGGGGCAGAAGCACTCCTTGTGCTTGATCTCCATGGTGTCAAAGGCGCACCCGTCCGAGTCGATGCCGACAAAGAACGTGTACTTGGGCTTCATTTCCAGCAGGGGTCGGGCTGCTTCCGGGATGTTCACAGTGCTCTCCTTTCGTCAGGGTGATGGGTCACACGCCGCTGTAGGCCGAGAATCCCCCGTCGATGGGGACGACGACGCCGTGGACAAAGCGCGCGCTGGGCGAAAGCAGCCAGAAGACGACGCCGATCAGGTCTTCGGGGTTGCCAAACTCACCCATCGGCGTGTGGTCCAGGATCTGCTGCCCGCGGGGCGTCCACTGGCCGGTCTCTTCGTTCAGGAGCAAGAAACGGTTCTGCGCGGTGAGAAAGAACCCGGGCGCGAGCGCGTTGACGCGCACCTGGGTCGAGTAGTTCTGCGAGATGTGCACAGCCAGCCACTGCGTAAAGTTGCTGACCGCCGCCTTGGCGGCCGAGTAGGCCGGGATCTTGGTCAAGGGACGAAACGCGTTCATCGAGGAGATGTTGAGGATGGAACCGCTGCCCTGCTCGGCGATGACCTTGCCAAAGACCTGGCTGGGCAGCAGCGTGCCGATAAAGTTGAGGTCGAACACCCACTGCACCGCATCGGCTGGCAGGTCAAAGAAGGGCATCTCGGGGCCCGTGGTCGCCTCCCGCTTGTTCCCGCCGGCGCCGTTGATCAGGATGTCCACACGGCCAAAGGCACTGAGGACGGCCTCGCACGCGGCCTGGATGCTGGCCTTGTCCAGCACGTCACACTGGACGGCGATCGCCTGCCCGCCCCCCGCCTGGATGTCATCGACCACATGCTGCGCGGCATCAGTAAAGATATCGAGCACGGCGACCTTGACGCCGACCTTGCCCAGGGCACGCGAGAGCGCCCCGCAGAGCACGCCTCCGCCCCCGGTGATCACGGCGACCTGGCCCTGAAGGTCAAACAATTCGTTCAAGTATTCGTTGCCCACGAAAGCCTCCTCTCTTGGTTCCCACGCGGAGCGTGGGAACCAGCTATGGCTGCGGCGCCTGACGGTTCCCACGCGGAGCGGTAGGAACCAGCTATGGCTGCGGCGCCTGACGGTTCCCACGCGGAGCGTGGGAACCAGTACGAACCGTGCCCTACAGTTCCCACGCGGAGCGTGGGAACCAGCTCAGGTTGTGAAGGGTGCGAGGTGGCGGTCAAAGTGTGTTTCCAGCACCCGGTAGTATGCCTCCTCGTCGGACTCTAGGGCGGCAAAGAAGCGGTCACGGAAGACAAAGCGGCCGTCGCCGTCGCGCGTGGTGAGCACTGAGCCGAAGGTGACGTGCAGCATCTGGCGAGCGTGAAAGTTGTCGAGCACGGAGGTCAGTTCGCCGTCGGCCAGCGACGACGAGTGGGGAGCCAGGGACGGGTCCGCCGAGACGTGGTACGTCGCCTTGTCGGTCTCGTAGCGCTCAAAGGCAAAGTCGAGGATGTCGCGGAAGAGCCACGGATCGATGGTGGCGATGGCCCGCAGGGCCTCCAAGTAGCTCGTGCCCGCCGTCTTGAGGTGTGCCAGCCCAGCCGTATGCCGGGCCACGATGGGGTAGATGCTGAACTTGTCCGAACCGGAATGGATGCTCAGCTTGTAGGGCCCGCAGCGGCGGGCGATGGCGGCGTGCTTGGCCACGGCCTGGTCGAAGGCGTCCAGATCCCCGATATAGTCCACCCCTTTCTCGAAACGGCCCACGTAGCGCGGGGCGAGGCTCACCCACTCCAGCCCGAGGCGCTTAAGCTCGCTGGCGATGAAAAAGTGCTCCTCGGGCGAGGTGGTCGTGTCGGTCTCGTCGACCGAGACCTCGACTTCAAAGGGTGCCTCTCCCATCGTCTCCGCCAGGTAGCGGTACAGCTCGGCCACGTGGGCCAGGGCCCACCCATACTTGGCGGCAGCGCGCAGCAGCGTCTCCTGGTCAAAGGCGAGGGTGAGGCCCTCCTCGATGGCAAAGGTCCTCCCGTAGCGGGCGCGCATGGCAGCCTCGGTGTCCCCCAGGCGGTCCCAGGGGAGGGCGGCGACCTTTTCCCGGAGCACGGGCAGGCCGGCGGTGTGCGCATCGTTGTCCACGTGCTCGCGGGGATCGAAGGTGTAGAAGGTGAACCCGGCGGCGACGCAGACGTCGATGTCGGCCCTGCTCTTGAGATGGTCGGCATCGGCACCGTATCCATCCCGCCAGCCCTCCTGCAGCACACCCCAGGTGGCGTCGTTGACGACGTCCTCGGGCGTGCGATCCGTCCGCTCCATCTCGCGGATCGACTGTTGGGTAAAGATGGGGGCGATCGCCGTCTTGCGGATTGCGCGCACGTGGCCCGGCGTGGCCAGGCCCAGCCGGTCGCCGCAGCCCGCCGACGTACGGAGGCCCAGCGTTCGCGGCTTGGTGAAGGGAAGCGCCGCGTGCAGGGCCAGGGCGTTGGCGTAGGTCGTCGGGCAGAGCCGGAGGTTGAGCGCCCGGCCGGCGACGATCGTGTCGCTCTCGCTCCCGTCAATGGCAGCGGCAGAGGGGCTCTCGCCGGCGTAGAGGATGCCCAGCACTTTCTTGCCCCTGGTCTTTCCCAGGAACCAGAGGGCGTGCTGTGCGACGGTGATCGAGCGCCAGTAGACCTCCATCGCGGCGATCACGCGCAGGCTGCCCGCCAGACCGACCGCCCGGTCTTCGGGCTCAGCGGGGGCCAGGGAGGGGTCCTGCGAATCCAACAGGGCCAGCACATCGTTCATGGTAGGCTCCTTTTCGCTAGAGGTTGGGGCCCGCCCGTGGGCTCGGTCGCCGAATCGCGGATCACGAGCTGGGGTAGCAGCACGATCGGCCCGGGCGGGACGTCCTCGTCGCGCATCATGCTCAGGAGCAGGCCCATGGCCTGCTGGCCCAGATCGTACTTGGGGATGTGGATGGTGGTCAGCGCCGGTGAGACCAGGGCGGCCAGGGGAATGTCGTCACAGCCGACGATGGCGAGGTCTCCCGGGACGTCGAGACCCAGCTCGGCACAGGCGCGAAGCGCGCCCACAGCCACCAGGTCGTTGTAGGCAAGCAGGCTTGTCAGTTCCGGAGCGCGCCGGAGCAGGCGACCGGCAGCGGCCTGGCCTCCGCTGGCCTGCGGCGGACAGTGCATCTGCCAGGCGGCGCGAGGTGTTAGCCTGTGGGCGCGCATCGCCTCGAGGTATCCCCGCTTCCGCTCCCGTCCGCTGTGGGAGACCTCGGGGCCGGCGAGCAGGCCGATGCTGTGGTGTCCCAACTCTAAAAGGTAGCGGACGGCGTCCTCGGTGCCCTGGGCATCGTCGACCAGGACGCATCCGGTGCGCGGATGATCGATCTGCCGGTTGACGAGCACGAGCGGGCCATAGCGGTCAGCCAGCTTGATAAGCTCTCCCTCGGAGAGGCGCGAGCTGCATAGAATGATGCCGTCCACCCTCTGCGCCTCCAACGAGTGCACGGCGCTTCTCTCCCGCTCCACATTCTCGTCGGTGTTGCACAAGAACACGTTATAGTTGGCCTGGTGTGCCGTGTCGGCGATGCCGCGCGCGACCTCGGCGAAGAAGGGGTTGGAGACGTCTGGGACCACCAGGCCCACGTTCTGGGTGCGCTGAGTGGCCAAGCTGCGGGCGACGCTGTTGGGGCGGTAGCCCAGTCTCTCGGCGATGCGGAGGATGCGCTCACGGGTCTGTGGGCGGATCTCTCCCTTGTTGTTGATCGCGCGCGATACGGTCTGTGGTGAGACGCCAGCCTCGCGGGCGATGTCCTTGATGGTGATCCTACGCATCACACTCTCCTGCAACCGGGCAATGGAATCGCTCCCGTGAACGTTAACGACCATAGTATAGCAGAAAGGGAGGGGGATGTCAAAGGGTTGCTTTACATCGACGGCGCTTTGTGTTAGAATGAATCTAGCTGCAGGCCGCGCACCCAGGGGGGAGGGAGGCGGGGTTGCTCAGAGGATCTCGCCGTGGGACTGCGACCGGGCGAGCCGGGACTCGTGAAGTACTTTTCACCCTGGGTTGTATAGTATGATAGAGCGTTCAAGGACATCAGGTGGACAGGTGTCCCGGTCACGGGCACAGGACGAGGATGGACTCGCGTTGAACAGGCTGGACGTGGAGGCGCTGTTCCGCGAGTTGCATCCGCGTGTCTATGGCTATGTCCGCTACCGTATCAGCAGCGTAGCTGAGGCCGAGGACTTGACTTCTGAGGTCCTCGAGCGCGCTTTCGTACACCTGGCGACGTACGATCCGCGCAAGGGGGCCTTTTCTACGTGGTTGTTCCGTATCGCGCACAACACCTGTGTGAACTATTTCAAGCAGCAGGGGCGCCGGAACCCACATCACGTTGACCTGGGAGATGGATGGGACGACCTGGCGACGGCGGATCCCGGCCCTGAGCAGGTTGTGGTGCGCAACGAAGAGATCGCGCGCCTGATGGCGTGCGTGGCGACGTTGTCCCAGAGCCAGCAGGAGATCCTGTCGCTGCGTTTCGCAGGGAGACTGACCAATCGAGAGATCGCGAACGTATTGGGGATGAACGAGCGGACGGTGAGCGTGGTGATCTTGCGCGCGCTGCGCAAGCTGCGCCGGCAGCTCTTGACGGATGAGTGGGAATGAGTGAGAGACAGAAGGCCAGGGCGCTGTCTGAATCTCTCGATGCCTTGCTGCATCGAGGCGGCGCGGGCCAGACGCCGGAAGATGAAGAGATCCGTGCTCTGAGCGAGCTGGGACAATCGCTCAGAGATGTCTCGTTCCGGATTCGCCCGGCGCACCAGGCGCGGATCGAGGGCTTGCTGCTGCAGCACCAGGCAGACCTCCGGCAGGGAACCGCAGGGGCGCGGAGAGTCGTTCCTCCAGTGAGGACCGCGGCACCTTTGACACCCCGCTGGTTCCGCCCGTTGATGACCGCCTATGCCGGCCTGGCCTTTCTGATCGTTTGCGCGTTCGCCCTGCTGTTGGGGACAGACATTGACTGGCAGGCCTTGCTGGGCCGGGGACCGGAGGTACTTTCGGTGACCACTGCGGTGCCGGGCGTGGAACCGGACGGCCTCCCGACGACCCCGCGCACTGCGTTCTTGCGAGACGTTCAGGGCGCTGTGTTCCTGCAGACGGAGGGCGGGGCGTGGATCCCGGTCCGGGCCAGCCAGATCGTCAGGGCGGGCCAGCGCGTCCGGACTGATACGCTGTCTGCTGCCAGCCTCGTGTTCTGTGACGGGAGCCTCGCCCACCTGGGACCCGGTACCGAGATCTCTGTGGAGTACCTGGGCATCTATCCGGACGACGGGGCGCGGATCGTGGAGCTCGCCCAGTGGAGCGGGGAAAGCGAGCACCACGTGATCTCCGGCGCCAGCGTGCACGCCCGGTACTGGGTGCAGACGCCTTCTGGCCTGGGAGAGGCGCGCGGCACGTTGTTCCACGTGCACGTCCTCACCGATGCTCTGTCGCGGTTCACAGTGGATCGCGGCGCGGTCTCGGTCACGAATACCGGTGCCACGGTCACCCTCGGCGCCGGGCAGTTGACGACGGTCGCGGCGAACCAAGCGCCGGGAGATCCGGCCTTCCGCATTACCGGCGAGGGCCTGGTCACCGAGGTCGGGGAGACCTGGGCCATCGCGGGATCGGCGTTTTCCATCCGCGATGGTACGGTGCTCGTGGACGGTCCGCAGGTTGGGGACTGGGTCTCTGTGGATGGGTACCTGACGCCAGACGGGACACAGGTCGCCGACCGGGTTGTTCTGCACCGCCGCGCGCCGGCCAACCGCTTCATTGTTGCCGGCACGGTCGGAGCATTGGGGGAGGCCACGTGGACGGTGGATGGCCAACGCATCACCGTGGGTGAGGGGGTCGCGGCCCCAGCAGGTCTTGAGGTCGGAGACCTGCTGCACGTGGAGGGTGCGATCTACCCCGCTGGGACGCTGGTGGCCTGGGCCGCAACCCCGATCGAGGACGCGCCTGGCTCAGCTTTCCGGTTCACCGGCGTCGTGCAGGACGTGGGCAAGACAGGGTGGTCGATCTCGGGGATCCCGGTCCAGGTGGACGACAGGTCGCCCTTCGGGGAGGGGCTTGGCTACGGCGAGGTCGTCGAGGTGCGCGGCCTGATCCTGGACGACGGGGCGTGGCTGGCACGATCAGTGTCAGCGGCGCGCGAGGGGCCGCGCGAGTTCGAGTTCGCTGGCTACCTGCAAGAGGGTGAGGGGCTGGCAGTGTCGGGCATCGCGCTGGCGAGCAGGTCGTGGACAGAGGTCGATGCCGGGGCAGAGGCCGGGAGCGAGGTCCGGGTCGATGGACAGATCCTGGCGGATGGCACGTGGGTCGCGGCCGAGGTCGAGCCGCTGGGTGAGGGCAAGCATCGCAGCGAGTTTGTCGGGATCGCCGAGAGCGTGGATCCGCTGATCGTCAGCGGCATTCGCTTTTCCAGTGGCAGCGCCGGCGTTGCCGGGGGTGTCCAGGTGGGCAGCGTGGTCAAGGTCAAGGCTTGGATCGCCGCTAGCGGTGAGCGGATCGCCAGGCAGATCACACCTGCTGCCGTCGCCAGGGCCGGGCTGGGGTGCGTGCGCATCCGGGCGGCGGTGGCGACCGCTCGACCCGGACAGATCAAGTTGGCCGGCGGCCCAACCGTCCATCTCCGGGAGGGCACCTCAATCGTGGGCGAGATCGCCGCGGGAAGCACGGTCGAGATCGAGTTCTGCGCGAGCA
>JADHXD010000158.1 GCA_016783145.1 Anaerolineae bacterium
CCAAAAGATCCTCACAGAATCGGATGATTCGCTCATACACCACCTCCCCCTCTCGCAGAGCAGGCTCGATCACCAAGGCATAGGAACTCCCATACCGCTCGATGTCCTCCGGGGTCACTACGACGACGTCCACGGCCTCACCCACGCCGTACAGCCGCTCATAGATCGCCTGGGCGAGCTGCCGCCGATGAACGCCCCTTTTCACCACGAGCAGATCTATGTCGCTGTTGGGTCCCATCACTCCCCGGGCCGCGGAACCAAACAGGACGATCTTTTCCGGTTGTGCCACCTCGACAATGCGGGAGATGATCTCTTGCAGAATCGCCTCTCTTACTTGGCCCATGCGTCTCTACACCTCTGCTGCGTTTCGAGCACCACGTCGTGAGAGACGGGAGGCCCTGGCCCAATCCACCGCGGGAATGTCGATCCGCGTGCCACAGGCAGGGCAAAGGGCACCTACGATGCCATCCCCCTCCCCCGCCCGCGCCAGGCGTGCGCCGCACGGGCAGACGAATCCTCTCAGCCGCGCGGGATGCCCGACGACCAGCCCGTAGGCCGGCACGTCCCGGGTCACCACCGCCCCAGCGGCGACCATGGCCCACTCGCCGATGGTGATCCCCGGCAAGACCACGGACTGCGCGCCGAGTGCGGCGCCTTTCTTGACGCGCGTCTCGGACACTTGCCAGTCCCCACCGCCCTTTAGCGATCCGTCGGGGTTGACCGCCCGCGGGTACTTGTCGTTGGTAAAGCAGACGTGCGGGCCCACAAACACGCCGTCCTCCAGGGTCACGCCGTGGTAGATACTCGCCCCGTTCTGGACCTTGACGTTGTCGCCGATGCGCACGCCATAGTCCACGTACACATCCTTGCTCAGGATGCAGTTTCGCCCGATGATCGCCCCCTCGCGCACCTGCGCCTGGTTCCAGATGCTCGTTCCCTCGCCGATCTGCGCTTCCGGCGAGACCTCCGCCGTGGGATGGATCCGTGGCACCCTAGCCTCCCCTCTCTATCCAGAGCACGACCTCGTGGGCAAAGCCCTCCAGGTCGCCCAGCCTCTCCTTGAGCACACGGTACACGATGGGGTCGGATACGCGCACATACTCGTGCACCAGGATGTTTCGGAACGCCGCCATCTGCAGGAGACATTCCGTAGCTTGGTCGGTCAGGACGCCTTCTTCGTGCAGGATGGCGAACACCTCCCTGTTCGTCTCAGGATACCGGAACCCCTCTGCCGAGATCAGATGGCTGCCGATGTCGAGGCACGTCTCAATCGCCACCTGCAGGGTCCGCTCCACCGCACGTCGCAGCATCCTGTTGGCCCTGTACGCCTCAAAGCTGCGTGCATGGACCGAAAAGGAGCGCAGCTCATCCAGGCATTCCGCCAGGTGCTTGAGACGATTTGCGATCACGTCGTCTGCGTTCACCAAGCTCTCCCCTCTTGATCTGATCGACAAGCTCGCGCGTGTGTCGATCGTACATCGGCTTCAGGTCAAAGTAGGCCTGTCGCGCCCGCACCTCGAACCGGATCCGAGCCATACGGTCCCGCTCAAAGAGGAGCTTGCCGCGCGACAACGCCTGGTGCTGCAGCACGGGCGGCGCCTGGTTCAAGACGATGACGTCCACGGGTCGCCCGCAGGCCTGTTCTAGCTCGACCGTCAACTGCAGGCGGCGCTCGCCTGTGGCCTCCGGCTCCTCAGTGTCGCAGAGCAGGATGGCGACGTCCACATCGCTGCCGCTCTGGGCCCGCCCTGTGGCCTGCGAGCCGTACAGGTAGGCAGCGACGACGTCCGTCTGACCTGCGAAATAGAGACGCAGGCGCTCCTCATCTACCTGTCGCTCAATCGGGACACCCATCGCCCTCTCCAAGCATGGCCATCACCCGGGTCGCCACCATGTCGATGGCCACAGGGTTGAATCCGCCCGTGGGGATGATCACGTCTGCGTAGCGCTTGCTCGGCTCGACGAACTCGAGGTGCATCAGCCGCACCGTGCTCAGGTACTGCTCGATCACCGAGTCCAGCGTTCGCCCGCGCTCGTCAATATCCCGCCGCAGTCGCCGGATGAAACGCAGGTCGGCGTCCGCGTCCACGTACACCTTGATGTCAAATCGCTCGCGCAGCCCCTTCTCGACAAAGATCAGGATCCCTTCCACCAGGATCACCGGCTTGGGCTCGATGGGGCGCGTCTCCGGCAGGCGGATGTGCCGGGCAAAGTCATACACGGGCAGCGCGACCGTCTCTCCGCGGCATAGGGCATCCAGGTGGACGACCAGCAGGTCGCTCTCCAGCGCGTCAGGGTGATCGAAATTGGCCTGCTGGCGCGCAGCGAAAGGCAGATGGCTCAGATCGCGATAGTACGCATCGTGCTGGATAAAGGCCACCCGCTCGCGACCCACCCGCTCCAGGATCGCCTCCGAGATCGTCGTCTTGCCCGATGCTGTCCCTCCGGACACGCCCACTACCACTCGATTGCCTGCCACCCATTGACCTCCTCAACCACTCCCTATGGACATTATACCTGAATTCCCCTGGTTGACAAGGGCGGCTCCCGGGGCTGTTGCATTGTCCCTTGACAGTGTCATCGCGAGGAGCGTAGCGACGAAGCGATCTCCCCTCGTGCTATGCGGAGATTGCTTCACCGCCTTCGGCGGTTCGCAATGACAGGCCCAATGCCGACTTTGCAGCAGCCTTGGGCGGCTCCAGTTCTATCTTGACACCCTCAAACCCATGTGGTATAATCATTGTACCGTTCAGGTATCCATACTGGGCCTCATTCGCTTCAGCAGGGTCGCCAGCCTGGACCGAGCGCAGAAACGCGAGAGGACGCGAAAACAAGTACCGGAACAGGGAGGGCCGCCTCCTTCCCGCAGCCACCTCCAACCAGCGACCGGCGGCAGATCATTTGACAAAGGCACCCTCCCGTGATATCCTACGTTCGAGTTCTCGCACACCACGCCCACACCCGGACTACGCCCAGGAGGGCAGGATGACAGCGACGTTCCACGCCGGGGCAGCCCAACGGATCATCACCCCCGACTTGGCCGCCGGGCCGGTATACCTGGCGGGCTTTCAGACCAACCGGCCGGCCACCGAGGTTCACGACGACCTCTATGCCCGCGCGCTGGCGATCCGCGCAGACGAGGAGCTGGAGGGTTCGGCACAGCCGCCGTGCTTCATCCTCGTCGTCTGCGACCTGATCGGCATCTTGCACTCCGACGTGCTGGCGGTTCGCCAGGCAGTGCGCGAGCGTGGGATAGACCCAGGCGGGCTGGTCATCGCTGCCACGCACGTGCACTCTGGGCCGGACACGATCGGGCTGTGGGGTCCATCGCGCTGGCGCTCGGGGGTCAGCGCGGACTACCAAGCGTTCCTTCGAGGGCAGATCGTTGAGGCCGTCGTCGAGGCGGTGCACGGCCTGAGGCCCGCCCATCTGCGTGCCGGGACGTGCACGATGGAGGGGTGGCTCAAGAACGCCCGGCAGCCGGAGGTCGTCGATCGCGAGATGAGCGTCCTCCAAGCCACGACGGTGCGCGGCGATCCCATCTTCACCCTGGTCAACCTGGCCTGCCATCCCGAGGTGATGTTTGGCGAGAACACCGAGGTCACCGCCGACTATGCTGGCGCCGCATGCCAGGCGATAGAGGGCGAGAGGGGCGGCGTCGGCATCTTTGCCAGCGCGGATCTTGGGGGGATGATGACTCCGGACGTAGGGAAACATGGCCGCTCCTTTGAGACCGTATGGGCGATGGGCCGCGACGTAGCCATTGCCGCGCTCGCCGCGCTTGACGCAGGAAGAGACCTCGAGCCGCGCTCGCCCCGCTTCAGTCGCCGCGAGGTGACCATCCCCCTGGAGAATCCCTTGTTCAGATTCGCCCTGTGGATCGGCCTCCTTCCCTCCCTGACTCGAAACAGGGACGGCGACGTGGTCAGCCAGGTTTCGCTGCTTGACCTGGGCCCCCTTCGCTTGGTTACCATCCCTGGCGAGCTGCTCCCGCGACCGGGCATGCACCTGCGGCGACTCCTCGGCGTGCCCTACCGTTTCCTCATCGGGCTGGCCGACGACGAGTTGGGATACTTGCTCCCTTCGGACGAGTTCGTCTACCCCCGCAACCCGTTCCGGCCTGGCGACCACTATGAGGAGACCATGTCGGTGTCCAGGTACGCGGCTCCCCTGCTGGCCGAAGCATGGGTCGCACTCCTGGCAGACGCAGCTCAGGACAGATGAGAAGGCACTGATGGACCCCTACTTTAGCGATCAGGTCGCGCCGCTGCGAGCCGTACAGGTCGAGTTCTATCGCCTCCCTCGCCACCGCTGGGCTTCCGTTCTGACGCGCGTCCACCAAATGGGCGCGGACACGGTCTCCGCGGGGCTCTACTGGGGCTGGCACGAGGTCGAGGATGGCAGGTTTGACCTGACGGGCGTGACCGATGGGAGGCGCGACGCCGTCGGGTTTGTCGCCCTGTGCGCCAGGATGGGGCTCAGGGTGATCCTCCGTCCCGGGCCCTTCATCGGCACGCAGGTGCTCGGAGGCGGCGTGCCCTCCTGGCTGCTGCACCGCCGGCCTGAGCTATACGCCCTTCACGTCGATGGGACCCCTTGGCGATGCCCGGACAGCGGCGCACCACGCTGTTCATACACCCATCCCCTATACGTGGAATACGTCCGCCGCTGGTACGCGCGTACCGCGGAAGCGTTTCTTTCCGCGCAGTGGCCGGCCGGTCCAATCATCGCCCTGCAGGTGGATCACGAGATATCGAGCGGTGAGGCACCTCCTGGCGAACGGACCCCCTCCCTCAATCCACTTGACATGATCGACCACAACCCGCACGTCACCCGCACACTGTGGCCTGTGTGGCTGCGCAAGAGATACCAGAGCATCGCCGCGCTCAACAGCGCCTACGGCACCTCGCATGCCACCTTCAGCGACGTCCCCCTGCCGGGCGAGCTGCCCGGATCCCCGGCAGCCCGACGGGTGCGCGTATGCCTCGATGTCAGCCAGTTTGCCGACTGGTGTCTGGCCTATGCCCTCCAGACCTACACCAAGCTCCTGCGCACAGCGGGCTGGCCTGTACCTGTGTTCCACGACCTTGCCCCTTCGCGCTGGATGAGGGTAGGCCAGCTCCCCAGCATCTCTGCCCTGGCCGAGGTTTGCCCTTGGTTGGGCCACAACCTTTCTGCACACTTGCAGCGAGACGGTCACGAGGTGGCCCTGGATTTCGCCCAGTACGTTCACGATGCACACTGGCGGACAAAGCTGCTCGCGTCCTACGCTCCACACCAGCCGAGCCTCCTCTCCCAAGTCTCTGCCGCGCACTCGTTCGCCTTGCAGGCCACGTATGCCGGCGGGCTGGAGGCAGCGGTGGTCAGCCCAGGGGTGCAGGCCGATCCCGATCCTCCCGACGTGGGAACGTCCATTCGCTGGGGCACGGGCGCACCCATCCGCCCGAATGGTTTCCTCCGTCCCTGCTTCTGGCACACCAAGGCGTTGTTCACCTACCTGGCAGCGGGTGGCGCCGAACTGGCGAAGAGCAGGACGGAAGCACGTGTTGCGCTGGGACACGTCCATCCTACCTTCTGTGTTGGTGGATTGGGGAGCGACACGAATTCGCTACACGAATTGACACAGGAATCGTCCGAGGGACCGCGCCGGGAAACAGAGGCGGCGGCCTCCCGGCTGGCCTCGCAGCACGTCGCACAGCAGCTTGTCCGCCTCCAGGTGCCGTTCGACGTACTCGATCTGGTGCGCGCGCCACACGATCAGCTCGCGGGCTACCCGCTGCTCCTTGTGCCCATCGAGGAGCGTATGCCGCGCCAGGCCCAGCACAAGCTGCTCGCATACGCCCAAGGGGGAGGCGACCTGGTTCTGATCGGCCAGCGATGGCCCGTGTACGACGAGTGGCTCGAGCCGTGCCGCGTTCTGGCGGATGAGGTAGGCGATGGGGTTCGGCTTTTGAGCGTGGAGGCGGTGCAGGCGTTGGACCCCGCGGGATGGCAGGATCTCTGCATACCCGCAGACGTGGGGGAACGCCCTGTTTGGACTGATGCCAGCCAGGTCGATGTCAGCATACGCTATGCAACCGGGTCGAGCGGCGGAGGTGCGTCTGCTGCCTCGACCGTGTTCCTCATCGCCGTCAATCGCGGGCCCGAGACATTCGAGGGCACCGTGCACTATGTGGACGCTGGCGGACGGCGGCGCGAGGTCGCCATGTCCCTCGGTAGCCTGCGGGTCGGATTCGCGACCCTGCGTGACGACCAGGTGGTTTCTGCGGTCCTGCAGGGACGCAGAGGCGGCAGCACGAGCACCGCACGCGGCGGTTTTTCCTTTGACAGGGGGTCGGGCGTCGTAGCGACCAGCGAAGATGGGCTGGTCCTCTCCGCGGCAGGCCCTGGGACGTTTCGACTGGAGCGGGATCGCGGATGGGAGGGCATCGTCGCCTACAGGCTGCTGCTGGATGGACGACTCCTACCCCACCCCGCACAGACTGAGGGCACCTCGCTGGTGGTCGACTATCCTGCGCAGGATCCCCTGGGCATCACGGACTCGATCCTACTCCTCGATCCCGCCTACCCGCTGCAGGGCGAGGCCCGACGGTACCTGCTCACGCTGCTCGCCTGTCGACGGGCAGTCCTTGCAGAAGCTGCTGCGGCTACCGAACAACTGGCTGCCGCACTCCGTGACCTCGAGATGCGTGCCAGGGTCGTTCCCTCCGAGGGTGCCCCTCGGGCACCTCTCGGTGACGCGCTGTCCAAAGCCATCCGCTCGGTTGACAGAGCCGCGCGCTATGCGCGAGACCTGCGTCAGGTCGTGGAGGGGCAGGCCGAAGCGCAGGACGAGCCCTCGCGCCGTAGCCAGGTCTGGATGACCCAAGATGTGCGGGCCCACCTCACCAGCCTCGGTCAGGCTGTGGGCCAGGCCCTGATCGCCTTGGCGAACGCTGCAGAACGATGCACGCTTCCCGGCGAACCACACGGGATAGACGCATATCAGTCCCGCGTGGATGAGCTGGCATCGGCGATCATGCCCATCCGCCAGTGCCTGCAGGTGGAACTGGCACGCCTGCGCGGCAACTTGCAGGCCGGAGACATCGAGCCACAAGCTGGAGCGCTTGTCGAGGGGTCGTTGGCCGATCTGCTCGGCACCCTGCTCGATCTCGAATGAGGGCACGCTGCCCTGGAGGAACGCATATGTCGACGCTCGTCGCACAGATCGCGCCACAGCGAAGCACACAGTACGCGGCCCTGGCAGATACGCTAGCCCCGCACGAGCTGCTGCTATGCCCATTGGGCGCCCAGATATCAGGGCTCCACCCGGTCGAGCTGGGCGGGCAGGCATACCTGCAGTTCGACCTGCCAGAGGAGCCTGACCAGGACCAGCGTCGCGAGCTGGGGATGCTGGCAATGGCGGTTGCCTTCTTTGTCCGCTACGAGCAACTGGGAGAAGTGCAGGGACCGCTGCTCCGCCCGATTGAGACGGGTTTCCGCCCTACCTTGCCCCCGGAACTGGTGACCACACGCCGCTACCGAGGCAAGACCAACGAGATGTTCACCCACTTTATGTGCAACGTTGCTCGTTTCAGCAGCCCCCTGGCTCAGCGTCCGTGGAGCACCCTGCGCGTCTTTGACCCGCTGGCTGGGGGAGGGACGACACTCTTTGTGGCCTTGACCCTGGGAGCCAGCGTGGCCGGCATCGAGAAGAGAGAGCAGGACGTCGAATCCACTGTGGCCTTCATCAAGCAGTTTATGCGCGGGCACGGGATTGCCTGCAGCGAAAAGGTCGAGCGCTTTCGGCAGGTGGGCAGGCGATGGAGCTTTAGCATAGGCAAGGAGACGCCCCAGCAGTGCATCTTGAGCCGAGGAGATACGGTCGACACGCCCACCTTGATCTCGGGCTTCCGACCACACTTTATCGTCGCCGACCTGCCGTATGGCATCCAGCATCGAGGGGAGCTCGCTTCTCTGCTGACAAATGCGCTGCCCGTTTGGGCTGCGGCCTTGCCGCCAAGCGGAGCTATGGTCCTGGCCTGGGAGTCCAGCCGCTATCCCCGCGAGGAAATGATCTCTCTGGTCGAATCCACCAGTCCCCTGCTCGTATTGAACGACCCGCCCTACGATGTCTTGGCTCACCGCGTGGACAGGGCCATCAAGCAGCGAGACGTGCTGGTCGCACGACCGCCCGAATCCCTGCGCAAGGAAGGATGACGTGAACACCCGCCGCGGACCGAGAACGTACTGATGGCCCAAGCAAAGATCGCCGTCGCCCTGAGCGGTGGAGTGGACAGCGCGACCGCGGCTAGCCTGCTTCTGGGACAAGGCTTTGACGTGATCGGCCTGACGCTACGCCTGTGGCGGGAGCCCCCAGAGTCCGACGAATCGGAGGCTGCCGCCACGACCAGTCCCACAGAGGGCGCGCAGCAGGTAGCCGACGCGCTTGGCATCCCTCTGCACGTGGTCGATGCGCGGGAGCAGTTCAAGCAGTGTGTGGTCGATCGGTTCATCGCCAGATATGCTGCCGGCTACACGCCGAATCCCTGCCTGTACTGCAACCGCCACGTCAAGTTCGGCCTCTTGCTGCGAAAAGCCTTTGCCCTGGGGGCGCACCGGATGGCCACAGGGCACTACGCGCGCACTCGTTTGTCTCCCGGTGGACGGACCTGCCAACTGCTCAAGGGGGTGGACGCGCGCAAGGACCAGTCGTACGTTCTCTACATGCTGGGGCAGGACGAACTGCCTCACATCCTCTTTCCACTGGGTGAGTTGACCAAGGACGAGGTCAGGGCATTGGCACGTCAACGGCGGATCCCCGCTGCCCGAGCCCCAGAGAGCCAGGACCTCTGCTTTGTGCCCGACAATGACTACCGGCGCTTCCTGCGTCGATACGCCCCTGAGGCGTTTGAGCCCGGCCCCATCCTGGATAGCAGTGGGCGTGTGATCGGCCAGCACAAGGGCTTGGCCGCCTACACCATCGGCCAACGGGGTGGCATCGGCATTGCCGCGCCGGAGGCCCTCTACGCACTGCGCATCGATGTGGGTAGAAACGCGCTGATCGTCGGACCCAAGCGCGAGCTGGGAAGCACCGAGTTGATCGCCGAGGATGTCCGGTGGGTGAACGGTGGCCCTCCGGACTGCCCGGTCTCTGCTACGGTCAAGATCCGCTACAGGGCCAGACTGGCCGAGGCCCAGGTTGACCCCTTGCCAGGCGCCCGCGCCAGTGTGCGCCTATTCGAGCCGCTGCGCGACATCACCCCCGGTCAAGGCGTTGTATTCTATGACGGGGATGTGGTCCTCGGCGGCGGACTGATTACGAGGTGAGCCGTGCTACCCATCCCGCCTGCTGTGGTCCTCTCGGCCGTAATCGCCAGCATCTACGCCGCCCTCTTTAACCTCTGGCGCAACGGATCGCCGCGCGACCTGGTCTTTTGCCTGATCGCGGCGTGGGTCGGGTTCGCCGTTGGGCAAGTTGGCGGGTGGCTGCTGCACCTGGGCTGGGGCATGATCGGCAGCGTCTACCTGGTCGAGGGCACCGTCCTCTGCTGGCTCATGCTCTTCCTTATGAACTGGCTGCGCGTGCCAAGAGAACGGTGACCTCTAGACCACGGGGACCAGCATCGACAGCACCTGCTGCAGGTCATCGGGCAGAGGGGAGCAGTACTCCACCCGTCGCCCGCTGCCAGGAAGCTGGAAGCTCAGGCCGCACGCGTGCAGAAACTGCCGTGGGCAGGAGAGACCCCGCCGACGCCGCCCATAGACCTTGTCGCCCAGGATCGGATGCCCGATGTGGGCACAGTGGACGCGAATCTGGTGCGTGCGTCCTGTCAACGGATGAACCTCGACCAGGGTGTAGGACTCGCGGGCACCAAACCGTGTGCGCAGGTGCTGGCGCGTCGCATACTCAGTGATCGCCTCTCGCCCGCCGGCCACCACCGCCATCCGCTTCCGGTTCCGCGGATCGCGTCCGATGGGTGCCGTGATGCGTCCTTCCGGAGCGGAGAGCCGCCCCTGGAGCAAGGCCAGGTAGGTCTTTTCCACGCTCCGTGCCTGGAATTGGCGCTGCAGGGCCAGGCGTGCGGCTTTGTGTTTGGCAACGACGATCAGTCCTGAGGTGTCTCGGTCGAGGCGGTGCACAATGCCGGGCCGCCTTCCCTCCGTCGTGTCCGGATCGGCCATCGCTGCCATGTCAGGGTAGCGCGCCAGTACGGCATTCACCAGCGTATCCCGCTGGTGGCTGGCCGCTGGGTGCACGACCATCCCCCCAGGTTTGTCGATCACGACACAGTCGGCGTCCTCATACACGACGTCCAGTGCCATCTCGCGCGGCTCGATCGGGGACGGCCCTGTGTCAGGCGGTGCTACAAGGACCACGTCGCCAACGACCAGCCGCCGGCTCGCACGAGCGGCCTGCCCGTTCACGGTGATCTCGCCCGCCTTGATCCAGTGCTGTACAGTCGAGCGTGAGATCCCGTTCAGGTGATCGGTCACGAACCTGTCCAGCCTCTCACCACCTTCGCCAATCTGATACTCTGTCGGATGCATCACTCTCATCGCCCCACTGATCGGTCCTCGCCCCACGGAAAAAGGCCGGGATGCAGTACCCCGGCCTTCAGCAGACTTGTCACGGCCCTCTGCCTACCCAGAGGAGGCACGTTCTCCCACGCCTTCAGCGCTCTCCTGAGCTTCAGCCCTCTTGCGCTCCTCTCGGTCCTCGCGCAGCAGCAACAGGGCCAGCAACGCCACACCGCAAACAATGGACGCGTCTGCGACGTTAAAGACCGGCCAGACGCGAAAGTCGAGAAAATCGACCACGTGCCCCACGCGCAGCCGGTCGGTGAGGTTCCCCAGCGAACCCCCAAGCTGCAGGCCGAGGCTGATTCGCAGCAACCACTGCCCATCTGGCACGTGCCGGTAGTAGAACAGGATCACCAGCGAGACGACGATCGCTACGATCTTGAGAAACAGCCCCCCACTCCGAAACAGGCCAAACGCCGCGCCTGTGTTAGTCACATAGTGAATATCGAACCACTTTGCCAAAGCAGGGAACGGAGCCCATGCTTCGTACAGGCCCAGGTTCGTCACCACGAGATACTTGGTCAATTGGTCCAGCGCCACCGTCAGGATGGTAACACCAGGCAACACCCACCAACCTACCTTGTGCGTCCCACCGCTAGCGGCCAAAGTCGCTCCTTTGCTGGCACCGAATACACAGTCGCGCCTCGGGCTTGGCCTCCAGCCTCGCCCAGTCAACCCGGATGCCGCACGACTCACACACCCCATAGATGCCCTGATCGAGTTTACTCAACGCGTGGTCGATCTCACGAGAGGTGTCCTCCAGGCTTCGACGCACGGAAAAGTCCATCGCCTGATCAAAGGCCTCGGTTGCGTCGTCGGCCATGTGATTCCCATAGCCCGTATGCTCGTTCCCCCGTGAGCCCGAGTGCTTCAGTATCACCTGCAAGCGTGTACGCTCGCTTTCCAGCATTTGTCGGAGTTGAGTTTCACTCCTGATGACCATATTGCCTCCCCGCGCTCCACCCCGTCGTGGGCACGACACAGACCCCGGTACACGGATGAGACCGTCCTTGCCGTCTCTAGCAGGC
>JADHXD010000159.1 GCA_016783145.1 Anaerolineae bacterium
CTGACCGTCATTATGGGTACGCCTGACGGCGTACCGCCCGTCGCTGGGAGCGCGGTCGTGGTGGGCCAATGCGCCCGTGCCTACCGGGACCGCGGCATCTATGTGCCCGGGTGCCCGCCGCACGGGATCGCGATCACCGGCGCCATCTGCGACGCGCTGGGTATCGATGTGGAGGTCGTGCACGCGGCCATTGCCGAACTGCACGACTTTTAGCCAGCTCAGCGCCCGGGCGTAGGACATACCCTCTCCCCAAGGCAGCAAACCCACTTTGCACACCCCGAGGGGGGACAGGGGTCGAAAGGCAGGTCGGTAGACAGTGCTTCGCACTCGGTACCGTCACATCGTGCTCTTTTTCGCGCGGGTGACCGCAAGCACGATTGTTTGGGAGCTTTTCCTGCCCCGCCTGGGGCTCCGCGGATGGGCAGAGCGCACGCGCTCTGAGCGCCTGACGCGCTTTGCCGCTGCGTTTCGCCGCCTCGCCATACGGATGGGAGGGGTGCTCATCAAGCTTGGGCAGTTCCTCTCTTCGCGTCTGGATGTGCTCCCCACCGAGATCACCTCAGAGCTGGCTTCCCTCCAAGATGCCGTTCCCGCAGAGGACTTTGGCGAGATCCGCCAGTTGCTCGAGACAGAGCTGGGCGCGTCGATTGCGGACCGGTTTGTGCGCTTTGAGGAGGTACCTCTTGCCGCTGCATCCCTGGGGCAGGTCCACCGGGCACAGGTAGGGGCACAGGGCGCGGCGAGAGGACAGGATCCAGCAGACAGCGCGGCGGACGACGCTCCTCTCCAGGTCATTGTCAAGGTGCAGCGCCCGGACATCGAGAGGGTGATCGCCACCGACCTGGCGGCCTTTCGCACCGTGAGCAGGTGGCTGGAACGCTATCCGCCGATCCGCAGGCGGGCCAACGTCCCTGCGCTCCTGTCCGAGTTCTCTCGCATCCTCTATGAAGAGATCGACTACCTGGCAGAGGGACGCAATGCAGAGACCTTTGCCGCCAACTTTCAGGGACGCGCCGGCATCCGCATCCCCGGCGTGGTCTGGCCACTCACGACCCGGCGCGTGCTCACCTTGGAGGATGTCTCCGGGATAAAGATCACGGACTATGGGGCCATCGATCGCGCGGGCATCGATCGCGCGGACGTGGCCCGCCGGTTGTTTGACACCTACCTCAAGCAGACCTTTGAGGACGGGTTCTTTCACGCCGACCCGCATCCGGGAAACCTCTTTGTCTCGCCTGGGGAGGGCCAGGACGAATGGCACCTGACCTTTGTGGACTTTGGCATGGTCGGTCGCATCCCGGCGAACCTCCACGATGGGATGAGGGAGACACTCATCGCTCTCGCGACGAGAGATGCAGCGCGGTTGGTCCGGTCATTCCAGATGCTCGGCGTGCTGCTGCCCAACGCCGACCTTGCTCTGCTCGAGAAGGCGGAGGAGCGGATGTTTGAGCAGGTGTGGGGCAGGAACCTGGCCGAGGTGCACGAGATGAGCCACGAGCAAATGCAGGCCGTCGCCTACGAGTTCCGCGAGCTCATCTACGCCATGCCCTTTCAGATCCCCGAGGACCTGATCCTCTTTGGGCGCACCATCGCCATCCTCTCTGGCATGTGCAGCGGCCTGGACCCGCAGTTCAACCCGTGGGAGCCGCTCGTGCCCTACGCTCAGGAGCTGATGTCTGGTGAGACCGGGCGGCGGACCCTGGTGAAGGAACTCGGGCGGCTGGGCGAGGCGCTGCTCAAGTTGCCCGGACGCGCCGGTAGCCTGCTGGACAGGCTGGAGCGAGGCGAGTTGAGCGTCAGAACCCCCGAGCTCGGCGAGCGATTCTGGCGACTGGAACGCGGAATAGGCCGGCTGACGGGGGCCGTGGTCCTGGCTGCCCTGGCCGCAAGCGGGACACAGTTCTACCTGGCTGGGTACCAGGGTACAGGCGGGGCACTCCTCGCCGGGGCTGGCATCCTGCTCCTGTGGCTCATCGTGACCCGCCGGGAGCGCAGGTAGCCACAATGCCTCCCCGATGCTTGTGCCGACGCTCCCGCGTCCGCGTCGGCACACACACCTGCGCGGCCCACCTACCTCGTGCCGACACTCCCGCGTCTGCGCCGGCGCGCACACCCACCCCGCCCACCTACCTCGTGCCGACGCTCCCGCGTCTGCGCCGCCACGCACACCCACCCGGAGGACACTATGCAGCAAATCCGCCTCATCCACTGGAACGCCGCCGAGGCCCAAGAACGAGCTACCTGGCTCCGCGCGTCCGGCTATGAGGTGGACCCCACGCCGTTCGCCCCGTCCAGCCTGCGCGCGATGAGGGAGAACCCCCCAGGGGCCGTGGTCATCGACCTGGGCCGGCTTCCCTCCCAGGGACGGGACGCCGCGATCCTCATCCGCAAGGATACAGCCACCCGGCACGTGCCCCTGGTCTTTGTGGACGGCGCCCCGGCCAAGGTTGCGCGCATTCGCGAGATCCTGCCCGATGCCGTCTACGCCTCCTGGGACCAGATCGGCGACGCGCTGGCCCATGCCATCGCCCATCCTCCAGCGGACCCCATCGTCCTGGGTTCCCTGTTTGACGTCTACGCGGGAACGCCCCTCCTAAAGAAACTCGGGATTGCGACTGGCTCGAAGGTCGCCCTGATCGGCGCGCCTGAGGGGTTCGAGGACACGCTCAGCGCGCTGCCCGACGGCGTGGTCCTGACCCGCGAGGCGGGCGTGCCATGCGACCTGACCCTGTGGTTCGTTCGCTCCCGCGCCGAACTGGAGCGTGACATCGCGCAGGTCAGCGCCTCTATCGGGAGCGGCGGCCTGTGGATCATCTGGCCCAAGAGGTCGTCGGGCGTATCCAGTGACCTATCACAAGCCGCCGTACGTGAGGTCGGCCTGGCATCGGGGTTGGTGGACTATAAGGTCTGCGCGGTCGATGCCACCTGGTCCGGCCTGCGTTTCACGCGCCGCAAGCCTCCCGCGGGATGAGTCGCGGGGTCTACAGCGCGTACAGCTCGCCGTACTTGGCACGCAGATAGCGGATATAGGGCTCCACTTGCAGGGGGCCGCCGGTGACGCGCTCGATCAGCTCCGGCGCGGTGTACTTGGAGCCGAGCCGGTAGATGTTCTCCCTCAGCCATCCGTGCAGCAGGTCGAACCTCCCGCGCTCAATCTCGGATGGGATCTCTGGATGTGCCCCCAGCGCGGCGTCGTAGAACTGGGCGCCGAGGATGTTGCCCAGCGTATATCCCTGGAATCCCCCGCCGATCGTGCCGTCATACCAGTGCACGTCCTGCATCACCCCATCGCGATCATCGGGCGGAACAACGCCCAGGTCTGCCTCAAAACGTGCGCGCCAGGCCTCAGGCAGGTCGCGCACCGCCAGGGTCCCTTCCAGGAGCGCCAGCTCCAGGTCAAAGCGCAGCATGACGTGCAGGTTATAGGTCACCTCGTCGGCATCTGTCCGGATCAGCGATCGCTCCACCTTGTTGATCGCCCGGTAGAACGTGTCCAGCGGCACGTCCCCCAGTTGCCCCGGGAAAATGGCCTGCAGCTTGGGATAGGTTGCCGACCAGAACCCCCTGCTCCGGCCGACCACGTTCTCCCAGAGACGGGACTGGCTCTCGTGCACGCCAGACGATGTGCCGCCAGCCAGAGGTGTGCCTTCGTAGTCCGGATCGACTCCCTGCTCGTACATCGCGTGTCCGGCCTCGTGCATCGCGCTGAACATCGCCTCGCTCAGGTCGTTCTCCCCGTAGCGCACGGTGATCCGTACGTCCCCCACCGAGAACTCTGTCGTGAACGGGTGCGCGCTGACGTCGCAGCGCCCCCGATTCAGGTCATACCCAAAATCGCGGATCACTTGCCCGTAGAACGCGGACTGCCCCTCTCGTGAAAAGGAGCCGTGCAGGCATGTGCCGTCTGCTGGGGGCTGGGTGGTGATCGCCTGCACGATGGGCACCAGGCGCTCGCGCAGCTCGGCAAAGACGGCTTGCACGGTAGAGGCCTTCATCCCATAGTCCGAAAAGTCGATCAACGGATCGGCGATGTGCTCATAGCCGGGGAAAAACCGGGCCAGCTCACGACTGAGGTCCAGCGTCTTTTCCAGGTAGGGCCGCACCGCAGCGAAATCGTTCTCCGGGCGAGCCTTTTCCCAGGCGGCATACGACTCGGCCCGATGGGCATAGAACCGGGCGATGAACGAGGGCGGCACCTGAATCGATCTCTCGTACTCGCGCCGCGCGACCCGGATGGTGCTGGCTTCGTCTGAATCGTACGGCAGACGCTCTTCCACCGGTCGCAGGTCCTCCAGCAACTTGCCCAGAGCGGGATCGATGGACTTGGCATGGGCTAGCTCGCCCAGTGTGGACATCTGGCGCCCGCGCGCCGCCGCGCCCCCTGGCGGCATGTAGGTCATCTGATCCCACCCCAGGACGGCAAGCGCTGATTCCAGATCGCGGACCTCGCGCAGACGGTCCTTCAGTGCCTGCAGCGTTTCCTTTTCCCGTTCGCTGAGATGCGTTACCATTCGCTCCTCCTGATCGTCAGGCATTTTGAGAGGATCGCATTACCGCGCTGAACAGTAGCACAAGCGGCTCGCTTGTGCGCCAGCGGTTCGCCAAAGATCCTCACAGGGGACTTGCGGCCCCAACTGTAGCACATGCGGCTCGCTTGTGCAAAAGCACCCCGTCCTGGCCCGGACGGGACAGGGCAAGCGGCTCGTCAAAGATCCTCGCAGAGGGCTTGTGCACAAGGGTCTCTGGCGAGACCCTTGCAGGGAGCTTGTGGTCTCGGCAAAGGGTCCCCCAGAATGCCTCTATCTGGACACCGGCACTTGCCGCACAGGTTTCCCCGTGGTACAATGATCTGGTCCAACTCGCCGTCAGATTGTTACCCAGGCACACAACCGTGTGTGCAGAGCCTTGAGAGGCGCTATCATATCATGACCACCACTCCCTGTCAAAACCCTGGCCTGTACCAGGCCATCCTTGCCCGGCGCTCCGTCCGCCGCTATGCCCGCGATCCGCTCGGCGCGGACATCCTGGAGCAAGTTGGGGCCATCGTTGCCGGGGCCAAGCCCCTCCTGCCCGACAACGACTTTGCCGTACTGACACGGGACGTCGCGCCAGGTGAGGACCTGGCAGCGGACCTGGGCGCCTATGGCCGGTTGGTGACCCCTCCCCACTACCTCCTGCCCTATGGAACAGGTGAGGAGCACGTGTGGACGGACCTCGGCTACCGCGTCGAGCAGGTCGCAGTGCGCCTGACCGAGCTCGGCATCGGCACGTGCTACGTGGGCTGCCTCGCGCGGGAGGAGGCCGTTCGCGCGCGCTTTGGGCTTCCCGAGACGGCGCACATCGGCGCGTTCCTCGTCTTTGGCTATCCGGCGACCAGCGTGGGGGGGCGGGCAGTCAACAGTGCCATACGTCGCGTCGTGGGCGCGGTGAACAAGCTCCCGCCCGAGCGCATCTTTTTCCAGGGGTCCTTTGAGTATCCTGCCCTCCCTGACGACGAGATCGCCCCGCTCATCGAGGCCGCCCGCGCCGCTCCCTCTGCCGATAACGCGCAGCCGTGGCGGTTCCTGTGGCTCGAGGGGATGCTCTATCTCTTTGTCCGTCGGCACAACCGGCGGTATGGACCAGAGCACCACCAGGCATACCGCTACTATGATGGCGGGATCTGTATGGGCAATCTCTCGCTGGCGCTCGAGGCGTTGGGCCGGGCAGGTCATTGGACCATGCTCGACGGCGAGGACCCCTTGCTGCCCGACTGCCCGCCAGACCTGGAGCCCCTGGCAAAGCTCGCTTTGGCATAGCGCGCAGCACGGTATCCACGCCACACAGCACCCCGCAAAGCCGTGGACCGGCGCCCTTGGGCCCGGTGTGAGGAGACGATCTGCCAATGGGATGGACATCGCGAGAGAGACTGCTGGCCGTACTGCGCGGCGAGATCCCGGACTGCGTGCCCGTCTGCCCGGATATCTCCAACATGGTCCCCGCACGACTGACGGGAAAGCCATTTTGGGAGATCTATGTCTACCAGGACCCGCCGCTGTGGAAAGCCTACATTCACGCCATCAAGTACTTTGACATCGACGGTGGCTTTGAGCTCTACCAGTTCGGGGACCTCTTTGACGACCTGGACGAGCACTGGGTCGACCGGATCGTACATCGCGGCAGCGAGCGCTTTGTGACCCAGGGGTTCTGCCTGGAGACCGGCGAGTGGGACCGGTATGTCCGCGTGCACACCGCCGACAACCCTCCGGCAACGAATGTGCTCCCCGCCAAGATCGGGCTTCCGGCGGTGCCGTCGGCCTGGGAAGAGATCGAGGAGGCCAGGGAGTGGCCGACCGGCCTCGAACTTTGGGCTCTGATCAAGCGTGAAATGGGCGACCAGGGCATCGTCGGCATGCCCAGCGGGGCGTCCACTGTCCTCCTCAGCGGCCCGGACGACATCTATGCGTACTATGACGACCCTCACCCCTTCTACGACAAGCGAGACCGGATGATCGAGCGCGTTGAGCGCCGCATGCGGCGCATCGCCCAGCTCGAAACCAAGCCTGACTTTTTGCTCTGCGGCGGATCAGGGACCCTGGTGTGGCAGTCGCCGGCGATCTTTCGCGAGCTCGCCCTCCCCGTGCTCCGGCGCGTCACCGAGCTCGCCGCCGACCTGGGCATTCCCACGCACGTGCATTCGTGCGGTCCAGAGAGCGAACTCGTCAAGATGGCCGCCCAGGAGACCATGCTCACCGTCATCGATCCCTTGGAAATCCCGCCCATGGGAGACTGCGACCTCGCCGAACTGAAGCGCCTCTATGGCGACAGGATCGTGCTCAAGGGCAACCTCCACACCACCAGGACCATGCTGCACGGTTCCCCAGACGACGTGGTCGCGGCGAGCGTGCAGGCCATCGATGGCGCAGCCCGTGGCGGCGGGTTCATCCTGTCCACCGGGGATCAGTGCGGCCGCGACACCCCCGACGAGAACATCCACGCTATGGTCCACACCGCCAGGACGTACGGTCGATACAAGTAAAGACGCCCGGCGACTCGCCGGGCGTCCTGTTTCTGCTTTTCGCTCCTCGCTGCCAGGAGCATCACCGCAGGGGCGGCACCCCCTGCCGCGCTACCGCTTGGCCGGAACGGCCCGCCTACCTTCGAGCGCCTTGGCCAGCACCCAGGCCACAAACAGGGCCGCTACAGCGAACGCGAACACCGTCCACAGTCCACTCAGGACGGACAGGACCGCCCCCAGCAGGCCGAAACCCACCGAGAGCACGGCTCCAAGCAATATGAACGGCAGCTTGATCACGAAACCCAGCAACTCAAACATCACACTTGCCTCCCTCCCATTCGCTAAACGGCGTGCGACCAGCATTGCACAACAGCCGCACGGGCCTCCCGCTGTCCCCCACTACCTGTGCAGTGAGAGCAGTAGGGGCACCTGGTCAAACATCCAGAACCCAATCGGCAGCCCGATGATGCTCAGGCACACGGCGTATGCCGCCTCCATCCACAGCGCGCTCACCCACCAGCCGATCAGGATAAAGTAGATCGCGCGCAGCACGATGTTCCGCTGCGGCACGTGGCTTGTGGTCTTTACGCGCTCCAGATCGCCCACCTGGGTCACCTCCACGCCCACAGTCTGCCCGCGCAAGGCGATCACCTGGGGCAGCTTGTTGAGCATCGCCACCGCCAGCGGCGCTCCGACGATGGTGACCATCAGGAACCAGGCCGCAGCCATCCACAGTTGTCCTGCCCACCAGCCGATCAGCGCGAACCACAAGACCTGCACCAGGCAGCCAGGGTTCTGTTTGGATACGATCACTGTCTTTTTCACGTCTATCCCTCTCCTATTCGATCTGACTATCGGGTCTCTGGTACTCTGTAACTGCATTACGTGTAATGCCCTTACAAGGTTTCACCGTAAGCCCGAGACCTTTGTGCTGGGTCACGTTCTGCACATCCCAGGGCCGGCGACCTGTTCATCTACACGATTCACCTACACGCTCTTTACGATCTGTTCACATCGTGGGAGTATACTGTGGGCGTAGGTAAAGAGACTCTCAGGAAGCATAGAGGAACATACTCTCAGAAAGGAGTAGTAGAAATGTTGAGGAAAGCGTTGGTCGGTGGACTACTGCTGGTGATGGTCGGCGCGGTCGTCGCCGGGGTCATCGCCCTGGCGGGCAGGTCCGAGAGCGTGCACGCGCAGCAGGGCCTGGGGCAGCAGGGCCTGGGGCAGCAAGGCCGGAATGCCACTGCCAGGGCAGAGACCGCCCTCCAGGGCGGGCAGCGCGGCGGTTGGCGTCAGGCCGCGGACGCCGAGGAATGCGGTACGGATGGCTGCATCGAGGAGAGCGCGCCTGGTGGCGGCTACGGCCGTGGCCAGGGTCAAGGCCAGGAGAGCCAGGCGTCCACGGCGCAGGGCGGTGGCGGTGGGCGCGGTCAGGGTCAAGGCCAGGAGAGCCAGGTGTCCACGGCGCAGGGCGGTGGCGGTGGGCGCGGTCAGGGACAGAGCAGGGCAGGCCAAGTGTCCGCAGAGCAAGGCGGAGGCAGTGCGCGCGGACAGGGCCAGGCCCTTCAGTCACAGCCGGAGCCGCAGGCGGACCACTCGGACTGGCAGACGATCCAAGGGACGGTCCTGGAGACGTCAGAGCTGGTGATCGAGACGGCGGAGGGCCAGACCCTGCAGGTTGGCCTGGGGCCGAGCCACTACCGCGAGGGCCAGGGGTTCGTGCTGGAAGTAGGCGAGACGGTCCGTGTGTCCGGCTACTATGAGAATGAGGAGTTCAAAGCCGGACAGGTCGTCAAGCTGGCCACAGGCGAAAGCATTACCCTGCGCGATGCCGACGGCCGGCCGATGTGGGCGGGTCGCAGTCGTCGAAGCGGATAGCGGATGGGATCGCGCGAGCCGCAGCGCCCCCACGGGGTACTGCGGCTCGCTTTCTGTTGGGTCAGCGCGTTGTTTACGCCGGCGCCCGAGCGGCTTCTTCCTCTCCGACCCGGTCTGGATCTAGGTGATGGTGATCCTGGACAGGTCCCTCTGGCAGCAGCTCAGGCAAGCGCTCCCTCGCCGCCTCTGCCCCGGCGACCATCTCACTGTGAACGTCCCCCAGATCCAGGCTTTCTAGCCGCTGTCGGGTAGGCCACCCCGTCTCCACATCCCAGCCGCGCAGCCGATAGTACGCATCCATCACGGGCTCGAACTGGGCGCGGTCCAATTTCATCCGCACGCCAATCTCGGGGTTCACCCAGTTCTCATCGTACTCGAACGCGGGCAGGACGCACTCATCCATCGCCCTCGTCCGCCCATAGTGTCGCACGACGATCGCCCGCTCCAGGTTCAGCACACGCTCGGCGGCCCGCTCAAACTCGGCGGTGTCCCAGTCCAATCCCGTCCCTGCGCGCAGGATGGCTGCGTCCACGTCCGGACCGTCGATGTCCCCGATCCGGCAGAAACCGTCCTCCGTATTTGGGCTGTATATCAGCGGAAACACCTGGTCGTCGGTCGGCAGGCAGTCCTTCATCACCGACCGCAGCCCGTGATACGCTGCCGGGATCTCTTTTCCCTCGTAGCCGCTGAGCGGATCCAGCGCATCGGCCCGCCCGTATACACGCTCCCCTATCGCGCGCATTTGGTCCCAGGTGATCGCGGGCTCATCGGTCCCATCCTTCGAGCGAGAGCGCCGTCTGCCGAACGGCCCCCACGTCATCACACTCTGCACGTAGCCGTGGGTGCTGCTTGCCGGATCGCGCGTGTCCATCGCCCAGTGCAGTGCGCCCACCAACCAGAACGGATACACGATCCGGTTCACAAAGGCAGCGTGTCCATCCCAGTGACCCGAGTACCCCCAGCCGGTGTAGTAGCGGCGCATCAGCTCGACACCCAGGTCCAGCCGCAGCGCGGCGCGCCATCCTCCCTCGGCGAGAGCATCGCCTATGCCCACGCGGTAGGCCACGTCGTGCAGCAGATCGACCCAGAAAGCGCTCGAGTTCAGGTCAAACGGGCGTCCGTTGACCTCGGACAGGAGTCCCTCCAGGTTGCACATGCGCAGCCACGGGACCATGCCCACCAGGATGTCCCAGTGGTTGAGGCCCAGACGGTTAGCATACACGTTGAGCTCCATAGCCCCGCGGAAGCCCAGATCCCAGTCGTGGACCCCAACCCGCCCGCCCCCTCTGAAACACCCACTGACGCAGCTCATTGCGCCGGACCACTTGCGGTCAAAGTGACAGCCCGGAACGTCCGAGAAATGCAGCCTGCAAGGCGAGGGACAGGATAGGGTGCAGGATTCGAGGCGCGCTTTACCGCCCCCTTCGTTTGCCAGCCTCTCGTTGATCCGCTCCAGGCCACCGCGCTGGCCTCGGTGCGTGCGCGTCTCCTCACCCACTGCCCGGAACAGCCATCGCAGGCGATCCGGATCGGCCACGGGCACCTGTCCCTTGCCCACGACGGTGATCGCTTTGAGTTTCTTTGAGCCCATCACCGCCCCGAATCCCCCCTGCCCGGCGACGGAGGAAGCCCCCGTTTGGATGGTCGCGATTCGGGAGAGGCGCTCCCCTGATGGACCGATGACCAGCGAGCACGCCAGTTTGCCATCGGTGCCCTGTATCGTTTCCTGCGTCTCGATCGTATCCAGTCCCCACAGCTCCTCTGCCGGAAGGACGCTCACCTCGTCCCCTGCGACGAGAATGCGGACTGGGCTCTCGCTGGCTCCGGTGACGACCAGACCATCGTAGCCAGCCTGCTTGAGCCTGGCACCCCAGTCCGCGCCGATGTTGGAGCGCGTGAACCACGGGTATGGGGCACACTGCGGGCTGAACCCGCATACGCACGTCCTCCCCGAGTAAGGAGCGCGCGTCCCGGTGAGAGTGCCGGGCATCACCATCAGCGGACTGCGCGGGTCAAAGGGGTCCACGGGCCTGGGATACTCGTCCCACAAGATCTTGGCCGCGAGCCCCCGCGCCGCCAGGTATTCGGGCGCATAGGGAGCGGTCTCTTGCGCCCAGATCCGTCCCTCCGACAGATCCACGCGCAGGACACGGTTGGTCCAGCCGTACGTAGGCTCAAAGCGTGGCAGTGTGGTCCGTATTGCTTTCATGTGGGTCTGCGGTGCCCTCCTGAAGTAGATTAAGACGACAGTCTAGCACACCCCTTGCTCACTGTCAAATCAGCGCTGCTGCCTTAGCTATACGAAGCCAGCAGTCAGCGCAGGCGACCTGCTTGCGGCCCCGACTGTAGCACAACCGGCGCGCCCGAATCCTCACAGGGCACTTGCGGCCCGCCCAACAGCAGAAGCCACTCACGGCCCTCGCCGTAGCACAAGCGGCCCGCTTGTGCCCCACCGCGCGCCCGGATCGTCGCAGCGAACTTGCGGCCCGCCCAACGGCCAAAGCACCTCGCCATCTCGGCAGATGGGCCTGCCTACACCTGCACCGGCAGTGAGCGTTCCGCGTTGGGGACAGACAGATAGTCAAAACCAGGCATTGTGTCCGTAAAAGCAGTCTCAGAGGGGGTAGCGTCCATACATAATGAAGTTGCCAGCCTACGCGATTGGGGGTACATTGTACCCAGGCA
>JADHXD010000034.1 GCA_016783145.1 Anaerolineae bacterium
CCCCGAGACAGGCGGATCTCGCGGTCCAGGACGTGGATGGAGAATGCAGGGCGCGGGCGATCCTGACTATGACCGGTTCCTGATCGCTGACCCGGACGGATGGGTGGTCTATGACACAGCGGATGAGCTGGTCGGCCTGCCCATCGATGCTGAACAGCAGGAGGGAGGGGCGCCCATCGTCGTGGACGGGAACGCAGTCGGCACGCTCTGGGCCACGACAGGGGATCTCTCTGGTCATTCCGAGTTGGAGCGCCGGTTCTTGGACGCGGTAGACCGGGCCCTGTTGTGGGCCGTGCTGCTCGTGGCTGTGGCCTCGCTGGTCGCCGCCGCCTTTCTCTCGCGCCAGCTTGTCGCACCGCTGCACAAGCTCACGGCGGCAGCAGAGGCGATGGCTGAGGGCGACCTGTCCCAGCGCGTCGTAGTACGCACCCGAGACGAGGTCGGTGAGCTGGCACAGGCGTTCAACAACATGGCTGGAGACCTGCAAGCCGCCCAGGTGCAGCGACGACAGATGACAGCCGACATCGCCCACGAGCTGCGCAACCCGCTGAGCATCATTCGCGGGAACCTCGAGGCCGTGCTTGACGGCGTCTACCCACAGGATACCGAGCACCTGAGCCCCATCTACGAGGAAACGATGCTCCTGCAGCGGCTGGTGGAGGATCTGCGGCTACTCTCCCTGGCGGACGCGGGCCAGCTCCAGTTGATCCGCACCGACGTGAACGTGTCCGAGTTGTTGAACGGAGTTGCGGAAAGCGCGAGGGCCGCAGCCGACGACAAGGGCGTCGATCTGCGCGTCGATTCGCCGCCGGACGCGCTCTACGTTGAGGGGGATGTAGACCGCTTGCGTCAAGTGATCGGCAACCTGGTCAGCAATGCACTTTGCTACACTCCCCGTGACGGCACCATCGCCCTCCGCGCGCGTCAGGCAGAGCACCTGATCCGCATCGCCGTCACGGACACCGGGCAGGGCATTGCGCCTGCCGACCTGTCACACGTGTTTGACCGCTTCTATCGGAGCGATAACGCCCGTGATCGCGCTTCTGGAGGATCTGGGCTGGGGCTGGCAATCGCCCGTGCGTGGGTAGAGGCTCACGGTGGCGAGATCGAGGTAGAGAGCACGGTCGGCAAGGGGTCCACCTTCCAGATCACGCTCCCGCGCACCTAGGCGGCTCACGCCAGGGCCCACGCCCTTCCCTCTGAGCCACGTGGCGGGTATCCCTTTTTGTGAATGATCCACCTTGGGGTATAATCAAGTCCACCATACGCTCACATTCAGAGGAGGAATGAACAAGATGAAACTCTCTTTTACCACTCTGGGTTGTCCTCAGTGGACGCTGCGGCAAGTCGTCGAGAACGCCGCCCAACTGGGCTACGACGGCGTCGATTTCCGGGGCCTACTGGAGGAGATAGACATCAGCAAACGTCCCGAGTTCACCACCGGCCTGAACGGTACCATACGCATGTTCGCCGATCACGGCGTCGACATCTCGGGCATCGCCATCGGAGCGCGCTATGCCATCGTCGATCCTGGGGAGAAGGAGAAGCAGTTCGATGAGACGCGGCGCAATATGGAACTGGCCGCCAAGCTGGGCACACACATCCTCCGCGTGTACGGCGGTCGCGTCCCCAAGGGCCACACCGTGGACAGCATCCTGCCCACACTCGTCGAGAACTTGAGGCAGATCGGCGACGAAGCGGAGCAGTTTGACGTCACCCTGGCCCTGGAGACCCACGACGATTGGACCGACTCGGCCACGTTCGCCCGCTTGATGGCAGAGGCCGACCATCCCCGCGTGCGCGTGCTGTGGGACCTGCACCACCCTTTCCGCACCAACGGCGAGCTACCTCAGGTGACCTATGCCAACCTGGCCCCCTACACGGTCAGCATACACGTCAAGGACTCGCTCCCCGATGCGGGTGGAGGGCACACCTACGTCCTGCTGGGCGAGGGTGACGTGCCCTTGAAACCCATGCTCGATATGTTGGTGGATGGTGGTTACGACGGGTATGCTATCCTGGAATGGGAAAAACGCTGGATTCCCGAACTGGCAGAGCCCGAGATCGCTTTCCCGCAGTACGTCCAAAAGATGCGAGAGTGGCTGGAATAGAGTCACGCCCCTTCCTGAGCCGCGAGCCGCGCAGGAAAAAACCACACCATTCCTCTGAAAGTGTGCAAAGGGCAAACATGAAATACTGTCTGTGCAACGAAGTGTTCGACGGCTGGACGTGGGCGGACACGGTGCAGGTGATCGCCGACGCGGGGTACGATGGCGTCGAGATCGCCCCGTTCACCCTGGCTGAATCGGTCACCGACCTGTCGCCTGGCGAACGAGTGGTCCTCCGCACGCAGGCGAACGACGCCGGGCTGGACATCGCCGGGCTACACTGGCTGTTTGTCTCACCACAGGGACTGCACACGACCACCGATGATGCGGCGACTCGCCAGAGGACGACCGCCTACATGAGGGACCTGATCCGCTTCTGCGGCGACGTGGGCGGCAAGGTAATGGTCATTGGATCCCCCGGGCAGCGCGATGTGCAGGCAGGCGTACCGTACGCGACAGCCTGGCAGCGCTTCACCGACATGATCGCTGCCTGCGTTGACCTGGCAGCAGAGCGCAACGTCACGCTGTGCATGGAAGCCTTGTCCATCGACCAGACCAACTTTGTCACTTCCCTGGCGGAGGCGGTTGAGATGGTCAAGGAGATCCACCATCCCAATTTTCAGACTATGTTTGACGTGCACAACGCGCACCTGGAAACCGATCCCCTGCCAGAACTGGTGCGTCGCTACATGCCGCACATCAAGCACATCCACCTCAACGAGATGGATGGCGGTTATCCCGGGTCTGGCGATTTCGACTTTGGGTCGATCTTGAGCGTACTTGAGGAGGAGGACTTTCAGGGGTACGTCTCAGCCGAAGTCTTTGACCCGAGCCCCGGCGCAGAGTTCATCGCACGGGAGACCCTCCGCCACCTGAAAGGCGCGGTCTAGCGGGGAAACCACAGCGCACAGCACACGGCCGCGAAGGAGCGATGACGATGCCCAGACTGGGCGCACACATGTCCATCTTGGGCGGCCTGCACCTGGCCCTGGAGCGTGGTCAGTCGATCGGCTGTGAGACGATCCAGGTGTTCACACGCAACAGCAACCGTTGGCAGAGCAAGCAGCGCACGCCGGAAGAGCTCGAGCTGTTCCGAAAGACGCAGATCGAGACCGGCATCCATCCGGTAGTGGCGCACGCGATCTACCTGATCAACCTGGCCTCCCCCGACTCAACCGTGCGCACCATGTCCAACGACGCATTCCGGGAGGAACTCGCTCGCTGTCAAGAGGCGGACATCCCCTACCTCGTGCTGCATCCTGGATCCCATAGAGGAAGCGGTCTCGATCGCGGCATCGCTCGCATTGCCCAGGGGATCAACGACGCATACGCCGAGCATCCCGAGTACACCGTCCTCACCCTGCTCGAGAACACTGCCGGGCAGGGCGACACCATCGGGCGGACCTTTGAGGAACTGGCGCAGATCGCGGAGCGCATCCAAGACCGATCACGGATCGGCTACTGCATCGACACGGCGCATGCCCTGGCCTCGGGACACGAGCTGCGCACACCGGAGGGCTATGCCGAGACGTTCGCCCGCTTTGACGAGGTATTGGGCCTGGACAAGCTCTGCTGCGTGCACCTCAACGACTCCAGGTACGACCTGGGCGCCGAGCGAGACCGTCACGAGCACATCGGCAAGGGAACCATCGGGTTGGAAGCATTCCGCCTGATCTTGAACGATCCTCGGTTTGCCGACCTGCCGATGCTGCTCGAAACACCCAAGAGCGAAGACCTACACGAAGATGCGGAAGCCCTGGCCCTGCTGCGCAGCCTGATGACATAAAGAGGAAGGGCCAGCGTCCGGCATCGCTGGCCCTTCAGTAAGGAAAGGAGGAGAGAAAGATTAGATTGCACTTAGTATATCACATTTGAGGCCATTTGTAAGTGAAACTGGCGTTAATTTTGCGTAGTTATTCCGTGAAGCTCAACCCATGCCCGAGCACGCAGCGCACGTACGCACGAACCTACATCATCTCAAGCAGGTCGAAGCCTTCCTGCCCTTTGATAACCCCACGTTCGGGAACCCGGCCTTTGAGGGCGCGTCCCACCGGGTGCTGATCGTGCGGCTGTCTCCTTTTCGAGACGTCGATCGCTCCATCCCCCACCTCTTTCTGTTCCAGGAAGTCCGGCGAGCGCTTCCGCAGGCGTTCATTGATATGGCGTTCTTTCCCGACCGGTCCGCGCGCAAAGTGTTCGATCGAGGAAACGTCCCCTACCTGCTCGGCGTCCAGTCACTGCGCCCAGCAGACGCGTTCGACCTGGTATTGATCTCAAACGCATACACCCTCGAGCTGATCAACCTGCCCTACCTCCTGCTTCACTCTCACATTCCGCTCTATTCCAGCCAGCGCGGAGAGGAGTGGCCGTTCATGATCCTCGGCGGGTCCAACGCGATGGCAGCTCAAGCGATCGTGTGCCCAGATGGTGACAGCCTGGTCGATGGCATTTTCGTTGGCGAAGGCGAAGGTAGAACCGGCAGCCTCGTCCAGTTCCTGGCACATTGCCGCCACCGAGACAGGCGGCAGGTGCTGGAGGAGGCCGCCACGCAGAGGGAAGGCTTTTGGGCCGCAGGGTCACTGCGCCTGACCCGCAAGGCTGTCTTGCACGCGCCAGAGGCACATCTGCTGCCGGTTGACTACCCTCTGCTCAACGGCCCGGAGGCGCACACAGCAAACTTGCAGATCACCTATGGCTGCCCGGCATTCTGCTCGTTCTGCTTTGAAGGATACGATCGCAAACCGTATCGCGAGATCCCCCTGCCCGACCTAGTGTCTGCCGCCCGGCAGCTCAAGCACGCTCAGGGTGCCGAGGAGCTGAACCTGTACAGCTTTAACTTTAACGCGCACGAGGATATCATGGCGCTCCTCTTGGAGCTGCACGCGCTGTTCGATCGTGTCAGCTTTAAGAGCCAGCGCGTGGACATCCTGCAGCACACGGCGACCCTGCTGCAAGCGGAGGTCGAGGCCGACAAGCGGAGTTACACCCTGGGCATCGAGGGGATCAGCGCGCGCCAGCGCGCCTGGCTGCACAAGAGCCTGCCCACAGAAGACATCGTCCGCTTGCTGGAAAGGCTCTTCACGCACAAGATCCGCGAGGTCAAGCTCTTTTACGTCCTGACCGGAACCGAGACCGAGGAGGACATCACAGAGTTCCGCCAGTTTCTGAGAAAGCTCAAAGATGTCCGGCGCTCACGGAACCGGGGCATCCGCGTGATTTTCAGCTTTGGACTGCTGATCCGCATGCCTTTTACGCCGCTGCGCTACGACAGGCTGCATCTCGACGAGGAAGCGTGGCGCCCGCTGATCGGCCAGGCCAAATCTGCCTGTGAGACAAACGGGTTCGAGTTCCGGCTGGCCTTTGACTGGCCTACCTACTGCGCCACCCAGGTGTTGGCCCTGGGCGGACACTGGTTGGTCGGACCGGTCGTGGAGATGGCGCGCAAGGGTCACGTATTCGAGGACACGCTGCCTCCCATCTACTGGGAGGAACTCCGAGCATGGATGGTCCGGGAGGGACGCTGGAATGAGGCATTCCTGGGAGAAAAGGGACCGGACTATGTTTTTCCGATGGAACACGTCCAGTCCGACATCGGGCCCGAGTTCCTGTACCGGCAGTATCAAGAAGCCCTCTCGGGGAGGGACACGGGGTACTGCCTGGGGGGGCGCGACGGGCACGGACGCTGCCTGGGATGCGGGGCATGCCTGGATCAGGAGGAGCGACAGACGATCATGCGGCATCGGCTCCAGGCGCCCGAGGGTGACAGCTACATTGCCCGCCTGCAAGAGACGATGAGCCGCAAACACCGCCTTCAGCCCGTCTACTGCCGGATCCGGCTGGGCCCGTTGGTAGAGGGAGTCGCCCCCGCGTTTCTCAACGCCTTTGTGTTCCGGGAGATCCTGGCTCGCTACCCCGAACTGACCGACAACTTACTGTCGGTGCGAGAGAGCCTGTTCACGCACCCCTTGAACGATCGCCGCTTCCCCACGATGAGCGGAGAGACGGTTTGCGCCCTAAAGGCCTGGGACGCTGCTGCCCTGGAGCACGCCCTGGCGGAACCCCGCTGGCAGGCTGGAGACCATGTCCGGGTCATTCATCCAGCCGAGGGGTTCGTGCCGGGCACGTTCACCCGCCTACACCTGGACCTCCACCTGCCAGCAGAGCATTTCTCCGAACCGCGCCGGACGCTGGAACACTACTTGCGCGATGCCTACCTCCCCTACTCCCTACGGCGCGAGGGCAACCGTTATCGCTTTGACGTTCCCAACAAGGGACTGAAAAAGAAGGTCGTGCTCGGCGGATGGTTTGAGGCGAGTGAGGAGGGCTTTGACGCCAGCCTGGACATCGGGCCGCGGTTCGACTTGATGGCTTTCCTGGCTGGATTTGGGGAGTATGGCCTATTTCGCTACACGAAGGCCAGTGTCTCCGACATCGAATGGTGATCCCTGTACCGGTACTTGATTTTGCGGCGCGTTTCGTTTTTCTTCCCTGTTTCGCCGCCGACGGGAGAGGGGCGGCGGGCTTCTATACCGCGCCCCGAGTCACATCTGGAGAGACTGTCCAAGAATACAACCAAGTAGGCAATACTAGTATACCACATTGGTACCATTCTGTCAAGGGCATTTCGAGCCAGGCATTCTGAAGCGCCGACCAGCGGCATAGGGATGCCGCCGCTACGTTCGCGTAGGTTTGTCGAGGGACTTTGCACAGACGCGGATCGGCGTGGGTTTGCCGCTCTACGTTCCCGTAGGTTTGTCGAGAGACTTTACAGCAGACGTGGAGTCCACGTTGGAGGAACGCCAATGACCACTGCGAGCCTGGAATCAAAGATCCGAGGGTGTGTTTTGGGCGCGGCACTGGGCGACGCCCTCGGCGGACCCTTTGAGTTTGGGCCGCTAGAGCGGGTTCCGGCCCTCACCGGAGGAGACTGGATCGACGGCCTGTATCCATATGAGCGGGCCAGCGGCCCGCACGGCGTGTGGGGACTTCCCGGCGGAGGCTTACCTCCCGCAGGGACAGCGACAGACGACACCCGCCTCAACTGGCTGTTCCTGGAATTGGCGAACCGCCTGGAGTGTATGCCCAGTGCGAGGGATCTGGCCACCCGCTACCTGGAGATCTATGAGCAGCCGGACATCGTCTTTCCGGGCCATGCGGCGATCACGTGGAAGCAGTTCGAGCACTGGGAGGGCGCGTGCCGAGGGTACCTGGGCCAAACCTCCGAGCTGTACCCCGGCCTCACGCCCGACGTGCTCCTGGCGCGCAGCCTTGGGCTCAATTTCCCCGTCCTGAGCGGGCTGATCGCGTTCACGTGGGCAGGGCTATTGTTCCCAGGGCAGCCGGAGGAGGCGTACGAGGCGTCGTTCCGGGCGGACTTTTATGACATCGGTTACGCAAGGGAGGCTGTGGCCCTGCTCGCCGCGGCGATCAGCATCGCCATTGCCGAGGAGATCACTCCGCAGGCGCTCTATGAACGAATCGTGACCTGCGATCCCCTTCACCTTGGAGGGGAGTTCAGCGAGCCGTTCGTCGTGGGGCACCTTCCCCAATACTATCCCCTGGTGGCCGACCCGCAACCAGACCAGGCGACGGCCTGGGCCCTATCCGTGGCTTTTCGAAACTACCCCGCCTTTGACCCGTTCAGGACCTTTGCCGTCGCTCTCTTGGCCGTCCTGGCAGCGGAGGGGAACCCGATGCGATCGATCCTGATCGCGGTGAACCACGTGGGGATCAACGCGCACGGGAAGCCTGTGCGCTACGAGGACATTGACTGCTATGGCTGCATCGCGGGCGCACTGGCTGGCGCCCTTTCCGGGGTGGAAGCGTTCCCCCCTGCCCTGCTGGCGCAGGTAGCGGAGAGCAACCGGGCCGTGTACGGCTTGGACCTGGAAGGGACGATCGCGCGCACGATCGAGGTTTTCCACCGGGGGCGGTGACCCGGGTGCCATTTCGCGCAACAGGGAGGGGCGATGCGCGGTATGGGCAAGCCCTGCCCTACCGATCTCGGTCCGAGTGAATCGCTTCGGTTTCCTGGATCAGCGACTGCAGTAGGGGTACCCTCCGTCCCGTCTCAGGAGGTCCTCAGCGCACGATTGCCCTCGCGGATCTGCTGTTTGATCGCCTCCCAGGCCCCCGCGTCGGCGCAGGGGTAGATCGAGTTGTTGTGCAGCAGCGGATCGGCATCAGGAGCAAAGTAGCCCGCGGAGACCGCCCACTCCCACTCTACCGTGCCGGGGATCGGTGAGAACTGGGCTGTGAGCACCTGGACGCCCAGGCTGTGCGCATAGGCGACTGTGTCGCGGGCCACTTGGCACAGGCGCAGCCGATCCGCCGCGTCCCGCCCCGGCCTGCCGATCAATACGTAGGCCGCGACTTGTTCCGTCAAGAACCCGGCCCCGAGCAGAGCCTCTACGGCCCGAGCAAAGCTCGCCTCGTCGACCTTGCCCCCATCGCGCCATTGGTCCTCCGGATCGATGGTCTCCAAGCCCAGTCGTACGGTCACCCAACCGGCACGGCGCATCTTGTCCGCCAGAGCGCGGTCGATGAACCGGGCGTGCAGGCCGTTCGGGCCGTGGAGGCGAACCCGCAGACGGCGGGCGATCAGCCCGTCGAGGATGGGGTGGATGTGGCGCTCCGCGTTTGCCAGCAGGGCGTCATCGTAGAAGGCCACATCGCGCGCACCGAGGGATTCGACGCACCAGGCGATCTCGCTCACCACCCCTTCCGGCGGGCGCGGACAGAATCGTCCGGGCGCGAGGAGGCCGACGGCGCAGTAGGGACAGCGGTAGGGGCAGCCACGCGCGGTCTGTACGGCCACATAGCCCTGCGGGCGACGGAGGTCGTGAGCGGGGAGGACATCGTCAAGGGGCACCGCATCGGTGCGGGATCCCCCGGTGACCTCCTGCACCCAGCGCAAGCCTACGACCTCGCCTGGCCCGGTGAGCACTGCGTCCGCGCCCGTACCGGCGCGGGCGTGCGCCGCGCACAACGTGGCATAGACGCCTCCCAGCGCCAGTGGCACGTCGGGCCAACGCGCCTTGAGGCGGCGGATGGCCTCAAAGGGGCCCGGGTACCAGTAGGTCATCATCGAGGTGACGAGGATCGCATCGGGGCGAGGCTGGGCATCCAGCTCAGCCTCGAACACCTCGACGGGCAGGCCATACCGACCCCAACGGCGTGGAACGTGAGCGAGCACAGGCGGCTTGGGCACCTCCACCTTGCTGTACTGCCCACAGCCATACCGATCCTGCCTGGAACGAGGCGCGGGAGCATCGGGGTGGCAGCGGTCGAGGCAGTCGATCAACGAAACCTGGTGCCCGGCATGGCGCAGGGCACCCGCCACCGACAGCAGGCCCAAGGGCTCCATCCACAGGTTGTAGGCCGCAAAGTCATAGATCCAGGGATTGACACACAACACACGCGCCATCTGCACCACCATCCCTCTACTGTGGATACCAGAATAGTGCGCCTGGTTCGCTTTGTCAAGTACGGTTTCGCCACGTGAGGACGTCTAGATGGCATAGGCGGGCGTCCTGCCCTGCTGTCTGCTCCTGCCGATCAGGCAGAGGGCAATACGGCATTCCAGACGCTTTGAGAGCCCCTTGGTCAGTAACGCAAACGGGGTGCAAGCGAGCCGCTTGCGCTACTGCGAAGGGTGAAGGCGCACCACTTGAATTGTCTGACACGACATAATACTCGGTTGCGTCCTGGCTCAAAGCACAGTATAATCGAGATCGCTGCGCAACATGAGGAGGCGACGTGGTCAAGATCGATCCATCTGAAATCACACCGGAACACCTGTACCTCTCCCGGCGCAAGTTTATCAAAGCGGCGGGTGCTGCAGCGGCGGGCGCGCTGGCACTGGCTGCTTGTGGGCGCCAGGACGTCCCTGAGGAGCAGGCGACTTCCGAGCAACAGGGAGCGCCCTCCCCCACTCCGGAGCCTATGCAGCCCGCCGCTACCCCGGACGTGACAAAGCCCCCGGCCACAACGCCAGAGGTAGGGCTCACTCCGCAGGCCAGCGAAGACGAGCTGGGGAGCCCGCTCACTTCTTATGCCGCGATCAACACCTATAACAACTACTATGAGTTCTCCTTTGGCAAGGAAGAGGTGGCGGCGATAGCAAAGGGCTTTGAGAGCCGCCCGTGGACGGTCGAGGTCGGAGGGTTGGTGGCGAATCCCAAGACATACAGCCTGGACGATCTGCTCCAGTTCACCCAAGAGGAACGCATCTACCGCATGCGCTGCGTCGAAGCATGGTCGATGGTCATTCCCTGGCTGGGATTTCCACTTGGGGACCTGCTTCGAGAGGTCGAGCCGACCTCGGAGGCCAAGTACCTGCGCTTTGAGACCCTCCTCGATCCGGCACGTATGCCCGGACAACGCAGCCCGGGCCTCGATTGGCCGTACGTTGAGGGGCTGCGCCTGGACGAAGCGATGCACGACCTGACGATCCTGGCAACGGGCCTGTACGGTAAGCCCCTGCTGCCGCAGACCGGCGCCCCTATTCGCCTCGTCGTGCCCTGGAAGTACGGGTTCAAAAGCATCAAGTCGATCGTCAAGATCGACCTGGTGGCCGAGATGCCGACTTCGCTGTGGATCACGCAATCGCCAGCAGAGTATGGGTTTTACGCAAACGTGAACCCCAATGTCCCGCACCCGCGGTGGTCACAGGCCACGGAGCGCCGGATCGGAAAAGCGGGGAGGGTCAAGACCCTGATGTTCAACGGGTATGGGGAGGAGGTTTCCTCACTATACGAAGGAATGGATCTTGCCACGTGGTTCTAGCGCAGAGACTGCAATCGAGCTGGCTGCGCATCGTGGCTCACGTGGCGTCCCTCACGCCGCTTGCCCTGCTGGTCTGGGATTCTTTGCAGGACCGCCTGACCGCCGATCCGATTCGCGAGGTCACACTGCGCACAGGCCGGTATGCGCTCATCCTCCTGACGTCCTCCCTGGCCTGCACTCCTGTGTACGGCCTGCTGCGACGCATAGAGGTCAAGCGTCTGCAGGGAATCCGCAGGCAGGTGATGCTGGTACGTCGCCCGCTGGGACTGTACGCTTTCCTGTATGCGGGGCTGCACCTGCTGACCTTTGTGGGGCTGGACTATGGGTTTGCCTTGGGATTGGTCGTGGAGGAAATCCGGGGCAAACGTTTCATCCAGATCGGGCTGGCCGCGTTTCTGAGCCTAGTGCCGCTCGCAATCACGTCCACCCGCGGGTGGAGAAAGCGGCTGGGCACACGCTGGAAACGCCTCCATCGGCTGGTCTACCTGTCCGCTCTGTTCGCGGTGCTGCACTTTGTGTGGCTGGTCAAGGCTGATCTCCGGCGGCCGCTGACCTACGGGGCGGTCGTAGTGCTGCTGCTCGTCGCACGTGTTCCGTGGATCGGGAAGCGGGACAAAGAGAACCCCTCACCCGCATCGCACGCAGAACCTCCTCTATAGGGACACAATGACCTCATCCAGCAAGAAGGCATCTTGGCAGCGCAACCTGGCGGCCCTTTGGGTGGGCGAACTGATCGCCATCTCTGGTTTTTCCGTGTTCATGCCGTTCATGCCCTACTATGTGCAAGAACTTGGGGTGAGGGAGCTAGACCAGGTCGTGCTTTGGTCGGGCTTGCTGCTTTCCTCCCAGGCTGTGACCATGGCAATCGCTGCCCCGGTGTGGGGATCGCTGGCCGACCGGTACGGGCGCAAGGTGATGGTTGTGCGCGCTATGTTCGGCGGAGCGGTGGTTATCTCTGCGATGGGGTTCGTTCGCAACGTGTACCAGTTGGCCATCTTGCGAGCCATTCAGGGCACGTTGACTGGCACCGTGCCCGCAGCGACGACATTGGTCGCCAGCAGCACGCCGGTCAAACGCCGCGGATACGCCCTTGGGCTGCTGCAGATGGCCATCTACCTGGGATCTTCTATGGGACCGCTGATTGGCGGACTGGTCGCTGATTCGTTGGGCTACCGGGCGACGTGCTGGGTCACAGGAGGGCTCCTGTTTGTGGCCGGGATACTGGTGAGCGCACTCGTCCGCGAGGAATTCACACCTCCAGAGCGAGATGCCAGCGAGCCAAAGCCCCGCCTATGGGATGGGCTGATGTTGGTCTTGCACACGCGGGCATTGATGACGGTGTTCGCCATCCGCGTATTGATGCGCACGGCCGTTCGTATCGCCGGTCCTGTCCTTCCGCTGTTCATCCAAGCCATTGCCCCCCCCGACACCAAGATCGCTTCCCTCACCGGGACTATCGCGGGATTCGCTTCAGCAGCGAGCGCGGCATCGGCAGCCGTGCTGGGGCGAGTCGCCGACAAGGTCGGTCCCCGACGCGTCCTTTTGGCTTGCGGCACACTGGCCTGCGTGCTGTACGCTCTCCAGTCACAGGTGCAGACGACAACCCAGTTCCTGGTCTTGAGAACGGTCAGCGGAGCGGCGATGGGCGGCATCCTGGCCTCGGTCAGTGCGCTGCAGGCTTCCTTGTCGCCAAAGGGACGTTTTGGAGCGGTGTACGGTGTGGATACCAGCCTGGTTGCCGCGGCGAACGCGATCTCGCCGATGATCGGGGCGGCGCTGACCACAGCCTGGGGCCTCTCCTCCGTGTTCCTTGGTGCAGCGGTGATGTATGGGATAGCGACCGTCGTGGTAGCCATCGTGGTTCGCAAGCCGAAGGCAGTCCATGACCCAGTTTGATCCTTTTGCTTTTTATGTAAATGTGGTATAATGGGGACGTAGGTTGAGGCCAAGACACCGATGCCAAGCCCGCACTTGGCAAAGGAACCACTCGGTGGGGGGGGATGTGAACATGAAGCGAGCTCTCTACGCAACCAGTATTCTGATCTTGGTGCTTGCCTGTCTCGCCGTCGTGCCTGCGCACGCGCAGGGAGGCACCTATGTCGTCCGTCCAGGAGACTCACTGATCGGCATCGCTGCCCGCCACGGTGTGAGCGTCAGCGCCCTGGCTTCGGCGAATGGACTGCGCGCCAACGGATGGGTGTACGTCGGGCAGCGCCTAAAGATCCCGGGGCAAGCCTCCGCATCTGCCGCCTCCGCACCCGCCGCCTCCGCACCTGCCGCCTCCGCACCCGCCGCCTCGGCCACAGGCGGTACGTACGTCGTCCAGCGGGGAGATTCGCTGAGCGGCATCGCCACCCGTCACGGCGTCACGGTCAGCCAACTGGCGTCCGCGAACGGGCTGCGCGCAAACGGGTGGGTCTACGTTGGACAGCGCCTGAAAATCCCGGGGGGGAGCTCTTCCAGGTCCTCCTCGACGCCACCGTCCGCTCCGACAACGCCCGCTCCGACAACGCCCGCCAGCAGCGGCACGTATGTCATCCGGCTTGGGGACTCGCTGATCAGCATCGCTGCCCGCTATGGGGTCAGCGTAGGCCAGCTCGCCTCGGCGAACGGGCTATACCCCAACTCCTGGGTGTACATTGGGCAACGGCTCAAGATCCCAGGACAGGCCACGTCGCCGCCCTCAACGACTCCGGCGCCCTCGACCGGCGGCACGTACGTGGTCAGGCCCGGAGACTCACTGGTGGGCATCGCTGCCCGTCACGGGATCGGCGTGAGCCAGTTGGCATCGGCAAATGGGCTGCGCGTCGACTCGTGGGTCTACGTCGGGCAGCGGTTGAGCATCCCGGGACAGGGGAGCACACAGCCATCCAAGCCGACGCCAGCACCGGTCGCAGACGGGACAAAGTGGATCGACATCAACCTGACCACGCAAACGCTTACCGCGTACGCGGGAAACACCGCCGTTTACGAGGCACGTGTCTCGACCGGTACGTGGAGAACGCCGACGGTCGTGGGGACATTCCGGGTCTATGCCAAGTATCCCGCGGTTCGCATGCGCGGCCCAGGTTATGACCTACCGAACGTGCCATATACGATGTACTTTTATCGTGGCTATGCCCTGCACGGCACCTACTGGCACAGCAACTTTGGCACGCCTATGAGCCACGGGTGCGTCAATCTTCCCACCCCTGACGCACAGTGGCTCTACAACTGGGCGCCGATGGACACCAAGGTGGTAACCCATCCCTAGGGGTCAGTTGTCGGGTTCGGGCTGGCAGCAGGCGACGTCCTCCCCTTTGCGGGAGGGCATCTGGAATTTGGTTCTCCCACCGCCGAAAGACGTGGACGCGCCAGCGATGAACCCCAGATCATACCATACCCCGTTGTTGTTCGTCTCATAGATGCGTACGCCACGATCAAAGAGACTGACCAAGAACGCGATCGGGGCGATCGTGCCATGCCAGTAGCCAGCCCAGAACCCGGCTGGTTCGGCACCGGGTAACTGGTACCTGGAATTCGGGCCAGCAACAGCGAGTCTGTTAGTCATTGTCAGACCCTCCCATCACTTTGAGTCTATTGCCACGGTGTCTTCTCTCCCTGACAGACGTTCGTCATAGAGAGCAACTTGAGGCCGCCCCAAGGCGGCGAGTCTCGGGACAGCGGTAAAGGGCTTGCGGTCACGGCGGCACAGGATCTGGGCCACCTGCCGTCCCGAGGACAGCACAGTTGGGATACCTCCCCCTGGTTCGACCCACTGTCCAGCCATGTAGAAATCCCGCAGGCCGGGCAGTGTTTTGGGCAGCGGCTTGCTCGTTTGCTCCGGGGTCATTAGCCAACCCTCGTACGCGCCCCGATGGTTGCGCGTGTACCGCCAGAACGTGTACGGGGTTGCGACATCGATCATCTCCACTTCCGCAGAGATGCCAGGGAATCGGCCCTCCAGTCGATCGATGACCTCGCGGGCGATCCGTGCCTTTTCCCCCTCGTACCGGTCTCTGTCCTCTTGCAGTTCCCGCCAGTAGTCAAAGTCGGACTCGAACATGGCCTGCACGACCGTTTTGCCCTCCGGAGCGAGCGAAAGCTCCGGGCCAAAGACGCGACACGTGATGTCCTCAACCTGCCTCCCCGCGACGGCAAGAGGGTGCCGGAGGCAGATGACGTGGTCCGCCGCGCGGTGGGCGAACTCCCGCTTGACGCCCAGGCTGACCATCACCAGCGGGCGGAAGAGGGTCCAGGTCTCGTACCGCTCGACGATCGCAGCGTCCACATAGCGCCCGCCCAGCATCTTGTATGTGGTGCTGTAGCCATCGGCAGCAGAGACCACGATGTCGGCACGATGCTCTGAGCCATCCGCCAGTCGCACGCCCACCGCCTTGTCGCCTGTGACCAGGACCTCCTCCACCGGAGCGCTGTAGGTGATCTGCCCGCCCAGCTCCCTATAGCGCCGGATGATGGCGAGCGCAAACGCCAACGAGCCTCCCTCAACCGTCGCCAACTCACCTGCCGCCAGTTGGCCCAGGAGCACGAGCAAGAAGAACGTGGGCATCTCGGGTACGAAGGCTCCGCTCAATGCCCAGCGCAGAAACGGGCTCTGAAAGCGGCGAGAAAACGCGGACACAGACATGCTGTACCTGGTAAAGTGCTTGAGCCAGTGGCGCATGCGCCACATCTGCTTGACGCCATCCAGAGGCCCCATCAGCTCGATCGGCTTGCCCGCGTCCATCGGGAACCCCTGAAACGCCCGAGCCGCACCGACGAACTCGTCAATGTGCTGCTCATCGTCGGGCGACAGTGCTTTCATATCTGACGCCAGGCGATCCAGGTCGGCGGTGAACTCGAGATACTGCCCGCTGGTCTCGTCCACAAACCGGGCATAGTGATCGAGGGGGATCAGCCGGTTCCCTTCCAGCGCGCCAACTTGGTCATAGAGCTGGTAGAACGAGGATCCGGGCCTGGCGCCCATCAGCCAGTGGATACAGCCATCGATGGTGTACCCCCTGCGTTTCCAGGCCGTGCACACGCCCCCCGCTCGAGTGTGCCGTTCAAAGATGCGTGTGTGGTAGCCATTCATCTGGGCATAGCAGCCCGTGGAGAGGCCAGCCAAACCGGCACCGATGATGATGACCGACTTTTCTGTCATGGTATGCACTCTCCCGCCATCCGCTTCGAGTTCGCTATCGCGCCTCGATCTTGATCACAGCGGTCATTCCCCAGCGCAGCGGAGCATCGCGGGCATCCTCGAGCTGAACGGTGACCGCATAAACCACATCCCCACGATAGTCCTCCGATCGCAGGTCCACCTCACTGACCGTCCCCTCGAACTCGCTGTCCGGAAGCGCATCCACGCTCACCACGGCTGGCTGCCCTACGACAACCCGCGCCACATCCAGCTCGGTCAGGTCTACCGTGCGCGCATAGAGTTGGTCTATGGTGGCGATCACCAGTGCTACCTGACCCAGGTCTACCTGATCGCCTACCTTCACCGGCACATCGACCACTGTCCCCGCAAAGGGCGCGCGCAGCTCGGCATCCCGTATCTGCAGCTCCAACCGGGCCACCGCGATCTCGGCCTGTCGCAGCCGGGCTTCTGCCTGGGCGATCTCTTCGTCCGTCGCATCGTCCAGGTATGGGTTGTCCCAGGCGCGCAGCGCCTCCACGTCCAGCCGCGACGCTTCGACCTCCGCAGACAGCACCTCCAGCATCACCCCGTATGTCTCTTGTGCCGCCACCGCCTTGGCCAACTGCTCCTCAGCTTCCTCGATCTGTGCCTCAAAGACGGAGAGACTGATAGAGTGCGCCCTCTGTCCGTTCTGCGCCCGCTCCAGTTGCGCCTGCGCGTACCGATAGTCCAGCACCTTCTGTTCTACTTCTCTCGCCCACCCATCGCGTATCCCCTGGTCCTCCCACGGACGATCCAGTGCCTTCTTGTACTCGTTCTGCGCGTCGGCCAGCGCAATACGCGCCCTCTCCAGAGCCACCTGCGCCGCCGTCACCTCGGGCGACGCGCTCTGCGCACGGGCCTGGGCCAACTGCAGCCTGAGCTGCTCCACCCGCTTCTGGGCGGCAGTCACGTCCGTCGCCGGGTCTTCCCCGCGCGCCTTTTCCAACTGCAGCTCCACGATCTGCAGCCCGACCTCCGCCTGGGCGATCTGTTCGGCGTTCTCCCTCGCCGCACGGGCGACGAGGGTCTCGCTGGAGCCCACGATCAACCGCTCCAGGGCGGCCCTCTGCGCGACGATGTCCTGCTGTGCGCTCTGCAGCGACAGTGCCAGTTCCTCCGTGTCCAGGCGCAGCAGCGGCGTGCCGGCAGCGACCCGGTCTCCTTCGCTCACCAGCACCTCCGTGACCTCGCCTGCCAGATCGACGCGGAGCTCACTCCAGCGCGCGGGCTCGATGACCGCTTCCGCCACAACCGTATCCTCTGCTCGGGAAACCGCCGGGATCTCTTCTGGCTCCTCTGTACCTGCTGCCCCTGACCCCGGCAGTGCCGAGCACCCGACCAGACCCAAGACCGCACACAGGAACCCAACGATCACGATCCTCATCGACACCTTTCGCAACGAACGCTTACCCATCCCTGCACTCTCCCTCTCTGCTGCCTGCTCGCTACCGCTCATAAGACAGCACCTCGCGAACCGTCAGCCGCGCGGCATCTCTCGCGGGTAGGTAGCTGGCCAGCGCAGCAAGCACGGTCACGATCACGAGCCACGCCAAGATCCCGCTCACCGGCACGGTATAGGTCAGAGGCGTCCTCAAGACCTCCATCCCGACAGCATTGCTGAGCACTTTGCCCATCGGTATGGCCAGGACCGTCCCTATCAGCCAACTCAACAGTCCGATCAGGACGCCTTCCACGACAAAGATCTGCAGCACGCTGTCATTGGACGCGCCAATGGCGCGCATGACCCCGATCTCTCGGATCCGCTCCAGAACATTCAGGCCCATCGTCCCCATCAGGCCGATGCCGCCGACAACGGCCAGCAGCACAGACATACTCATCAGGAAGGCAATGACGATGGTGAACAGCACCTCCAGGGAAGCGCGAAGCTCCCTTGCCGTCATCTTGGACTGCACGTCAATCCCGGCCTCCTCAAAGCGTACTTCCAGGGCCTCGGCAACCTGAAACCGTGCCTCATCATCATCTTGGTGCGTGATCACGTTGAGGATACTGACCCGTCCCGCATCGCGCGTCACGTGCGTAAAGTAGTCATAGTTGGCGAATGCCAGCGAGACCGGCTGCGCGAATCGCGCGATGCCCACCACGCGCCACGTCGTGTCCCGGTCCTCGATCTTTAGCACGATCTCGTCCCCCAACCCGATATCAGGCTCCGCGATCAGTGTGTTGGTACTGATCACGAGCGCGTTTTCATCGCCCGGGAGCAGCCAGCGCCCACTGACCATCGTTGGCCGGAGGATCTCTGTGGTTGCGGGCGGCGCCTCGATGTAAATGATCTCCCCCTCACTGTCGTCCGGACGTACCCTGTAGGCGGCCGTAGATCCCCAGCCTTCCACCTTGGCCACACCTGGCACGGACAAGGCCGCACGTTCCAGCCGCTCGACCCGGTAGGGGCGGCCGAGGGTCACCTGGACATCGTAGTCAAAATACTGGACGAGCTCATCCAGGGTACGCAGCAGCGAGGCCCGAACACTGGCAACGGAGACAAATACGGCGCCTGCCAGGGTAAGCGTGGTCATGGTCAGGGCCAGCCGTCCTTTCTGGCGCAAGGTATTCCGCAGCGACAGGAGCAGTGGGCGAGGCAGGCCGCGCAGCCGTTCGACCAGCCGATCGATGGCGCTTGTGCCAAACTGATCTCCACTCAGCCCGTAGTTAGTGATCGCCTCGCGCACCGTGACTCGCGTTCCCGCGACGATGGGGAAAAGACCCGCCAACAAGGGCACTGCGATCGCCATAGCGCCCTCGACAGCCAGCACTTGAGGAGGAAAGCTGATACCGCCCAGGTTAAAGTTGATCAGGTAGGCCATCACATTGATGGTCTGCCGCGCAGCCCATGCGCCCAGCGGCGCCGAGATGACGAGGGCGAGCAATCCAAAGACGACCACCATGCTCAAGTACATGCCCATTAGCTGATGTCCACGGGCACCGACTGCCTTCATCACCCCGATCTGCCGCACCTGCTGTGTCAGCAGCGCCGAGATCGTGTTCATGAGCAGAAAAGCGCTCACGAACAAAGAGCACGCTCCCAGGGCACCCAGGAGCAGCACCAGGGTTTGGTATAGAGAGTCCTGTGGCAGCTTGCCTGGCGTGGGAACAGAAACCCGGGAAACCGCTACGCCGCCTCGTTCGACTCGGTCCTCGACCACTCTCGCGACTCGCTCGACGTGCCCCTTGTCTCCCCTATCCCCAGCGACGAGGATGCTCAGTTCGTTGTAGTCGCGCGACACGTCCAGCCAATCCAGGGTTTCAAAGGTCACATAGCCATAGGCCATTCCCATCCACGGAGCGGGGCCGTGCGCGGCGTCAAAGGCCAGGCCGACAATGGGCATCTTGCGCTGCTTGCCGCTGGGCATCTCGATCAACAAGGTCGAGCCCAACCTGGCCTGGCCGACCAGGCCGTGGTTGGCCAGCAGCAGTGAAGTGCGCTCGATCGATATCGCCTGGTCGGGGGGAGGAAAGGTGTCGGGATGGGGCCAGGATTTAGGGTCGGGCCCGTGCTCGATCTCGGGTAAGACAATGTCGATGCGCACGTCGTCATAGTCAGAGAGGGCAAAGAGCCGCAGCGGATACCACCCCTCGTGGCCTTCCACCTGAAATCGCACGACGATGCTTCGTCGCCCTTGCGCCTCATCGACCTCGGGCATGCGCCGTATTGCCCGTACCAGATCGTCGTCAAAGGAGTCAAAGGTGTAGATCGTGGCACTGGCCGGTCTCGCCTGGCGGAAGCTCTCCAGCATGTCTTCCGACACAATCACCCTCATCTGCGCGACTGCGCCGACAGCAAAGACGCCCACCGCGATCGAGAGCACGACGAGCAGAGTGCGCCGCTTGTTACTCCACAGGTCTCGCAGGATCTTGCGCCAGCGTGGGCTAGGCATCTTGACCTCCCTGCGCGGCGGCGATGTTCTTTTCAATGCGCTCCCGGGCCACCTGATCCAGCTCCTGGCGTGTGGCCTGAGACCCGGCCACCATGCGCTCGAACGCCTCCCGGTCCAGCGCGGCGACATAGACGGGGCCCTCAGTCCCCGCGCGGACGCTGGCCCTGCTGGCACCGCCACGCAGCAGGGCGATCTCGCCAAAGTATTGGCCACTTCCCAGGCGGGCGACGAGGAACTGCTGCCCGTCGGACGTCTGCACGTGCACATCGACATATCCCCGGGTGACGATGTAAAAGTCATCGTGAGAGACACCCTCTTGGATGATCACCTCGCCGGGCGCGCACTTCTTCATGTCGAGGTGGCGCGTCGCCTCGATCAGTTGATCCTCGGTCAAGCCAGGGAAGGTCTCAGCCAGATACTCTTCGATGATCTCGCCGTCGGAGAGAATGATCGTGCGCGTGGCCCGCTGGGCCAGGTCCTGATCGTGGGTCACCATCAGGATGGTCTTGCCCTCACTCACCAAGCGTTCGAAGAGCTGAAAGATGGTCTCGGCCGTCTTGGAATCGAGGTTGCCCGTCGGCTCGTCGGCAACCAGGATGGGGGGGTCGTTGGCCAGGGCCCGAGCGATGGCCACGCGCTGCTGTTGGCCCCCCGAGAGCGCCGAGGGCAGCTTGCGGGCCTGATCGACCAGATCGACCTGCTCCAGGAGGTACATCGCCCGTTCCCGTCGCTCGCGCAGCGAGTACATGCGGCAGAAGTCCATGGGCAGCATGAGGTTCTCGATCACCGTCAGCGTGGGAAGCAACTGGAAGAACTGAAAGATGACGCCGATGTTGCGCCCTCGCCACTCTGCCAGTCGTCCTTCGTTGAGCTTGTGCACTGCGGTGTCTCCGACCAGCACCTCGCCCCCCGTGGGGCGGTCGATCCCGGTGATCATATTGATGAGGGTAGACTTGCCGCTGCCCGACTTGCCGATCACGGTCACGAATTCGCCGTGGTCCACCTCCAGGCTCACGCCTTTGAGCGCCGTGAACTCTCCCGCGGGGGCTGCGATAGGTCTTAACCACGTGCCGCAGGTCGATCAGGTGATCATTGCCGTGCCGATAGCCATTGCCTGCCGGTGTCGTGCCGCCCGCGACTTCCCGGCCTTTCGATCTCTGTCTCGGCATGGATCCTCTCCTTCCCTTCCCCGACATCCATCCCGTCCCCGGCTTCCGGACAGGGCCTTTGCGCCTACACCTCGGCGGAGGCGCTCCTCGAAGCGAGCAAGCCACCCACCAACCAACCACCCAGAATCGCCGCCAAGAGGTGGCCCACAGCCCACATATCCAGGCCGCCCTGGACCAAGACCAGGATGAGGATGACCACAGCGGTGCCGACGCCGACGACCAGGCCGTTCAACGGCTTTGCATCCTCCGCCTGCCGCGCGGGGACTCGCCCACCAAAGAACGCGCCTGCCAGCGTCACCAAGACACCTACCGTCACGACCGGCGTGCTGCGGGCGAAGGCAACAATCATCTCATTCGGAGGGCTGCCCCGCATCTGGAAGCCCCGCACCACACCATACCCGACGTTGATGAGGATCGGGACGACGACAAAGATGACGAGTGCCAAGATGATACCCAGGACAACCCGCCCCCACCTGATTTCGGACCATTTGAGAGACATTCTGGCCTCCTTTGTGTCGCTCGTGTCGAGAAAACGTACCTACTCAAACCGTTGATCCCAGTATACTCGATTCGCGCACAGAAGGGATGTGCCATAGGTCACGGCCGTGGTCATACCTCTGAATAGGACGTGCTGCGAGACTGTGGTATACTAGGGACCTCTGTTGCCTCGCTTCCCTGGCACATCGGGAGGCGAGCTCGCCGTTCAGGAACCGACGATAGGAAGAATCTAGTGCCACATTTTGGTGTATGGGAACTACTGATCGTCCTGGTGATCGTGCTCATGATCTTTGGTGCCTCCCGTCTCAAGGGGATCGGGTCGGGGCTCGGCGGCGCGATTCGATCGTTCCGCTCTGAGGTCAAGAAGGGCCGAGAAGACGAGAACGAGGACAGCGACGAGAGCTAGCTGCAGACACTACATCCGAGCACGTGCCAGGAACTGCGGGGCTGCAGCCACAGGCACACGCGGATGGAACTCGCCAGTCTGATTTCCGGCACGCCTACAGTCAAGGGCACCTGTTCGCGACCCCAGTCTCGGTGCAGCGCGTTCAGATCAGCCCCAGCTCGTGAACTCTGAGCGCGGCCTGGGTGCGATCGCGGACACCCAGCTTGCCGAGGATGTTGGTGACGTGGTTCTTGACCGTGCCCTCGGCAATGTACAGGACAGCGGCGATCTCTTTGTTCGACTTTCCCTCGGCGATCAGGGCCAGAACCTCGAGCTCACGTTCTGAGAGGGGCTCAACCAGGGACCTCGCAGGCTGTGAACGAGTAGAGCGATCGGCCAGACGAGCAAACTGGGCGACCACCTTGGCTGCGACCGAGGGCTGGAGGACTGATTCGCCGCGCGCCGCCGCGCGGACAGCCTCGAACAGCACGTCTGAAGCGACATCTTTGAGCACGTAGCCCAGTGCCCCAGCACGCAGCCCCTCAAAGATGTACTCGTCGTCATCGAACGTGGTCAGCACGATCACCTTGCAGCCTGGAAGGGCCGCGCTCAGACGACGTGTGGCGGCGACCCCGTCAAGCACCGGCATGCGCAGGTCCATCAGCACGACGTCCGGGCTGAGCGCCGCCGCCAAGCGCACGGCTTCCTCACCGTTCCCAGCCTCGCCCACTACCTCAAAGTCAGGCTGCACGGAGAGCAACGTACGCAGCCCTTCGCGGAACAACGCCTGGTCATCTGCCAGCAGCACGCGGATCCGACCGCTCGGGGGAGCCTGGTCCTCGGGCGTCGCTGAGGAACCCCTTGCGGCCCACGCTCCAGAGGAGAGCGCGGCGCGCCCGGCGGGAAGGGGCAGCGCGGCCAGCACCTCATCTGCCGAGGCGTAGCGATCTGCGGGATTCTTGGACAGAAGTTTGAGAATCACGCCCTCGATCTCGGGAGAGATGTCCACGGCAAACGCACGCGGTGACGTGACCAGCGCGCTCAAGATCTGCGACAGCACGGCCATGAGGTCCTCGCCAGCAAAGGGCGGGCGTCCGGCGAGCAACTCATAGAGAACCGCCCCGATCGCGTAGAGGTCGGAGCGGCTGTCCGATGGCGCGCCCGCGACGACCTCCGGGGCCAGGTACAGCGCCGTGCCCATGATCATGCCCTCCTGGGTAAGCCGGGCGTCACCCCGTGCCAGAGCCAGCCCAAAGTCGGTCACTTTGACCTGGCCGCTCGCGGTGAGCATGATGTTCTCGGGCTTGATGTCACGGTGAAGGAACCCTCGCGCGTGGGCATAGGCCAGCGCTTCCAGCGCACCACGGATGGCATGCAGGGCCTCGTCCAGGGGGAGCCGCCCGCCGTGGTCCAGCATGGCGTCGTGCAAGTTACGGCCGGGGATGTACTCTAGCACCAGGTAGTGCCACCTGCCCTCGCGTCCTATGTCGTGGAGGGTCATGACATTGGGATGCGACAAGCGGGCCACTGCGCGCGCCTCGCGCAAGAAACGGGCGCTGGGCTCGCCTCCTGGCACACGTTCCGGCAGCAGGAACTTGACCGCCACGTCCCGAACAAGAACCTCATCGTGGGCACGGTAGACGATGCCCATACTGCCTTCCCCGATGCGCTCGGCAAGCTGGTAGCGGCCTTGCAGTTGGGGGGGGCCTCGCTCTCGCCGGCTCTCCCGGCATATGGATTTGCACTCATAGCGCCTCCCTACCCCGGGACTTTGACCTTGAGCACAAAGCCCTCTCCAGGCACGGTCTCGACGTGGACCTCCCCACCCAGTAGATGCACGCGCTCCCGTACGCCGATCAGGCCGTATCCACCGGTGGGATCGGCCGAGCCCACGCCACTGTCACCCACAACCAGGCGGACCGCAGACGCATCCGAGTAATCCAGGACCACCTCAGCATTCGAGGCTTGGGCATGCTTGCACATGTTGGTCATGCCCTCCTGCGCGGCGCGGTAGAGGGCCAGCTCGACCTGTGGCGAAAGGGAGCGTACCTCCCCGCGCACATCAAAGCTCGTCGCGATCCCGGCCGCACGGACTTCGTCCACCAGGTCTCCTACAGCTTCGGGCAGCGAGCGGTTGTCCAACGGGGAGGAGCGCAGCGCAGCGACCGAACGGCGGACCTCAGCGAGTCCTTCCTGCGCCAACCCCTGTGCCTTGGCCAGGGCATCGATGCCCAGCGACAGGTCGTATTCCAGCACCGCCCGCCCGGCCTGGATTTGCATGTTGATGGCGGTAAAGTAGTGTCCCAGGCCGTCGTGGATCTCACGCGCCAGGCGGTTGCGCTCTGTGACCGTGGCCAACTCTTCGGCCTGCGTCACATACTCGCGCAACTGGCGGTTGGCCTCCCTCAGCTCAGCGGCGAGATGCTCCACCTCGGCGCGAGCTTCCCGCTCGCGCACCGCAACCCGCGTAAAGAGGATCACAAAGGCAAAGGCGAGCACGTACTGCAGCGCGCCTTGCAGCATGCCCATCCAGAAATCGGGAGAGGGAAAGGGGTACAGGCGTTCGCCCGAGGGATCCGTGGCCTCGTCGATCAGAAGGCCGTGGCCGACCATCATGGCGGCCAGATGCAGAGAGACGGTCAGCACCATCCAGCGGCGGGGCAGCAGCTCAGCGGCCTAACCGACGACAGGGAGCATGATCAGCCAGGCACGCCCCGTGCTCAGGTAGATAATCGCCACCGACAGGGGGATCTGGACCGCAAAGTAGGCGACGAACGCCCAGGGTGAACCGACGCGCTCGCAGCAGGGGGTACCCCAGACGCCCAGGGCCGTGTACAGGAGCCCAAACGCGATCAGCAGGCCAAGCGCCAGCGGTGTGTAGGCCCCTGGCCCCGCACTCAAGATGGCGACGTAGGAGACGGCAACCAAGGCGATGAGCAGCGCATTGCCTGCGCGATCCACTGCAGAAAGAGAACGTCGCTCACTCATAGGAGCACCTCATCCCCATCGATTCCATCCTCAAGGCATGAGAAGATACGATGGCTCAAGTGTACCATGAAAGAGAGGGAGAATCAACAGGAACCCGATCGCCCTCCCCTACTCCACTCCGATAAGCACCCGGCGCAGCATCTCCCTCTCTTCGGGCTCCAGGCAGGTCAGCGAGGCGTCCTCCCCGGAGAGGAGCGCCTGTCCCACCCCCGAATCGCGGAATGCCTTCAGGTCTTCTTCGTAGGGGCTGCCCACATCGTGCACGTGGACGATGCGTCCGTCCTGCATGACGAGCACGCGGTCCGTCTGCCGGGCGACAGCCAGGTCGTGCGTGACGGTGATGAACGTGGTGCCGAACTCGTGGTTCAGATGCTGCATCAGGGCAATGACCTCCGCGCCGCTGTGTGAATCCAGGTTGCCCGTCGGCTCGTCGGCTAGTACAAGGGCAGGCTCGTTAGCCAGTGAGCGGGCGATGGCAACACGCTGCCGCTGACCGCCAGACAACTGGTTGGGCAGGTGATTCATCCGGTCCTGCAGACCCACCAACTCGAGCAGCTCCCTGGACCGCTGCCGCCGCTGACCGCGCCGGGCATGGCCCATCATCGGGACCTCAATGTTCTCGCGAGCGGTGAGGGTGGGGATCAGGTTGTGCAATTGAAAGACAAAGCCCACGGTGCGGGCGCGAAAGGTATCCAGATCGCGCACGGTGGACAGGTCCTGTCCGTTCACCAACACCTGTCCCTCGGTAGGACGATCCAGCGCACCCAACATGTTGAGCAAGGTAGACTTGCCGGAGCCAGAGGGTCCCATCACGGCGACAAATTCTCCGGATGCGATCTGGATGTCGACGCCATCCAGCGCTCGCACCTGCGCCCCATCCCCATAGACCTTGACCAGGTCGCGTGTCTCGATGATGTACTCGGTCATGATCCACTTCCTTTTCGAACCGCTGATCGCGGCGTCACTCGTAGCGCAGTGCCTCCACAGGCTGCAGTCTCGTCGCGCGCCACGCCGGATAGAGCCCACCGACGACGCCCAGCGAGAGAGCAGTCGCGAACGACTGGAGGACCAAGGAGAGGCTGAGACGGGTCTGTACAAAGCCCGCCATAAGAGGGATCGTGTTAAGCAACGCGCTGATCGCCGCGCCGGTGACAAAGCCTGCCGTCCCGCCGAGCAGACTCAGGGCCACCGACTCGCGCATGATCATCCATAGCACGCGTCCCTTGCGCCATCCCAACGCCCGCAGCACGCCTATCTCGCGCGTGCGCTCAAAGACACTCATCACCATCGTGTTCGTCATCCCCGCTCCCCCCACCAAGAGAGCCAGCAGAGAGATGGCCCACGTGCTGGCCTGCATAGCCTGTATGTCTGTCACATCCTCAGCAAAGTCACTCGTCAGCGACAGGGCGACCTCTGGGAAACGCGTCTCGACCTCGTCTCTCACCTCTCCGGCCCGGTTAGGGTCCGCTAGCCAGATGCTCAGGAAGCTGATCTTGTGCGGCTGACCAAAGAGGGACTGCGCATCACGCAGACTCACCATTCCCCCTCCGTCCTCAAAGGGCACGCCGGTCTCATAGATGCCCACAATGCGAAAGGAGGTATCAAAGACACGCAACGTCTCTCCAATCTCTTTGTCCAGGTTGTCCGCAGCCACACGTCCAAGGACGATCTGCCGGTTCGCGGTCAGGGTCTCCCCCTCGACGATCTGGAAATCATCGAGCGCCCGCCCCCGGGGATGGTAGCCAAAGACCACAAAGAAGGGCAGGTCCCCAAGGCTCGCATAGCCGGTCAGAAATCCCTCAGCAGCCTGCACGCCAGGCAGCGCGCTGATGCGCCGCACGATCCCCTCATCGATCTTGCTCAGGTCCATAGAAGCATCGGCCTCCATGCCCACCAGGTGCGCCCCGCCCATGCTGGCCAGATCGGTGATCTCGGCGATGAACCCATCGGACAGAGCGCCCAGACTGACGATGGCCATAATCGCGACGCCAACGCCGATGACGGTGAGCAGGGCACGCGTGGGCTGCCGCAAGACGCTGCGCAGCAGCGATCCTCCCGCCCGCGGCTGTGATGCGTGGGGGGACGCGCCCCCCTCAGCACGCATCGCCTCAGCAGGGGTCATCCGAGATGCGCGCCAAGCCGGGTAGGCGCCACCGACCCATCCCAGGATCAGGGCTACGCCGATCCCCTGGGCAAAGAGAGCGGGGGAGAAGGATCCGATCAGAAAGCCGCTCACCGCCGGGACGCTCTGCAAAGCCCAGACCGCCGCTGTCCCGACACCCACACCGATCGCCCCCCCGAGGCCGCTCAAGGCCAGGGACTCGCTCAACACCATGCCCAACACTCGACGGCGACGCCAACCCAGCGCACGCAACGCGCCGAACTCGTGCGTGCGCTCAAAGACGCTCATCAGCATGGTGTTCATCACTCCCACCCCACCGATCACCACTGCGAGCAGGGAGATCCCCCACGTGAACCCCTGCATGTAAGCCAGCATATCCTGCTGCTGCACGAAATCGGACGAGGTGGTAACCGTGAGGTCGGCAAAGCGCTGCTCGATACGCTGGCGCACACGCTCAGCATCCGCGATATCTTCCAGCTTGATCAGATACACGTTCACCTGGCGAGGGCGCCCGGCAAGAGCCTGCGCATCGTCGAGCAAGACCACAGCCGCGCCATCCTCGATCGGTTCGCCGGTCTCATAGATGCCTGCGATGCGATAGACACTCTCGTAGAGCCGGAAGGTATCTCCGACGCCTTTTTCCAGGTTGTCCGCGGCTGCCCGCCCCATCAGCAGGGACCGCCCTTTCTGTCTTCCAGATCCTGCTTCCAGCCCTTCGCCTTCCACGATCTTGAAGTGTTGGATAGCGAAGCGGTCCGATTCATATCCAAAGACGATAAAGTAAGGGACCCCGTCCGTAGAAGCGAGCGTGTAGACCATGCCCGCCACCTGTTCGACTCCGGGCAGGGCCTCCAGCGCAGCGCCGACCTCCTCATCGACCGCGCTAAAGACGATGTCTACCGCGTCCTCCTGGGCGACCATCAGGTCCGCCCCACTGCCCCCTGAGAGCGAGCCATACCCGGCGACCAGCCCGTTGGAGAGCGCTCCCAGGGCGACGATGGCGGCGACACCGATGGCAATGCCGAACAGGGTCAACAGCGTGCGCGCCTTGCGGCGAAGGAGACTCTTGACGACCATGTATACCCCGCTATACCCCGAGTTGCACAGTGCGCAGCACGGTCTACTCGACCTCGATATCCACGAACGCCGTCATTCCCCAGCGAAGTGCCAGATTGCTTTCCTCTAGCTCGATCACCACCGTGTAGTGAACTCCGCCCGTCCCAGACTCAGCCATGGGAGAGATGCGGGTTACGCGCCCGGCAAACACCCGCTCGGGCAGGGCATCAAAGGTGACCAGAACCCGCTGGTCCAACGCCACGCGGGCGACGTCGATCTCGTCCAGATCGGTCGTCTCTACCCGCAGTGTACTCAGATCTCCCAGGATGACCAGCGACTGACCGGGAGAGACGATCTCTCCCACCCTTACGTACACCCCACCGACGGTGCCGTCAAATGGAGCAACGACCGTTGCTTCCCGCAGCCGCTGCTCGATCTCCTCGACCGACAGCTCAGCCTGCTCCAGTCGCGCCTCTGCCTGGGCGATCTCGTACTCGGACACGTCGTCCCGATAGGGATTCTCCCACGCCAGGAGGTGATCGAGTTGTGCCTGAGCCGCCCGCACGGCGGAACCCAGGATCTCCAGGGTGATCAGATGAGCCTCACGCGCTTCCGCCGCCTGTGCGAGCACGGCCTGCGCTTCCTCCAACTGCGCGGCGAGCACATCGAGGCTGAGCCCGTGCGCACGCCGGGCACCGTTGGCTCGATCGAGCTGCGCCTGCGCCGCGCGATAGTTCAACTGGGCCTGTTCAAGCTGTTTGGTCCACGCATCGCGGATTTCCTGATCCTCCCACGGACGGTCCAACGCCTTGTTATACTCGTTCTGTGTGTCATCCAGGGCGATCTTGGCCCGCTCGACCTCTATCTGGGCGGCCTCGACTTCGGGCTTTGGGTCCTGGGCACGGACCTGGACCAACTGCTTCTCGATCTGCTTGACCCGGGCCTCGGCAACGGCGATGTCATCGGCTGGATCTTGGGCCTGCGCGCGCGCCAACTGCTGCTGGGCAGCCTTGAGCGCGATCTCGGCCTGAACGACCTGATGCGCGTTCTCGCGATCCGCCCGCGCCATGACCTCTTCACTGGCTCCTTCGCGCAGCCGCCCGAGCAGAGCTTGCTGCGCGGACACCTCCTCTCGGGCGACCCGCAGTGCGATCTCGAGGTCTGTCGTGTCCAACAGCACTACGGGCGCTCCCTTGGAGACCCTATCTCCCGGTTCGGCCAGTACCTCTACCACAGTACCTCCCGCCTCAGCGCTCAGGGTGGCCCATCTTTCCGGCACGATCTCGCCGGTCACCGAGACCACCGGCACATAGTCCCCTCGCACTTCAGGAGTCGCCTCGGGCACCTTGCTGGCCCCACATCCTGAGATCAGCAGAACCAGCACCAGCCATCCTGCAGCAAAGATCCTTTTCATCTTGTCCTCCGATCAGTGTACATCACCTTTTCACGAACCTTGTGCCATCTGACGATCCACCTCTCTCACGCCCGGAAACCACTACGCCAGTGCGTAGCGCAGCGCCGCCTCGGCGTGAAGGACCGTCGTGTCAAAGGTGGGCATTCCCGCATCCTGCTCACTTACCAACAGGGGGATCTCTGTGCAGCCCAGGATGACGCCCTCTGCCCCGCGCGCTGCCAGCCTTTGGATGAGGGCGACGAATTCCGCCCTGGACTCGTCGCGGATCTGTCCAGCGACCAGCTCGTCATAGATGACCGCGTTCACGTACGCTCGCTCCTCCGCATCGGGCACGATGACAGAGACGCCTTTGCGTGCCAGCGCATCTCGATAGAAGGTCTTTTCCATCGTGAACCGGGTTCCGAGCAGCCCGACCGTCTCGATCCCTCTTGCCAATATGGCATCGCCGACGGCGTCGAGCAGGTTGAGCACGGGAACGGTCACGCTGGCCTGCACCTGGTCGTACACCAGGTGCATTGTATTGGTGGCAATGACGATGCAGTCCGCGCCTGCCGCCTGGAGCCTGCCCGCCGCCTCGCTCAGGCCCTGCGCGACCAGATCCCAGCGATCGTGTTCGGGCCAGTCCACGTAGGACTGAAAGCTGACGCTGTAGATAAGGATTTCCGGATAGCCATAGTCGCCATAGCGCTGCGTATAAGCACGCGTGATATACCGGTAGTACTCGACGGTAGACTCGGGGCTCATCCCGCCCAGAATGCCGATCCGCTTGTGCACGATCCCTCCTCCTTTTCTCATCCCTGTTTTCTGCCCACGAGCAGGGCGTAACCCAGGTACTGGAAAACATCCTTGGGAAGGCGGCGGCCCCGCATGTACCGTCGCATCTCGGAGCTCTTGATGTACAGGGCCAACGCCCTGTAGAACATGCCCGCGATGTCGCGAAGGCGGTATCGCTTGACCTGGGTCGCTTCGCGCCGGGCATCGACCGTGAGGGACCTAACCACGACATCCCTCAACCCTGCGCTCTCCAGCCATCCCAGCCACTCGCCAGAGGTGGGCAGGTCTACCTCGATGTCCCAGATATCGCCTATGCGTTCCATCATCCCGGCTGGCGGCCTCTCGATCCAGACCTCCTCGTTGAGACCCACGTACCCACCGGGCTTGAGCACACGGGCGAGCTCGGCGACCGCCTTGGGCCTGTCGCTGACAAAGGTGAGGACCGACTCACAGAGGACGGCGTCAAACATCCCCTCGTGAAAGGAGAGCGCCTGGACATCCTCGACCCGAAACTCGACGCGATCCTCTACCCTCTCCCTGCGCGCGCGGTCCCTCGCGTTTTCGATCATCGCCTCGCGCAGGTCTATGCCGACCACCCGGCAGCCATATGCCCTGGCGAGGTGGCACGCCGTCGCCCCGACGCCGCAGCCGATGTCCAGGACATACGCGTTCTCGTCGATGTGACAGAGCTCGATGAGCGTCTGAGTGCTCTCGAACCCCCCCATGTGCTTGGTGGTCCCCATGTATGCCTGGATATCGAAATAGGAGAGCTGTGACCCAGAGTCTCCCCGCGATCGTTTCTCCCCGTCTGCCATCATTGACCCTCCCGTGCCTTCGCCGCGCCTGACGCGGCCCATCGCATGCCGTCTCTATCCCCTTCCTCCACACCAGACGCCGGTCTGGACGATCCACTTGGCGATTCCCTGGGCTGCGCCGGGCTTCCGGTCTCGTCCTCCCACACTTTGCTCCGCGCTCACTTTGCCCTCCACGATGACTGCAAGCTACTTTCGCTTTCTTCCGCCAAAGAGAGCCAGCTCAAAGAGCTTGAAGAAGCAGTCCACATCCTGAAAGCCGATCGCTCTCAGCCACGCACACTGCATTTCGACCGGGGCAAGAATGTTCTCCCTCTTGTCCGGACAGGCATAGTATTCCCGAGCGACCTCTTTCCGGGATCTACTCGATCCTGAATCGAGATGGAACTGGTACAGGTCGATCTGCGTCCCGGCGCAGGGAATGGCCCCGCGTACGCCGTTGAGGTAGGTCTGACTCAACGACTCTGTCTGCCATTCGCTGCCTTGAGGCGTCACTGCCTTTGCATCGTCTGTCACGCCCTACTCCTCCACCTATCGCTCACTCGACGCCCCTCCACGGGACAAGAAGGAAGACGGGTCCACGAGCCCGGCTGCCTATCCGTGCGCGACCTCAGCACGCTCTATGAGAACATCCGTATCCCAAGCAAGATCACCCATGCCGCCACGAGCAGCCAGATAACGACGATGACGGCGGCGGCAACGCGGTTCACGGGCCTGCCCTGGGCGATCACTTCCCGCGCCCGCTCCCGGCACTCGGCCATCACCTCCGGCGGGATCATCCTGCGCGCGAGGAGGATCCCCAGAGGCACCAGGATCAGGTCATCCAGGTAGCCCAGGACCGGGATCACATCCGGAATCAAGTCGATAGGGCTGAACGCATATCCGACGACGAGGGCGGCCCAGAGCCGGGCGTACCAGGGCACGCGTGGGTCCCGGTAGGCCAGGTACAGGGCATAGGTCTCCGCCTTGAGCTGACGGGCCCGCTCTCTCCAGTCCATCAGGAGTCGATCCGGCTCTCAAAGGCGCAGGCAAACAGCTCTCGATCCTCTTCCTGGATGAGGTCCAGCGCCCGATCGCCGAGCAAGGCCAGGACGCGCGGAAGGTACAGGTCGGTCCGCAGGTGGTGCTCGGCGACAAAGACAAAGAGCGGGCTGCCCGTCCACGAGGCCCGCGCCTGGTTCTCGTTCAGCAGCTCGCCGATCAGCACTTCCTCCCCGTCGATGACAAGCACGAGCCACAGCCCCTCCACCCGTTCCCGCGCCTCTCCAGGCACCGGCGTAGCGACCACGCGCCCTCCCGGAAGGTCGAGGCACTCTGTACTGTAGACCACGACTCGCGCGCCTCTCTCGATCGCCCGCTCCAGAGCAGGTCGCAGGGCCGGGTAAGTAGCGGGCAGGAGCGACAGGTAGATCTGGCGCTTGGCCTGGTCGACCATCTCCTCCGCCTTGGACATCACGTTCTCGTGTCCCTCGATGCTCCACACATAGTCGAGGTCCGAAACAGAATCCAGCACGGTCAGATCGTCCTTGAGCGAGGAGATGAGCTCTTCGTGCTCGCGGTGCCACTGGTCGAGGAACTCGCGCGCCGCGACCGGGGCATACTGCGTGCTCCCTTCCTTGCGCAAGACCATCGCCGCGCCGCGGGAGGTCAACTTGCCAAGCACCTCGTAGATCATCGATCGTGGGACGCTAGAGAGCTTGGCGAGTTGGTACCCGGTGATCGGGCTCTCACGGAGCAGGGCCACGTATGCCTTGGCCTCGTATTCTGAAAAGCCGATCTTTACCAGCTTTTCCAATGTGTCATCGCTCATTGCACCCCTCCCACACAACCTACCTTCTCGCCAGCACCCGCCTCGACTTGCTTGGCCAGTAGTCGTTAGTGGGATAACCTAGACGTTATCCTTCTAACCTAGTGGTGTGGCATCTAACCACTATTATACCCCGGTTCGCACACCTTGTCAAGAGCAAAGCTGAGGGACACCCTTTCTCTGGGAGGAAGAAATGAACAACTCGTCTGACGATCGGACAGAGGAAAGCACCAGTGGAATCACGAGGGCTGGTGAGAGCGGACACCCTTCCGAGGGCGTTCCAGGACTCAACAAGATCCCGCGCGGCACCGAGATGCTGGTCAAAAGGGCATCGGTGGACCCGGCCTTTCGCCAGGCCCTGATCGAACGACGGGCAGATGTCGCGCGGGACATCGGGCTCGTTCTCACCATGGCCGAGAGTGTCATGCTCGACGCGATCCCATCGGCCCAGCTTGAGGGGTCATCGAATATGCCAAGGTGTCGGACGAGGAGCGCGAGGCCCTTCTCAGCCATGGCGACGACACGATACCGCCTGCGACCCCATCGAGCAGCTTGCAGTCTGCCGCCTTGGCCGACAGAACGAGAGGCATCCGGCCCGACCGCCCGTAACAAGTTGGGGCAAGGAAGGCCCTCCCAAGTCTCGCGGATTTGGGAGGCCGGTGCGGGTGAGGGATGGCCCTTGCTATGCCTCACCCAATTCGGACGTGCAGTTCGGGCAGCGCGTGGCCTGGATGGCAATGCTGGTAAAGCAGTACGGGCAGTCCTTGGTCGTCGGGGCGGCGGGTGGGGGCGGCGGCTCTTGTTTCTGGAGCTTGTTCGCGGCACGGATGATGAGGAATATGGCCAGCGCCGTGATCAGGAAGCTGATCACCGTGTTGATGAACAGGCCATAGTTGATCGTCACCGCGCCCGCGGCCTGCGCATCGGCAAGGGTGGCGTATGGCACGCCGGGATCGCCCCCCTTGAGCACCGCGAACAGGTTGGCGAAATCCACCCGCCCCAACAGCAGGCCAATTGGCGGCATGATCACGTCATCGACCAGGGACTTGACGATGGCCCCAAAGGCCCCGCCGATAATCACACCTATGGCCAGGTCCAACACGTTGCCGCGCATGATGAACTTTTTGAACTCTTGGAACATGTCCTCCTCCTTGTATGCGATGTCTAGATCATGCAAGGCAGCCGACTGCACACCGGGCTGGACTCCAGAATGAGCGATCGGCTGTCACCGTCCACAGGACTACCTCCCAACGACAAGAGCCAGATCCTGCGATGCGCTACGACGATATCCCTCATTCTAGCGCAGGTCCAGCCCGCGCGCAAGCGTGCGCCGCGCTCGCGCGCAGTCGCCCCGGAACCTCGTCATCCGCCCGGCTCGATGCGTACTGTAGCGATGCCAAAGGGCGGCAGACTGACCCGAAGCGTGTTCTCCTCCATCCAGGCACGGCCCTCGGCAAGAGGACGCTCCAGGGTGTCCGCTTCGACGGCAGCTACCCCCTGAGGTACGAGCTCGGGAGCAAGCCGCACGCGTGCCACGGTCTCCATCCCCTCTACCTCGACCAGGCGCAGGATGATCGCCCGCCTATCCTGGCTCTCTTTCATCGCCGCCAGGCGGACATTCACCCCCTCCACGGATGCCAGAGACATCGCGCCCGGCAGGCTGCCGTCGTGGAACCCACAGCTCGCCACGACCAGAGGGACGTTCATCTCTTCGCCGACCTGCGCACACTGGCCTACCGTCCACCCATCGCCGTGCGGCACCAGGGCGTACTCGATCGTGTGCACGCCCAGATCGGGCAGGGGATCGGGATCGATGCTCGCCCGCAAGAGCGTCATCTCTAGCGAATGCCCATCCAGGCTGAACCCGTACTTGGAGGAATTGGCCAGGGCTATCCCTTCCCCATTCCCCTCTGATAGGTCGGCCCAACGAAGGGCGGGCACCTCCTCGCCACCGAACAGGTCGCGGCGGATCGAGCCAAAGGGGATCTCGTATCGGGCCTGTGGAGCGCGCACAGACAGCGGAAAACGAACGCGCAGATGGGGGATGCCGCGCTCGGGATGCCCGATCTCACGCCAGTCCACCCGCAGACGGTACTCGACGCGAGGCACGCCCTGGCGGACCGTGATGTCCAACTCGAGCGTGCTCTGGCTGATCGTGCGCGTCCAGCGGTAGGTGTGGACGTGCGGTCCATCGTGCATCACTTTCAGTGTGCCACCGTCCAACAGGTCCCTTCGCTCCAGGAACTGCCCGATCACCCAGGCAGTCATCCCCTCGTTGGCCTCGACGCAGTATTGCAGGATACCCGCCAGCTCGCCCTCCGGCACCCACTCTCGTCCTGTACGCTTGTCCACCAGGCTGGCAATGCCTCCCGAACCCGGATCGATGCGCACCACGAGGTACTCGTTCTCCAGTGTGCGGTCGGGCGGCTGGATCCGGCGGCTGGAGCCCTGCATCCCGGCCCACGGATCTCCCCCCTCGTCGGGCAGCAGCCCCAGCGCGGCCAGTCGATCGGAAACGCAGACAGCCCGGTATCCCAGGGCAGGGACATCGACCGGGAACGCAATCCTCAAGTACTCGTGCCCCCAGTACCGCCCTCTATCCAGCACCTGGACGGGCCTGGGCTTGGCATCCTGGTCGGTCACCACGAGATGCTTCTCTTCCAGCTCCACGTCCCACAGCGTGGCCTCGACCACCTCAGCGCGCGCGTAGGGCAGTGGGTTGAACACCAGGAACGCGCGGTCGCTGGTTTGGGCGACGCTGAATGCCGACTCACCCCCGCTGCCGGTGGCATACCCAACCCCGGCACCCATCGAACGTCCTGATTCGCGTTCGTCCTTGTGCGCCCTCTCCACGTCCTGCCCGAGTGCGGCTCTCAGCGACGCGGTATCCACCCGTTCGCTGAGGGCGCGCAGGGCGTTGGTGCGGGCCATCCCGGCGGCGGCCTGGCTGTCCTGGGCACGTCCCAGGGCATAGACCCGCGTATCGCGCGTGCCAGAACCGGGCAAGATATCGTGGAACTGGTCAAACAAGAGGTGCTTCCACGCCTCGTCCAGGTTCTCGTGCGGATAGGGTACGCCCGCCAACCGCGTCCCGACTACGGCAGCGACCTCGGCACCGTACAGAAGGTTCTCGCCGTGACGGTTGGCCCATTTCTGCCAGGCTTGCGAGGTGTAGCAGCCGGTGAACACAAAGTTGCGCTCGCCTACCACTTGGGGGAGCTCACGCGCCCCCGCTTCTGCCAGCCGGAAGAAGCGGTGAAGTGAAGAACACTCGACGTTGGGATAGACGGGCCAGGTGTTCATCTCGTCTATCCGCCGCAGGTCCCGCCTCGTGGGTCCGCCGCCGTGGTCGCCGACGCCATAGAGCACGGGCATCTGCTTGAGGCCTGTGGCCAATGAGAACTCGACCAGGGGGTCGGCGATCCGGGGTTCGATGGCGCACATGTACCAGGTCACATCATTCAGGGTCAGGAGGCGAGAGTCATCCGGTCCGATCCACCAGTAGAGGTGCGGACCGTGGCTGCCCCGGCAGTGATAGTAGTACTTGACCCCACCCCGGGCCAGGATCGCCGGTAGGGTCGCCGGGTGGCCAAATGTGTCCGGCTCGAAATCCACGCGCACGTCCTCCGGCGACAGGCCGAACCTTTCCTGGAAGTACTCGCGGGCGTAGAGCAGGTGGCGGCTGATGCTCTCCCCGCTCGACATGTTCTTGTCTCCCTCCACCCACTGGCTGGCGGTCACTTCCCAACGGCCCTCTCGTACACGCTGGCGGATAGCCTCAAACATAGGTGGATTGTACCGCTCGATCAATTCGTACGTCGAGGCCTGGCTCTGTGAGAAGACAAAGCGAGGGAACTCGTCCATCAGGACGAGCATGGTCTGAAAGGTGTCATTGGTGACGGCAACCGTTTCAGGCCACGACCACATCCAATTCATGTCGATGTGCGCGTGGCTGACACACAGCAGGGTGTAGTCTTTGGCGACCCGTCCGATCGGCGCCAGGACGGCCTCCCCCCTGGCGATCAGATCATCCAGGTCGACGGCCGGCTCCTTCAGACCACGCTCTACGATCTGTCCGGCCTCGAGAATTCGCTTCTGCCACTCCCCCACCCGGTCCGGATGTGCCCGGCAGAGCTGATGGGCAAAGACAAGCTGCGCCCGAAAGCGATCCACCCTCTCTGTGTTCCGCGTGAGAGCAAACCCCAGTGACTGGGAAATGTCGGTGAACTGCGCCAAGTACGAGGACATCGTGCCGTCTCCTATGCCTACCCTACATCGTCGTACAGTCCCTTGATCCGATTCACGTTGACGCGCACGACCTCCCGCGCCATGTCGATCGATTCGTTCAAGTATCTCGAGAGCTCACCGCGATGACCCTTGGTGTCGCTCAGGTCGCGGTTCCGCCATTCCACGGTGACCTCTTTGATCCGGTACCCCGACCGATGGCAGAGGTACAGAAATTCGACGTCATACGCCGAGACCTTCCAGCCAGTGGGCTTTTGCTGGTTGAGAAACTGGAGATGCGGGAATATCTGGAGGGCCACATCGCGCCGACACAGCTTGAACCCACACTGCGTGTCACTGATATCCCGCAAGAGAAAGAGGCCACGTAAGGTGCGAAACACCAGGCTGCCCACCTTGCGCAGCAGCGATGTCCCCTCACGCACGATCCCCCGGGAACCAATGACCACCTCATAGCCCTCCTCGTACCAGGGCAGGAGAGCCTCGACTTTGTGGATCGGGGTGGATTGGTCCATGTCGGTAAAGAGCACGACATCCCCCGCTGCGCGCTGAACGCCCGCCCAAATCCCAGCGGGCTTGCCGCCGTGCGGGATGTCGAGCAGCGTGACCCGCTCTTTCCCCTCGGCAAACGCCTGGATCAGTGCCCTGCTGCGATCGGTGGACTCGTCGTTGACCACGATCACCTCCCAAGCGTACGGACGCCCCTGGAGGTATTGGTACACGTCGTCCAACACGCCCGCTGCCAGGTTCTTTTCCTCGTTGTAGCAGGGGATGATTACCGAAACAGCAGGGTGGATCTCTCCATTCGTCATACTCGCACCTCCGGAAACCGCAAGCTCGCGGGGCCAGGGCACTTCTGCTTGACAGAAGACTGCTAATATCACTACACGAAGCCATTGATGCACTCGAACACCAGTGTATCTCAGATCGACACAGAGGTCAAACCTTCCCTCCTAGCCGCCGCATGCCAGACCAAAGCCGGGCCGCCAGGTACCCGCCGCCTTTGGGTACCCCTTGCGGGTACGCGCGCGCCGGGATATGGCTCCCCTCCCCCATATTGGTATACACTTGTGATATGAGAGGCTTCCTTTGTGACGCATCTGTGACAGAGATGGTGTATAATAGATCCGTGTGGAGGCAAGTGCGGGCATACCATCTCTCACCGTAGTTCTTTACAGCTTTCTTGGCATGCACTTGCCTCCAATGCATGTACGTCCTCGTGGCCTGCGCGGCCCTGTACGGTCCCCTCCCCTCTTATCCAGCGTATCTCGTCCCGATCGTGTCATCTTTCGGACTATACTGGGCCATGTGTTTTCACCCATAGTGGGCCAGGCATTTTCGCCCAAGGTGGGCCACCTGTTTTCACCCAAAGTGGGCCATCGTGACGCTGGCGCGATTCCTCCATCTCGGGCATACTCT
>JADHXD010000160.1 GCA_016783145.1 Anaerolineae bacterium
TTGCTCGCTGCTCGTCTATGCCCGGTCAACCAACTGGGTCGAAACACGCTTTCGAGCCGGCTTGTTGCCCCTTGCCTGCCGTCGGGACCCAAGCGGCCAACTTGACGCTTCGACAACCGATTTTTCGCCAATGTCCAGTACCCAGAGAATCTGCGTCTCTGGCATCGAAAGGAGCGCCATTCTTGGTCATCTTGAAAGATACCTTGCTCGTATCTGGAGCAGAATACGAGTAAGCCAAATCGGTAACTTGAATCACACCGTCCTGATACAATTCATCATAGGACGCCTGATGCTTGGCGCCAGCTTCCTTATGACATGTCGAACAGGACTCAGGCTGGATAGCGGCTGCTGGAGCCGCCTCTCCGGGTGCTCCAGGCGGGCCAGCGGGACCGGCAGGGCCGGCGGGGCCGGCGGGGCCGGCAGAACCGGCAGAACCGGCAGGACCGGCGGGGCCAGCAGGGCCGGCAGAACCAGCGGGACCAGCCTGGCCTGCGGGGCCAGCGGAGCCTGCGCAGCCAGCAACCATCGCCACGACAAGAACCAAGATCGCGCTGACCCAGATCCCATAAGCGAGCTTCTTTGACATGTGAACTCCTCCTTCTAAATGGGTGTTGAGGGATCGATCCAGACGCAGTAGGACGCGTCTCTCATAGAGCAAGAACCAGGGCGCCTGACCATCACGTCCTCTGAAGGGTGACACGCCTCTGTGCAGAAAAGCGGCTAGGCATGTGGGATCCAGAGCCCTGCGATGGACAGACAACTGTGAGCATCCCCCGCGATCCGCACCGCCGAGAACGCTCTGCGCCCCTGCCGTCAATCCCGCGAGGGGTTGGACAGAGGGCCACAGTACGCACTACTCCGATCGTTGGACGGCTTCACCTCCTTCCGGACTCACCTCATCTGCAGGCCACATCTACCTCTATTATACCACAACGCGCGGAGAGGCCAAAAGTTCCTTTCGCGCAGCGCAAACAGCTCACAGAGATCCCCGCATTGAGCCCGTGGCCCCAACCGTAGCGCATGCCGCTGGTCGCAGATCCTCGCAGAGGGCTTGCGCTCCCAGCAGTAGCTCCAACGACACCCACCGTAGCGCAAGCAGACAGCGGCTCTCCTCCGCTCACCCCTCTGTGCACAGGCTGGATCGGCCTCAGGCCCTACGACTCCTGGTGGCACAGCAGGCACAGATCGCTGCCCCTTCCCTGGTGATCGGAAGGAACGGGCGCGAGCTTGCCTTCACCGTGGCAGGCCAGGCAGTCCCCGATGCCCTCGATCGTGTGCGGGATCGTCGTAGCCTCCAGTGACGATGCGCCCTGGTGACAGTTCAGGCACGCGCTCCCTGCGATCCCCTCGTGCCCGGCAGGCACTGGCTGGTCCGAGCCGGGTGCGTGGCAGGCCAGGCAGTCCATCGCCGCCTCCACACGATGCGGCACCTGCGGCACGTCGGTCACCCAAGCCGCAGCCGAGACAGCCCAACCCTCCGGCGTGTGGCACCTCGCGCAGTCAGTCCCGTAATGCGGTTCGCTGGCGGGCTGGTGACACGTCGCGCAGTCCTCCATCGACGGTTCGCGAACGCCCAGGTGGCACTCGTAGCACAGCGCCTCACCGTGCGCGCCCGGCAGATCGACCGGGTGCTGGAAGCCGGCCGGTTCTGCGCCCTGCGGCCAATCGCCGTCGTGACAGATCCCGTTCGCGCAAAAGCTCGACCCATCGGTCCCGTACTCGATCGTCCCGTGACACTGGGCGCACGCATCGCTCGCCAGGAAGCGGTGCTCCCAGGAAAAGCCCGAGTCATAGTGCGAGGCCGGCTTGTCGATTCCTGCCGCCGTACCGGCGAATACGCCGGGATCCACCTGCGCCCCAGGCTGGGTCACCACCGGGACGGAGTGACACAGCGTGCAGTTGGAGGGGATGGCCTCTCCCTGCGCGCTCACCATCTCGCCGTCGTGGCAGCGAAAACACCCGGGAGAATCGATGTGCCCCACGTTATCCGGGTAGGCATCCCAGGTCAGGTTCATCTCGGGAAACACGGTCTGGTGATAGATCGCCTGCAACGCGACCACTGCCTCCTCCACCGCATCCTGCTGGGCAGCGTAGGCTTCGGGATACTCGGAACGGTAGACCTCTGCCAGCCCTGCCATCGCCTCGATCCCATCTTCCTGCGTGGGATACGACCCGGACAGCAGTTCCATCGACTCGCGCTTCACGTACGGCAGCCCGCTGTCGATGATGCCCGCTGCCATCGCCAGGTCCACCAGCTCCTCCGGGTTCCGGAAGCGATGTGTCGCCCGGTTGTGGCAGTCCGTGCACTCCATCTCCTGCTCGGTCAGCTCACCGGGCGCCGCCGGGCGATCGGCTGCTTGGTACGTCACCGCGCCTCCGCTCTCGTCCTGCACTTCGACCCGCACGATCTCCTGGCCCTCATCATCCAGGGCCAGGTACCGCACCGGATGGTCGATGTGCCAGTGGGCCCCGCTCTCGTCCATCCGGATCAACATGCGCGTCACCGTTTCGCTGTTCGCCTCGTCCTGCGCGTAGCGGCTCTTCTCCAGGATCCGTCCCGCGTACGGCTGCTGCGAGGAGTGGCACTGCTCACAGATCTCCTCTGCCGGGCGCGCGCGCTCCACCGGCAGGTCAATGGGCCGCTCGTAGGAATTGGTCACCAGGCTGACCAGCTCTGCCGTGCCAAATATCTTGGCCTCCACCTTGGGCCACAACCCCGGTCCGATGTGACACTCCCCACACTCGACGTTGGCGTGAGGGGAGACCTCGTGCGTAATGTACTCTGGACGATTGGGGTGGCACAGCTTTCCGCAGAACACGTCGCCCTCGGTGAACTGGTCAAAGTGATAGGCCCCCGTGACCGCCGCAACGGACACCACGACGACGATGCCAATCCACAGCAAAAGCCGGCGTTCCCACGGCCCCTTGCCCCCGCCAACTGCCTGTCCCAGATTCCGAAGCTTGCTCATCTTCCGCTCCCTCCAAAAACAGGTCCCATATCGTCGGTCGCCCAGATCGCTCCTACTTGCCTCTGAGAACGGCGAAATCAGCCAACCGGATCAGCTCTGACTTGGCCTGTGACCCTCGCAGAGAAAACAGAGCCCGCTTTGCCTTCTCGACGCACTCCTGAGCTTTCGTCGCCGCATAGTCCAGCGCGCCAGTTTCAGCAAGCAGTTGATTCACTTGCTGTGCATCTTCCGAAAACAGGATCTCTTTGGCCCCTTCCGATCTCTTCAGGGCATAGATCGCAGCCAGGCTCATCTTGCCCTGGCCCAGGTCGCTGGAAACGGGCTTTCCCAGTTCGTCCGGCTCTCCGATCAGGTCCAGCGTATCGTCCCTGATCTGAAACGCATACCCCAGGCTGAGGCCGTACTCCTTGAGCGCAGCGATCTGCACCTCGGTTCCCCCTCCCACAGCGGCGCCAAGCTCAACACAAGCCGAGAACAGCAGCGCAGTCTTGAGCTCCACGATCCGCAGGTAGGTCTCTTCCGTCAGCTCAGTGTCCCCCAGGTGGAGCATCTGCAGCGTCTCTCCCTCCACGATACCGGTGCAGCACTGGGCAATCACCCGGATCACCCGTGGGTCCAGGTCAGCGATCAGGTTCAGCAATCTGACGAACACAAAGTCCCCGATCAGGAGGGCCAGGCTGTTCCCCCACCGCGCATTGATCGTCGCCCGTCCGCGCCGCAGGTCGCTGCGGTCGTTGATGTCGTCGTGGATCAATGATGCCGTATGGAGCAGCTCCACAGCAGCGGCGACCGGCACCACGGGCGTCAGATCCCGCCCACCGACCGCCCTGTACGCGAGCATGACGAGCTGTGGCCTGACCCGCTTTCCCCCGGAAGCGATGATGTACTCGCTTGCTCTCGCAAGCAGGTCCACATCGCTGGCAACCGCTCCCAGCAGAGCTTCCTCGACCAGGTGCAGTTCGTCGGCGGTGATCATACCCACGCCCTCAGTCAGCATGACAACAACCCAGCGACGTGACCCGCACACCGCAACGGCGCACTCGCCAAGCCAGCCCCGCTCGTCGCCGCAGGCGCAGGCCTGAGCTTTGGCGTCATTTGTCCTCTGATTCCTTCTTCGCTGGCGGCTCGATTCCCAGCCGCTTGGCCGTGTGGTCGCGCCCCATAAAGAAGTTTGTCCACGATGAAGTCGCTCGCAGCGTGTGATCGATGGGTGGTACCTGGTAGGCCACCAGGCTCTCTTCCTCCCCAAAGTGCTTCAGCCGGTTGTAAGCCCGGACATAGATGCACTGTTTCTCGTTCGGGTAGACCTCGCACCAGCCCTCGTAGCTCCCTCCACACGGTCCGTTCCGCTGTCCCTTCGGGCACTGGCTAAACGGACACATGTAGGCAATGTCTCCCAGCGCGCAATCCCCGCAGTGCATGCATTCGTTGCTGATCTCTTTGCCGATGTGTTCCAGCCGCGTAAACGCGTGCTCGAACCACGAGCCGTCCACCCACCTGGAGAAGGTGCCCATCGGCTTGTGCAGCAGCCCCTTCTCCTCAAAGATCGTGTTGTGCAGGAGCCGGAAGCCGCGATAGGAAAGCGGCGTCCCGGGCCGGTCTACCGTCCGGTCCACCGGCGACTCGGTGTTGAGGCCGGTCTCGGGGTCGGCCTCATAGTAGTACCATCCGTCCGGCTGCGGGTAGTTGAACTCGGCGACGCATGCTTGCCAGTTCGCGGACAGCTCCTCGCCCTTGTCGATGATGTACTCGACGTCCTCATACTTGATCCCGTGCCCGCCGATGTGCACGCCTGCGAACCCCATCCCTTTCATCATCGCGTACATCTTGGCTGCGCGATCCAGACGCGCGCCCTTCCCCTTGTCCTCTGCCCCCGCCTCTTCGTCGAGCTTTGCCATCAGCTCATCCGTCACCACGCACCCTGGCAGCCCGTTCCGATTCATCAGCCGCGCAGCGCCGCGCGCGAGCACGTACACATTGCCGATCACCGGTACGTCGCCATATCCCAGTTGCTTCATCACCAGCAGCACTTCCTGGAACTTGCGTGCGTCGTAGCCGACTTGGGTGACGATGAAATCCGCTCCGGCATCCAATTTCTTCTTCAGCTTGTAGTACTGCCCCATCGTCTCTGCCTCGGTGGCCTTGAAGGGGCTGACCACAGCTCCGCTCACAAAGTGCGACGGCGCCAGTCGCATCGTCCTCCCGCGCACAGAATACGCCAGGCCTTCGTTCATCTCCCGGATCATCCCGATCAGTTGCGTCGCATCCAGGTCAAAGACAGGCGCCCCAGGCCCAGCATAGCCGGTGTAGTTGTAATCCCCGGTCAGGATGAGCAGGTTTCGCACCCCTTCCCGCTCCATCCCGTGCAGCATCGCCTCAAGCTGGTTGCGGCTCTTGTCCTTGCATGAAAAGTGCACCAGCGGTTCGATGCCCAGCTTGTTCACCTCCACCCCCAGCATCTCTGCCGAGATCGCTGGGTTCCCTCCCGCGTTGTCGGTGATCGTGATCGCGTGTATCTTGGCCCCTCTGGCAGCCTGCCCTGCTGACGCGATCAGAGCTTCCTGCTCTCTCTCCGTCGCGCCTCTTCCCGGCACAAGCTCCCAGACTACGCCGAACGTGTCCTTGTCGATCATAGCCTCATAGTATCTGCTTCTGGATTCCGGCATCTTTGCATAGACTCCTTACACGAGATGATATGAGCGAATTGCGATTTATGCAAGCCAGGAGCATGTTCTCAGCCCCTGGGGCAACACAAAAAGTCGGGCAATGGATATGCGAACAGAGGTCGTGACCGACAGAGTTCGTGGGGGTCACCGGGCATGGATTCTCACGAGTAGCGCACGGTACGTTCATATCGGGCCGACGTCCAGACAACTGCGATAAGATAGGGCAACCGTGACTAGCGCGCTATTGTACACCAAACGATGGAATTCGCCAAACCGCGTCTTCAGGGCGGCACTGCCCGGAACCTCAGTGACCTGAGCGGAAGGACTCTGGGTATGTGGCTAGGCGGCAGGCCACTCATCGCAGATCCTCGCAGGGGACTTGCTGACCCTCTTGTAGCGCATGCGGCTCGCTTGCGCCCGGGACTCGCTGGCGCACCAGGCTTCCGGCCTCCACAGCAGCCCCCCCAAATCTCCAGGCCAAGCCCGGGCAAGCACCTCGTGGCGGGCCCTCTTGTAGCGCATGCGGCTCGCTTGCGCCCGGGGCTCGCTTGTTCACAAGGCTTCCGGCCCCCACAGCAGCGCCCTGCCCTATCCAGCCCAGCTCAGGCACGAACCTTGCCCGTCTCCCGCACGATCACAGCCAGGGTCATATCATCGACCTGCGGCCCCCCTCCCATGTACGCGTACGCCTGGGCCATCAGCGTATCGCACAGATGCTGGGCAGAATGCCCCAACTCTGCCAGGACAACTTCCAGCAGCCGCTCATCGCCAAAGAACGTTCCCTGCTCGTCCTGAGTGTCGGTGAGGCCATCCGTATACAGGAGCAGAGTATCGCCCAAGCCGATCTCAACCGACCTCCGCTCCCAACCCGCATCCTCGAACAACCCCAGCGGCATACCTGTCCTGCGCAGCGCCTGGACCGGGCCACGATCTCCGCCGGGGAGGAGGTAGGGAGGATTGTGCCCGGCGTTGCAGTAGGCCAGCACCCCAGAGGCCGGGTCGAGTACTCCGTAAAAAACAGTGACAAACTGGTCGGTGTCGATGTCACTCAGAAGGCGCTGATTGGCAGCCTCCAGTACCAGCTCTGGCTGGGCGCCATATTGGCCGGCGAATGTGCGGATCAGCGTGCGGCTCAGGACCATGAGCAGGGCCGCGCCCATCCCCTTGTCGGCCACATCGGCGATCAGCACCCCCAACTGCCCGTCGGACAGTGGGATCAGGTCATAGAAATCGCCGGAGGTCTGTCTGGACGGTTTCAGGCTGGCTGCTATCTGCCAGCCAGGGACGACTGGCAGGGGAGCGGGCAGCAAGCCAGATTGCACCTGCCAGGCCAGGTCCAGCTCTCGGTTGAGCTGTCGCACATAGAGCACCTCTCTGTCGCGCAGTCGTTTCTTCTCCAGGCAGGCATCGATCCGTGCTTTCAGCAGCACAGGGTCAAAGGGCTTGGGCAAGTAGTCCTCTGCCCCCATCTGGATGCCCCGCGCAATGTGGCTCACATCGTCCAAGGCAGAGATCACGACGACCGGGATGTCTCGCAGCGCCTCATCCGCTTTGAGGTGCGACAGCACCTCGAACCCGTCCATCTCGGGCATCATGATATCCAGCAGGATCAGATCCGCCTTCTCTGTCGCGACCCAGGCCAGCGCCTCCCGACCATTCCGCGCAGTGGCTGTCACACAGTCCAGGTCCTCCAGCTCCTGCTCCAGGTAGTCTACGTTAAAGGCCTCGTCATCGACGATCAGGATCTTGGGCCGTTCGTCCACGATGACTCCCCTCCGAGGAACTGATCTATCTTGGCAAACAAGAGGTCCTCGTCGAGCGGCTTGGGCACATAGTCATCACAGCCAGCCGCGAGCGCCTTCTCTGCGTCTCCCACCATCGCGTGGGCGGTCAGGGCAATGATAGGGATATGCTTGAGCGCCTCGTTCGCCTTCAGACGGCGCGCTACCTCCCACCCATCGATGACCGGCAGTGAAAGGTCCATCAAGACCAGGTCGGGCCGTTCTCGTTCGACGACATCGATGCCCGCCGCCCCGTCCACGGCGGTCAACACCACGTACTCGTCCTCCAGGAGCTGAACGAGGAGGTCCAGGTTGAATCGCTGGTCTTCGACAACCAGGATCGTCTTCAAGCCCATCGGTTCGTCCTTTTTCGAATCTACGCCCTGCCCCTATGCCGGCAGCGCGGTGCGCAGTGCCTGAAGAAGCGACTCTCGCTCCAATCCCTGCTTTTCTACGACCCGCGACACGCTCTGTCGAAGGTAGGCAAGCTCTTCTGAGGCGAGCTCCTTGGCCGTGAAGACAATGATCGGGATCTCACGGTACGTGGGATCTTGTCCGAGCTGCTCGATCACCCCGAACCCATCCAGCTTGGGCATCAACAGGTCCAGCAGAATAATGTCGGGGGGCAGACTGGCGATGGCGTCCAGCGCTTCCAGGCCATCCGCAGCGGCATAGACCTCGTACGGCTCTCCCTCGAGGTGCTGCCGCACCATATCTGCCACGTGCGGGTCGTCATCCACTACCAGCAGGCGCACGTCTCGCCGGCCCGCTCTGTCGGGCACCAGCCGATCCAGTGCGTCCAATACAGCCTCTCGGTCAAACGGCTTGACCAGATAGTCGGAGGCCCCAAGCCGAAAGCCCAGCTCTTTGTTGTCCACGATCGACAGCACGATGACCGGGATCTCTCGCGTCTCGGCGTCCAGTTTGAGTTCGTGGAGCACCTGCCAGCCGTCCTTGAGGAACATCACGATGTCCAATATGATCGCAAACGGTTTGAGCGCTCGCGCCTTGCGCAGGCCGTCTTCTCCGTCCGTTGCCCCAACCACAGAGTACCCGGCCTCGGACAGGTTCTCTCGCAGCAAATAGATCACATTCGGGTCGTCATCGACGGCCAAGACCATTCGAGCATCGCCCTGCAGTTGGGTAGTCGGGGTGGGCGAGGCACGGTCGAGGGCCGGGGAGCCGGTGGGTGGCAGAGCAGCGCTGTACTGGATCGGCAGGGTGACCGTGAAGGTAGAGCCCACCCCAACCGCGCTTTCCACTGTCACATCTCCGCCCAAGAGTCGGGCCAGGTGGCGGCATATCGACAGCCCCAGCCCCGTGCCTCCGTACCGCCGCGTTGTGCTCCCGTCGACCTGCTGAAACTCCTCAAAGATACGCTCCAGCGCCTCCTCGGGGATGCCGATGCCCGTATCCACCACGGCCATCTCGACCGTCGCATCCTGCCGCCGCGCGCGCACAGTGATCGTGCCCGTTTCGGTGAACTTGACCGCATTGCTGAGCAGGTTGATCGTGATCTGCCGCACCTTGTCCTGGTCAGTGAACAGCGAGGGGAGGTCCGGCTCGATCTCTGCGAGCAACTGTAGATTCTGGTCCGTGACCAACGGTCGCACAGTCTGCAGGCAGACGGTCACCAGCGAGGACAGGTCAAAAGCGACCGGCTGCACGTCCACCCGCCCGGCCTCCACCTTGGAGAGATCGAGGATGGCGTTGATCAGCTCCAGCAGGTGGTTGGAGCTGACCAGGACCTTGTCCAGGTTGTCCGACTGCTTCTGAGGCAAGATGTCACTGCAGCGCCTCTTGACCAGGCGGGTGAACCCGATGATCGCGTTGAGCGGGGTCCGCAGTTCGTGGCTCATGTTGGCCAGGAACCTGCTCTTGGCCTGGCTGGCCTCTTCGGCCGCCTCTCTTGCTCTCTGAGCCTCCTCGAAAAGGCTGGCATTCTCGATAGCCACACCGGCCTGGCTGGCTAGCGACTGCAGCACAGCAGCGTCATCCTGAGTGTACGCGGCGGGCCGGTCGCTTTGCACGTCCAAGGTCCCGATGACCCGCCCCTTTGCTTTGATCGGGATGCACAGCTCACACCGGGTGTCCGGCAGTTCCGGCGTTGGTAGGAAGCGCGGGTCACTCCAGGCATCCTCGACCAGCACCGGTGCTCCGGTCCGTGCCGTCTCGGCGATAATGCTCGGCCCGCCGGACAGGTCGATCCGCGCCCCCTCAAATCCGGGTCGGATGTCCGTCTCCCCAACGGTGCTCCCGCTCCGGAAAACGAGCTGGTCCCCTTCCACGAGCATGATGCCCACATAGTAGTGACCAAAGCGAGCTTTGGTCGTTTCTACGATCTGCCGCAGCACGCCATCCAGGTCGAGCACGGAGGTAATGGCCCCACCCACCTGGCTGATCACTTCCATCTCTTGCGCCCGGCGACGCGCGCTCGCCAGCAGGTCAGCGTTTTCGATAGCCAACGCAATCTGTCTGGCCAACGTCTGCAGAACCGCGACGTCCTCCTCTGGGAACGCCGAGGACTCTGTAGACTGTACGTCCAGCACGCCGATCACATTGTCGCGCACCTTGAGCGGCAGCGCCGTCTCCGAACACGCCAGCGGCAGCCCCTCGTCGGCCAGGCATTCGGGGTCCTCCCTCACGCTGTGCACGAAGCGAGGTTCACCCGCTGCCGCCACCTCCCCCACCACGCTCCCGCTGCCCACTCGCAGCTTGTGCCCCTGTGCCAGCGCCTGCCGTCCGCCTTCGGACGATGCCGCACGCAGCACTGCGAACTCTTTCGTCCGGTCCAGCAAAAAGATGCCTGCGTGGTAGAAACCAAAGCGTTCCGAGATCAGGCACACCGCCTCGTCCAGCAGTTGCCCCACGTCACGGATACCTGCGGCAGCCTGCGCGACCTCAGCCGCTGTCTGCAGGCTGCGCGTGCGCTCGGCGACGCGCAGCTCCAACGTCTCGTTCAGCTCTCGCCGCCTGCGTGCCTCTCTCCGAGCCTCTCGCAGGGCACGCTGGACATTCTGGCCCGAGAGCCAGGCCAGGAAGGCCAGCAGAAAAAACATCATCACCCTGGATCCCACGGCCAGAAGGGCCTCGCCTTGGGGATCATAGGGAAGCGGGGGGAGCTGGTACCCAAGCTGCTGGGCAGCGACGAGGGACAGGTAAGAAATGGCCGCGATGCTCGCGATCAGCACCCCACTCCGCACGCCCAGGGCCATCGTCGCAGCCAGGATCGGCCACAGGTAGTAAATGGCAGACTCATCCCGGTAGCCGCGCACGTAGACATTGGCGGTGATCGCCACGCAGGTGCCGATCAAAAAGACATAGCCGGCCAGGCGGACCCGACGTGCCTTCATCAGCCCATAGGACGCCGCGCCCACAACCACAGCGATCGCCCCGAGGGGAAGCAGGGCAAACAAGCCAGATTCGGGCATCAGCAGTGCCCCGACTGCTACCATAGCGATCAAAAAGGCGACGGCAATGGTCTGCCCTACGACCAGTTGGGCCAGCAGCTTCTCCCTCGTGCTCTGGTCCGAGTCCAGGCTCCTGCCGCCGTCAGAGAGCCGTGCATCGCTCTGTTCCTCGAGGCCGCCGCTATCCATCTCTCGTCAACTCCTATGTCGCATGCGTGGGGCACAGAGTCGAGCCGCTGCTGTGCATCCTGCTCCTATCATACCATAAACGGGACCAAGATTCAACACGCACGCTCCTATACCATGCAGGACCGGCTGGGGATCAAGACCTCCGATTTCTTGCCACGCACACTTTCGCACAGCGCAGCGCAGGTCTCGTCTCAACAGCGTCCGGCCCTCGGGCATAGGTAGTAACGACTTTAGTCGTTTTCGGGCAAGAAGACGCGACTGAAGGTCACAGCACAGGTAGTACTGACTTGCTCGTTTTCGGCCCAGAAGACGCGACTGAAGGTCACAGCACAGGTAGTAACGACTTTAGTCGTCTTCGGCCCAGAAGACGCGACTGAAGGTCACGGCACAGGTAGTAACGACTTTAGTCGTCTTCGGCCCAGAAGACGCGACTGAAGGTCACAGCACAGGTAGTAACGACTTTAGTCGTCTTCGGCCCAGAAGACGCGACTGAAGGTCACGGCACAGGTAGTAACGACTTTAGTCGTCTTCGGCCCAGAAG
>JADHXD010000035.1 GCA_016783145.1 Anaerolineae bacterium
AGATAGCCCTCTAGCGGTGCATCGACGTCAAAGCCGATGTGATTCGGACCCCGATCAACGATCTGCACCCGTCCGCCAGCATCGCCGGGGTCCTGGTCCAGCGGCGCAGCACCGAATTCCTTCTCAAGCACCACTTCTGTAGCCGGGTCAAACTCCGCCGACCGCGCGATACCCAGCGCGTCTATCGCTCCGCTGGCAATCCGTGTGCGATGGACCATATACGCCCGAGGCAGGGCACGGGTGTTGCGGTAGATCACCCGCTCGCCACCCTGACCGTCCTCAAACGCCGGCTCAAAGTGTGCGGGCACAGGTGTGTCTCTTTGAGCGATCAGGTACTTGACGTTGTACAGATTATAGAAGGAGCTGTCGCGTGAGATACCAACCCAGGTCAGCACGTCATACGCTCCCAATCGCAGTGGATTCCAGATCCCGGTCAAGTCATCCATCTCGTGCAGCAGCGCCCAGTCGGGAGCCCAGCCCCCCTGCACTTCTGCCGCCGTCTCCACCCGGTACACTTCGGGGTCGGCCCTTAGAAAGGCCAGCGCATCGTCGTGCCGGTACCCGACGAGTGGATCGTTTGGCTCGATCTCGACGTACGCCCCCAAGCTGATCAGATCAAAGGCGATCAGAAAGACAGCCATCGCCCCCAGCGCGGTCCGCCGAGCAAGTCGGAGACGACGCAGAGTCAGCCAGGCAACTCCAGCCCAGAGCAGCAAGAGAAAGAAAACGAGGCTGCCCATTGAGTCTACGTGCTGGCGCAGCACATCCGTCGGTGACATCCGCGACGTGATCACCGCGTGGCCCAGGATGGGCACTCCCACCAGGCTCAACCCACCCCCCACCCACAGGAAACCCCTGTTGACGGTGTGTAGCGCCCGGCGTGCTTGGCGCGTCAGCGGACGCAGCAACACATCCAGCCCTGTGGCGGCCAAGACAGCCACTGCGAAATCAAAGAGAAAGATGGCGCGCGCTGGTACACGCAGCTTTTGGAAGAACGGGATCAGTGCATACGTCCACCCGTGCAGGACAGTGTGTCCCCCGAGGGCGATCAGCAGGCCAAAGCCACCCAAGATTAGCCAGAAGCGGGTGAGCGGCGAACGGCGCAGGGTCAGCGCAACGGCGACCACGGCAAGCATCGGAGGGAGCACGCCGACATATCCCATCTCCGTGCGCAGCCAGGGCCCCCAGAACGGCCCTGTCCCGCGTCCGAAAAACCCGGGCATGAGGATGCTGACCAAGCCTGCTGGAGGAATGGCAAAGGCGCTTGCATCGGCATAGCTCAGCGAGGAACGAACGGTGTACTGCGTCATGTCGTACGCCGGAATGAGCGACAACGCAGCAAGACCGAACGCGATGCCTCCAGCGAGGCACAGCTTCCCGATCCGGGCGAGACTGACCCGCAGCCCCTCGTGTCGATCGACATAGAGTCGGAACAACAGATACAAGGCCAGCGTCATTCCGACATAGAGAAACATCTGGGCGTGCCCCACAAGCGCGGCAACGCCCAACACCACCCCGCTCCAGCCTGCCCATCCCCAGCTACAGCGTGCCAGCGCCCTACGGAAGCAGAGCAGCGCAAGCGGGAGCCATGCTGCCGTGGCAATGATGTTCAGGTTGCCGAGGTGGATAACGAACAGGTCGCTGAACATAAAGGCGATCGCGCCAGCCACAGCGGGCACGCGCCCCACAGGAGCACTTTGTTCGCTCGCGCCAGCCCCGGGAGGAGCCCCTGGCAAGCGTCGCCACAAACCAAAAGCCGGCAGATCGCGCAAGAGCACATAGGTGAACAACCCAGCAAGGAACACGTGCGTGACCGCCATCAGCTCAACCGCACCATAGGTCAGCGTGGAGGTCGACAGGAAAAAGAGCAGGTTCAGCGGGTAGAATAGCCCGGACTGGTTGTCAGCGGCAAAGGGCATGCCCATGTACAGGTGTGGATTCCACAGCGGGATCACACCTCGCTTCACCCATCGCGCAGCAAAGGCATAGATGGGATAGATGAAGGAGGATAGGTCTCCCCCCCCCTTTGGTATCCAGCTCTCGGTGAAAAAGAGAGGCCAATAGAAGGCTAGAACAGCCAGGACGAGCACTCCTACGGCGAGGGCATCCCGATGCCAGTCCCGGACCAGCCTGCCGCGTCGATGTAGCCATCCCAGCACGGCGCACACTGCTGCCCATAGGCCAGCAAGCCCGACAAAGCCCGGCAGCCCTAGCATCCGGACCCTCCTGCCCTGCACGTCTCTCCGGACGCGCCGAACGTCTTCTGGACAAAGGTACCCGTGCTACTCACTCGCTTCGCTCTCCAACTGCGTCACCCGTAGCTCTGCTCGGTCCAGGCACTGCTGGCAGTAGCGCGCCAGGGTCTGCGCCCGTTCATACAGCGAGACCGCCTCATCCAGGGCCAAGTTTCCCTCATCCAGTTGCCGCACGAGCTGCTCCAGCTCGGCAAAAGCGTCCTCAAAGGTCACATCGCCCAAGTCAGCCTCCTCCACTGTCTTCCACTCGAGCCGCAAAGTCCCCATCGGAGACCTGCACAGAAAGCGGATCTCCGGCAGTAACCTGAATGACGCTGCGAACCACATGCCCGTCAAGCTTGCGGACGACTGCATAGCCGCGGTCCAGGGTCGCGTGGGGGTCCAGGACGCCAAGGCGGTGCTGCATCCCTGACAGACGTTCCCTCATCAACAGCAGATGGTGCTGCCCGATCTGGCCCACACGGCGGTACAGGTCGTCTACACGCTGCCGGTCGCGTTGGATGCGAAGACGAGGGGAGAGCCGTGCAAGCGACTGGCGCAGCATATCCAGCTCGTGTCGAGCATCGCGTATGTGGCGCTCGACACACTCGGTCGCAGCGGTTGAGGCAGTGCACACCTTGCCGCGGATCTCGGCCTGGTCGGGCACGGCGACCTCGGCCGCTGCGGACGGCGTGGGAGCACGCACATCTGCGCTAAAGTCCGCGATGGTGAAATCCACCTCGTGCCCAACGCCCGAGATGACCGGAACGGGCGCCTCGGCGATCGCACGGGCCACGCGCTCATCGTTAAAGGCCCACAGGTCCTCGATGGAACCTCCGCCACGCGCGATGATGATTACATCGACGCCAGCCTGAGCATAGAGCTTGTTCAGAGCGGCTACTATCTGCGGTGGTGCATCCACCCCCTGGACAAGTGTCGGCGAGAGCAGAACCTGCGCCACGGGCCACCGTCGGCGCAGGACATTCAGGATGTCTTGAAGCGCCGCAGCAGTGGGCGAGGTGACCACGCCGATGAGGACAGGGTACTCGGGCAGTGAGCGCTTCCGATCAGCGTCAAAGAGCCCCTCGGCGCCCAGGCGCTCCTTCAGCTCTTCGAACTGAAGGTAGAGTGCTCCACGCCCGACGGGCTGCAGCGCGTCCACGTAAAGCTGGTACTGCCCCTGAGGCTCATATACCGACACGTGACCACGTGCCAGCACGGCTTGCCCATCCTCTGGCTCAAAGGCCAGCCCACTGGCTGTCGTCCGCCAGATCACACCCCGGATGGAAGCGCGGGTATCCTTCAGTGTGAAATAGCAGTGACCTGCCCTGGAACGGATCCAGTTCGATATCTCTCCCTCTACCCACACGTCCTGCAGCAGAGGGGCGCTCTCAAGTCTTTCCTTGATGTATCGGGTGATCTCTGATACCGAATAGGATGCTTGGGTCATCGGTCTCTCGCCTGCCTGATGGTGGCCGCTACAGGCCTATCATAGTCTACGTTCACAGTCTTGTCAAACTTCCAGCAGCGCGGAAATGTGGTATAATACCTGAGCAAGCATCGTGTGCTGGGGAAGCTATAGAGCCCGAACTCCGGACGGGCTCGCAATCAAGAGGGATCGATGGTCTGGATACTTGTTCTTTTGGGTCTGATGACAGGCGCCTTGCTGAACCTCCTCGCTGACAGCCTGCCGACTGCCTACCGGGTGCGGCGCCCCCGGTGCGCGTACTGTGGATGTGACCGCCGGCTCGTCGCCTGGAGTGCTGTCTCTGCGACCTTGACAAACAATCACCGGTGCCGGCATTGCGGCGCACCGGTCTCGCTTCGCCACCTGCTGGTCGAGCTGGTCACCGGGCTTCTCTTTGCGTTCTGCTGGCTGCGAACGGGGGCGTCGATCCGGACTGTCTTTGACATCGTGTACAGCTCGGCCTTTGTCCTGATCGTGGTTACCGACATTGAGCACCGGTTGATTCAGCACGTGATTACTTTGCCCGTCATCGCCGTAGCCTTGGTAGGAGCCTTCCTGAACCCTGTTTTCGATTCCCCAAACCGGGCCCTGCTCGGAGGAGCGATCGGCCTGGGGGCTACGTTTGCTCTGTATTTGCTGGGAGGTCTCTTTGTCAGAGTCATGAGCCGCGTGCGCGGCCAAGCGATCTCCGAAGTGGCGTTCGGCTTTGGGGATGTAGTTCTGAACGCATTCATTGGTCTCATCGTCGGCGTGCCCCACATCATTTTCGCGATGACCATCGGTTTTCTGTGCGGAGGGATCGCCGCCACGATCCTTCTGTTGGTCCGTGGGCTGATCCAGCGCAGATACAAGCTGTTCACAGCGATTCCCTATGGCCCGTTCCTCATTGTGGGCGGCGCAGCGATGCTCTACTATGGCCGGGAGTTTATGTCCTGGTACCTGAGAAGATAGAGAGCCCGGAAGGAGTAGCTCTATGAGTCTTGACTTGGGTACCCCCAAGGTGCTGGAGCTGGTGCTCAAACTCAAGCAGTACCCCATCCTATCCCAAAAGATCCGGGAGCGAATGCGCCAGGAGATCTTTGGGCGAGGCATCATCACGCCACAAGACTTTGAGAAAGAACTGCGGAACAAGGCCCGAGAGTCGCAGATCAGGGAGGGACTGCGCGATCCGTTGGTAGACGAGGACTCGCACACCTGGACTCAGCGTTTGACCACCATTCGGGACGACCTCAGCGACTTTTACTTTGCGCACAACTGCCCACCCACACTGTTGGACCACATCGTCCAAGAAGTGGTCAATCCGCAGATGCAAGACGAGGACTTTGTGCTTTCGTTCAATCCCGAGCTGGCACCCTGGGCGATGCTCTTTGCTCGCGGTGAGGAGTATGAGAGCTATGAGCCGGAGAGAAAGGCCAAGGTACAGCATCACCTGCAAGAGATGGTGGTCGTTCTGACCAAAGGTATGCTCAGCGACCAGCTTGACTTTGTGGGCCTGGCGCGGGAGTTTCTCACTATCGACGATCTGAAAGAGATTCGTCACCGAAGGATCGGGAGAGGCAAGATCGGGGGCAAAGCGGCTGGGATGATGCTGGCCTGGAAGATCGTGCAGCGGCTTGGGGCAGAATCGGACCCAGCACTGAGCGAATGCATCTCCATTCCCGACTCTTACTTTATCGGAGCGGACGTCTTCTATGACTTCCAGGCCCTCAACAACCTGGTTCCCTTTATGAACCAAAAGTACAAGAGCCTGGACGAGATCCGCGCTGACTATCCCAAGTTGCGACAGGCGTACATAGGCGGCGATTTCCCTGAAGACGTCAAGGACCGGCTCCGCAGTCTGCTCGACGAGGTAGGGAATGCGCCGATCGTCGTGCGCTCCTCCAGTCTCTTGGAGGACAACTTTGGCTTCTCCTTTGCCGGCAAGTACGACAGCTACTTCTTGCCTAGTCAGGGCACACCCGACGGCAATCTTACCGAACTGATGCACGCGATCTCGGCTGTCTATGCCAGCGTGATCAGCCCGGACGCACTGGCCTACCGCCGGCGTATGGGCCTGCTTGACTACGACGAGCGAATGGCCGTGCTGATCCAGAAAGTCGTGGGGACACGCCACCGGGGCTATTTTCTCCCCGCGCTGGCCGGCGTGGCCTTTAGCCGCAACCCATTCCGCTGGAACCCTCGCATCCGGCGCGAGGATGGCCTGGTCAGGCTCGTGTGGGGACTGGGTACCCGGGCGGTCGAGCGGGTTTCCAATGACTATCCGCGGATGATCGCCTTGAGCCATCCCTCACTCCGTCCAGAGATGGATGCTCGCGCTGTCAGCAAGTACTCCCAGCGGTTCGTGGACGTCCTGAACCTCCAGGCCAATACCATCGAGACCCTACCAGTCTCCGAGATCCTCTCGAGCCGCTATCCTGGGGCACAGCTCCTGGCGTCTGTCAACAAGGGGGACTATGTACAGCCGATGCTGTCTCTGCTGGAGAATCCTGACCCCCAGTCCCTGATCCTAACATTTGACAACCTGATCGCCAGGACCAACTTTGTGCCCTTGATCAAGTTTCTGCTCAAGACCGTGGAACGCCACTATCAGCGTCCGGTAGATGTCGAGTTCGCTGTCCAGGAGCTGAGCGACCGCAGCGGCTCGCGAGTAGAGATCTCGCTGCTGCAATGTCGACCTCTCAGTTTCCGGCAAGAAGGCAAGCCTGTCAGAATCCCCCACAATGTGCCTGAAGAGGACAGGCTTTTCTCGGCGAATCGACTGGCCCCCCAGGGCGTCGTGTCGGATGTGCGCTACATCGTCTGGGTGGATCCGGCGGTCTATGATCAGATCCAGGACCCCGCCGCCAAGATGCAGGTCGCCAGGGTGGTCGGACGCCTCAACCAGGCACTGCAGGGGGAGAGCTTTATCTTGATGGGCCCGGGCCGCTGGGGAAGCTCGAACCTGAATCTTGGGGTCAAGGTCAGCTACGCCGACCTGGACCACGCCCGCGTGCTGATCGAGGTCGCGCTGGCACACGGCAGTCACGCGCCTGAGGCGTCCCATGGGACGCATTTCTACCAGGATCTGGTCGAGGCACAGATCTACCCGCTCCCGCTCTATCCAGACGATCCAGACACAATCTTCAACTGGCAGTTTTTCGACACGGCCCCAAACGTTTTGGGCAGGCTGGTGCCTGACTGTGCCCACTACGAGGACTATGTGAAGGTGATCGACGTGCCGGAGGCGACAGGCGGGCGGCTGCTCGAGATCGTGATGGATGGCGACAATGACGAGGCACTCGGCTACCTCAAGTGACTTGCGCGCCACTATGCGCACGGCCAGGAAAGATACGGTGCGCCCACGTGACTATGGTCAAGTCCCGATTACGCCCTCGATGGTAGCACTCGCTCGCAAGCTATGGCGAGGCAATCATCCTACCCGGGCGTACGCCCGCTACTGGGTCCCCCTTCAGCAAGATACGTGCGGTCTCTGGCGCTGATATGGGCTTGCGCCCGCACACGCTATTCATCGCGCTGAGCGCTGAGGCGCTCCCTCAGCAGCTCGCGCACGACGTGCGGATTGGCCTTCCCGCCCGTCTGCCGCATCACCTGCCCGATGAGAAAGCCCAACACAGAGTCCTTCCCGCCAAGGTACTGTGACACGGGGTCGGGATTATCCCGAATAACCTGCTCCGCGACCTCCCTCAGCGCGCCGGCGCTGCTGATCTGGGACAACCCCTTTTCAGCGATGATCGCTTCCGCGTCTCTGCCGGTGCGGAACATCTCCATCAGCACCCCCTTCCCCGTGTTGGCATTGATCGTGCCTCGCTTCACAAGCGACAGGAGGTTCGACAGCGCCTGCGGCCCGACTGGAGACTCGGCGATGGAAGTGTCCGCCTCATTCAGCAGGCGAAACAGCTCCCCGACCACCCAGTTGCAGACCGTCTGAGCGTCCACGCCGTGGGGCTCAGCGGCGGCAGAGCAGTCCTCATAGTAGTCAGAGACCTCCGCGTCAGAGGCTAGCAGCTCAGCATCTGCAGGCTTGAGGCCGTACTGGTCTTCGAATCGTGCGCGCTTTGCATCTGGCAGTTCGGGCAGCCCCGATCGGACAGCCTCCACATATTCACGAGCGAGCACCAGAGGAGGGAGATCGGGCTCAGGAAAGTAACGATAGTCCTCGGCAAACTCCTTGCTGCGCTGCAGCACGGTCCGATTCTCACGCTCGTTCCAGCCCATCGTCACCTGCTCGATCGTCCCACCAGCCTCGATCACTGCGGTCTGGCGCTCGATCTCGTACTCGATAGCCATCTTGACTACGCGAAACGAGTTCAGGTTCTTGATCTCGATCTTGACGCCCATCTCGGCGCTACCTGCCGGTCGGACGGACACGTTGGGCTCACAGCGCATAGCTCCCTTTTCCATGTCAGCCGTGCTCACCCCCAGGTAGCGAAGGATGGTGCGTAGCTTGGTCAGGAACTGCCGCGCCTCCTCGCCGGAGCGGATATCGGGCTCGGTCACGATCTCCAGGAGGGGTACCCCACTGCGGTTATAGTCGATCAGGCTCGAGTCTCCGGTATGGAACTCTTTGGCCGTGTCCTCCTCCATGTGGACCCGCCGGATGCCGATCCGCTTCCGAGATCCGTCCAGGTCGACTTCCAGCCATCCATCGCGGCAGATTGGCAGATCATACTGAGATACCTGGTACCCCTTGGGCAGGTCGGGATACGTGTAATTCTTGCGATCGAACTTGGAAAACGGCGCGATCTCACAGCCCAAGGACAGCCCCACTCGCGTCGCGTACTCGACCGCCTGCTCGTTGATCACCGGCAGTACGCCAGGGTACCCCATACACACCGGGCAGACCAGGGTGTTGGGGTCGTGCCCGAAAAAGTCCGCCCGGCAGCCGCAGAACATCTTGGACGCTGTGGCGAGCTCGACATGAACCTCCATCCCGATAACGGCTTCATACTGCATTGAGACGCTCCTTGGCGATACGTTTTGCCAGCCAGTCCTCGCGCGCTCAACCGGCTGACTCGATGGCATCCATTATACCACGCATGGGTAGCAGGCTCAATTTGGGCCGCAGGCCAAACTCAACTATAATGGTCTGGAGAGTGTCTCTTGCCTGCGCCTTTGCAAAAGTCCAAGCCCGGTGAAAAGGGGCATCACGAATGACCTCAGCGCCCAGATTTACGGTCGGGAGTGTCGCGGTCTATGGCGACCTCATCCTGGCTCCCCTGGCGGGTTACTCTGATCTGCCTTTCAGGTCGATCTGCCGCAGCCTGGGATCGGCCATGAGCTACACCGAGTTCGTCTCGGCTCACGGCGTGCTGCGAGCGAATCCCCGTACGTATGAGCTCTTGCGCTTTGCACCAAGAGAGCGCCCCGTCGTGTTCCAGATCTTTGGGGCGGATGAGAGACTCGTCGCCGACGCATGCCTGCGCCTTCAGGAGCTCGGACCGGATATCATCGACGTGAACATGGGCTGTCCTTCACCCCGGATCGCCAATCAAGGGGGTGGAGCCGGGCTGCTGCGGAATCCACAGCAGATCGCGCGCATCTTTTCGTCTCTGAGCAAGTGCCTGGACGTGCCGGTCACGGGCAAGATCCGGCTTGGATGGGACGAGGCGTCACGCAACCATCTCCAGATCGCGCACGTCTTGGAGGACAATGGCGCATCGCTGATCGCCGTCCACGGACGAACCCGCTCGGCGAGCTATGACACACCGGCGGATTGGGACGCCATCGCGACCGTCAAGCAAGCAGTGGACATCCCCGTACTTGGGAATGGCGATGTGCGTTGTGTGGACGACATTGACCGGATCAAGGCGATCACAGGCTGCGATGGGGTCATGATCGGACGAGGAGCGATCGGAAATCCGTGGCTGTTTCAGAGACGAGACCTTGCTGACGTGTCCCTGGACGAGCGAGTGAGCATGATCAGGCATCACCTCCAAGAGATGGTTGCCTTTTACGGTGAGCTCAGGGGAGTGCTTGCCTTCCGCAAGCACATTGTGCGCTACCTCCACGGCCTGCCTGGTGCCGCTCGCCTCCGGCCGCTCCTGATGAAATGCAAGACCCTACGCGAATTGGCGGAGCAACTGGATGTTTTTGCTTCCCATCCAGAACATGTTATAATCCAGGATCAAATCTGATCGAGGTACGCCTGAAAAAAGAGGACAGACATCCGTGACATACCAGCACGCACTCACGCTGCTCTGCATCACACTGTTGGCCGTCGGGTGCACGTGGACAGCGCCCAACCCAACCAGCACGCCCTGGCCCAGCTCAACACCCGGCCCTACCGCCACGCCCGCATCGACCGTTACCCCAGAGACACTGAAGCTAGAAGAGGAGCCGGTCACAGTGGAAACCAATGCGCCCAAGATGCCCACCAATCCAGCCGACCGCAACCAGATGTTCAGTTCACCTCCGCCCATGGTGATTGATCGCGCTCAGGCCTACCAGGCAACGATCAAAACATCCAAGGGCGACATCCTTTGCGAGCTGTTCGCGGACAAGGCGCCGCAAACGGTCAACAACTTTATCTATCTGGCACGCGCAGGCTTCTACGACGGCCTCACCTTCCACCGAGTCGTGGCTGGGTTTGTCATCCAAGGTGGAGACCCACTGGGCAAGGGCAATGGCGGCCCGGGCTACACTATCCCCGCAGAGATCGGTATGCCTCACGCCAAGGGCGCACTGGCCACGGCCAGGCTGTCCGATCAGGTGAACCCTGCGCGCGATTCCAGCGGCAGCCAGTTCTACATCACCCTGGACAAGCAACCCCATCTGGATGGCGGATACACCGTCTTTGGGCAGGTTCTGGACGGGATGTCGGTCGTTGAGCGCGTCGCTGTGGGAGACCTGATCCAGGAGATCGTGGTCGCTGAACAGTAGGAGACGTCATTGTCCGCATCAGGCAGCGAACGGCCAACAGATGATCTCGTAGGGGACGGCCGCCCTCTACGTCCCAGTGCCAGGACCTCGGCCCAGCGGCGCACGGATAGACTGTGGAGATCGGGGGTCGCTCTGGCCATCACGGTTCTGATCTCCGTCTCTATCTTTGTGATCAGCGATCGCGTAGAGCAGTTCGGCAGATATGGGTATCCCGGTGTGTTCATTGTCAGTTTGCTGGGTAACGCGACGATCATCCTACCTGCGCCCAGCCTGGCAGTGGTCTCGGTGGTAGGTTCGGTCCTTAACCCCTACCTCGTGGGTCTCTGCGCAGGGGTCGGCGAAGCACTGGGCGAGCTGACCGGGTACCTGGCGGGCTACAGCGGGCGGGCAGTGATTGAGGATCAGGAGCACTACGCGCGGCTGGTCAAGTGGACGCGGAAGTATGGGCTGTGGGTCATCTTTGCGCTTTCGGTCTTTCCCAATCCCCTGTTTGACCTGGCCGGCATCGCCGCAGGCGTGCTCAAGATCCCAGTGCGCAGCTTTCTGCTGGTGTGCTGGATTGGGAAGACCATCAAGACCACGCTCTTTGCCTTGGGAGGCAACGCACTGCTCCTCCGACTTTTTGGCCGATAGCCGGACCGCCGAGTCATCGATTGCAGTTCGAACCCCTCACGTGTGGAAGCGCTGTCATCACCAGAGTGCGAGCAGCGATCTGCATCTGTCTGGAGCATACGAGTGGTCAGCATTGGGCAGGTACTGAACGAGCGCTACAAGCTCCTCTCGCTGGAAGGCGAGGGCGGGATGGCGATCGTCTACAAAGCACAAGACCTGGAGTTGGAGAGGATAGTCGCACTCAAAGTGCTGCGTGCCGGGTATAGTGCCAGCGACGCTTTCCGGCGCGAGGCACGCGCCGCCGCCAATTTGCCCCATCCGAACATCGTGGCTGTCCACGATGTCCGCGAGGATGGGGACGTTCAGTACATTGTGATGGAGTACATTGAGGGACAGAGCCTGCAAGATGTGATCCGCTCCCAGGCTCCTCTCCCCATTGGTCGCGCGCTGGACATCGTCTCCCAGATCTGTGAGGCGTTGAGCTACGCCCACGGCAAGAGGATCATTCACTGCGACATCAAGCCGCAGAACGTGCTCGTCCTGCCCGATGGTCGGGTCAAGGTCACTGACTTTGGCATCGCACGCGCATTCTCTTCCGCTTCTCCTGAGCAGCGAGACAAGGTGTGGGGTACCCCCTACTATGCTCCACCCGAGCTGATCACCGGCAAGCCCTTGACCCCCGCTTCGGACGTGTATGCTATCGGCGTGATGCTCTACGAGATGCTGTCGGGCCAGCGGCCGTTTGAGGGACAGACGGCTGCGGAAATCGCACGCCAGCACGTGTTGTCTGCTCCCCCTCCCATCCACCAGCACAACCCGCGCATCCCGCGATACGTGCAGCAGGTGATCGACCGCGCGCTGAACAAGGACCCGTCCGCGCGCTACCAGACAGCGGGCCAGCTCCGAGAGCGGCTGGCTGTATACCGGCAGCACAGCCAGGCCGCCACGCAGCCCTTGCAGGCTGAACCAGCAGCCGGACGGTCTGCAGCCAGACCGGTCAGCCCCAGCCAACATGCAGCACCCGTTCGCGAGCTGACTCAGACCCGGCCCCGGCAAGGAGTCGATTGGCTGATGATGCTGCTGGGAGGATTGGCATTCCTGGCAGTGATGGGACTCCTTCCCATTTGGGGGACGGTGCTCAGCCGAGCATTCTCCCAACCAACGCCTGCGCCCACTCCCATCTCCCGGGACACGTCCACTCCGATAGCGACCTTGGCCACCGAGACCATCCAGACCCCGATCCCGCCCACTGCTTCGCCAGAGCCGCGCATCCCTGTGCCCGATCTGGGACGCACAGAACTGGAAGAGGCACAGCTCATCGTCCGGGAAAACGCGCTGGCGCTGGCTGTAGTCGAACAACGCCACGACTCAGAGGTCCCTGCGTCTTATGTCATCTCTCAGGACCCGGCGGCAGGTGAGCTGGTGCCTCTATACACACAGATACGAGTTGTGCTCAGCCTGGGGCCAGAACTGGTCACAGTGCCAGATGTCACTGGTTTTCCGGCAGTGATCAAAGAGCTGGATCTGGTAGACTTGGGCCTGCTCGTCGTCATCACCGAGGCGTGGAGCACCGAGCCTGCAGGTCTGGTGATCACACAGACCCCAGCGGCAGGAACCGAGATCGGCGTCGGCACAGTGGTGACGTTGACCGTTAGCAGCGGACCTCGCGGCGAAGTGCGTGCAAATCTGGGCGACAAACTACTGCTCTTTGCATGCGAACTCAACGAGACAGAGTTCCGACCTGGCGACGCAGTACAGGTCATCGTCACCTGGCACGTACTGGAGCAGATGTCAGAGTCCTATGACGTCTTTATCCATATCATCGATCGCGACGGCAGGATCCTCACTCAACGAGACGAGCCGCCGCTCGGAGGAAGCCGGCCCACGAACACCTGGCAGCCCGCGGAGAAACTCCTCGACCCGCACACGTTGAGCCTGCCCCAAAATGCCGCGCCTGGAGTGTACCAGGTGTACGTGGGGATGTATCGCGGGGATCGCAGGCTCGCGGTGGTGGACCCCGGTTTCGCGGAGGCGAAAGAGGATGCCATTCTCGTGCGCGAGATCAGGGTCAGAGCCAACTAGCCGTTGGCATAATCCACGGTATTCTGGTATAATAGCCGTGAGATTTCAAAGCAAGGGACGCTGGCCCAAATGGAGGACAAAACGTGAGATCTGGTTATTGGCGAAATGGACTCGTATACTTGCTCATCCTGACTGCCATCGCACTACTGCTGTGGCAGATCATGGGCAGGTCCAGTGCGCCGGAAAAGATAAGCATTACGCAGCTTGCTAGGCTGATCAAAGACCGCTCAGTGCAGCAGATCAGTACCACCGAGGAAAAGATCGACATCACCTATACGAGAAGTGGCAAGCAGGCTCAGGCAATCGCGTACAAGGAGTTTGGCGTTGGCCTTCTGGAAACCTTAGATGGCCTCGGTGTGACACAGGAGGACTTGCAGGATGTCAAGATCGAGGTGGTTCCCCCACCCGACTGGATCAACATCCTGACTGCATTGGGTACGATCTTGCCCACGCTGATCATTGTGGGCATGATCTACTTTATGCTTCGCCAGGCGCAGGGAACGAACAACCAAGCGCTCTCGTTCGGCAAGAGTCGCGCCCGCATGTTCACCGGCGATCAGCCCACAGTGACGTTCAATGATGTCGCCGGCGTCGATGAAGCCAAGGAGGAACTGCAAGAAGTCGTCGAGTTCCTCAAGGAACCCGAGAAGTTCATCTCCTTGGGAGCTCGCATCCCGAAAGGCGTGCTGTTGGTCGGGGCTCCAGGAACGGGCAAGACCCTGATGGCCAAGGCCGTCTCTGGCGAGGCAGGGGTGCCGTTCTTTAGCATCAGCGGCTCCGAATTCGTAGAGATGTTCGTCGGTGTCGGAGCATCCCGGGTGCGCGATCTGTTCGAGCAAGCGAAACGGCACTCGCCGTGCATCGTGTTCGTGGACGAGATCGATGCCGTTGGGCGGCACCGGGGTGCTGGACTGGGGGGCAGTCACGACGAGCGCGAGCAGACCCTGAATCAGATCCTGGTCGAGATGGACGGCTTTGACACCGACACGAATGTGATCATCATGGCCGCCACAAACCGCCCTGACATCCTGGACCCTGCGCTGCTGCGCCCTGGGCGGTTTGACCGGCGCGTCGTGCTCGATCGACCAGATGTGCGCGGCCGTGAGGCGATTCTGAACGTGCACCTCAAGGGCAAACCTCTCGGCCCGGGCATCGAGGTCGGGGTGCTGGCCAAGCTGACGCCGGGCTTTGTCGGAGCAGACATCGAGAACCTGGTCAACGAAGCAGCGATCTTGGCCGCCCGGCGCAACAAGAAGCAGATCGAGATGGAAGAGTTCCAGGAAGCCATCGAGCGCGTGGTCGCGGGTCCGGAGCGCAAGAGCCGACTGATCAGCGAGGAGGAAAAAGAGATCATCGCCTACCACGAGGCTGGACACGCGGTGGTCCAGTGGGTCCTGCCAAAGTGCGATCCGGTGCGCAAGATCACCATCGTTTCGCGCGGTATGGCACTTGGCTACACGATGTCACTACCGGATGATGACCACCTGCTGCAGAGCAAAGCCAAGTTCCGCGATCTGATGGCTGGGATATTGGGAGGGCGTTCAGCGGAAGAGCTGATGTTCGGGGACGTGACGACCGGTGCGAGCAACGATCTGGAGCGGAGCACCGATCTGGCCCGCAAGATGGTTACGCGCTACGGTATGAGCGACGAACTAGGGCCGATGACCTTCGGCCAGAAGGAAGAGCTGATCTTTCTGGGCCGCGAGATATCCGAGCAGCGCGACTATAGCGATGCCGTTGCTCAACAAATCGATCGCGAGGTGAAACGGCTGATCGACGAGGCCCACGAGCGCTCCGCACAGGTCCTCAAGGACAACCGGGACAAGCTTGTCGCCGTAGCCACGCGACTGATAGAGATCGAAACCCTCGACAGTGAGCAGTTTGAGTCGATCATGGGTGGGGAGGCGTCCTAGAAAGCCGTCCAGGACGTGCTCCAGAAAAGGACTCCAAGCACGCTTCGCCTTCTCCTGTAGGGTGTGCAGTGGTCGCCCCGCAGCGCGAGCGGCTCTTGGAGTCCTTTTCTCACCTGGCGTTGGCGGCCTCCTTTGCCTCCTCCTGCACCAGGACCCGGCGCAGCATCTTGCCCACGATCGTCTTGGGCAGGTCGTCACGAAACTCCACGAACCTGGGACACTTGTACGGCGCCAGGTTCTCCCTGCAGAAGCTTAGGATCTCGTCCTCAGTGGCGGTCTCCCCCTCCTTGAGGACGATCCACACCTTGACTCGCTCCCCCTTCTCTCCTACCTGGATGCCGGCGGCTACAGCTTCCTTGACCTTGGGATGTCCGTACAGCACATCCTCGATCTCGCGAGGATACACGTTGTACCCGCCCGCGCCCAAGATCATGTCCTTCTTGCGGTCCACGATCTGAAAGTACCCATCCTCGGTCATAGTGGCGATATCGCCGGTGTGCAGCCAGCCATCTCGCAGGGCATTGGCTGTCTCTGTCGGAATGTTCCAGTACCCCTTCATCACCTGCGGCCCCCTGACGCACAGCTCTCCCACTTCTCCTGAGGGCAATTCGCGCTCGCCCGTCTCCAGGTCCACGATCTTGGCCAGCGTATCGGGCGCAGGAACGCCGATGTACCCCACACGGTTGTCCCCATAGACCGGGTTGATGTGCGTCACAGGAGAGGCCTCGCTCAATCCATATCCCTCTACCAGCCGGCCCCCGGTCAAGCGCTGGAACTTTTCCTGCACTTCCACCGGCAAGCCAGCGGCGCCGCTGATACATGCTTTGATGGAGCTAATGTCATACTTGCCCTCCGCGACCTCCTGGCTGTTGTTGATCGCCACGTACATTGCCGGCACGCCAGGGTAGATGGTCGGATGCTGCGTGTGAATGGTCTTCAGCACGTCTCTCAGATCTCTCGGGTTCGGCACCAGGATCATGCTGCCCCCGACATAGATCGCGTGATTCATGCAGGTGGTCATCGCATAGCTGTGAAACAACGGAAGCGCAGTGAGGAGGACCGCGCCCGTCTCGGGGGTCTTGAGCCAGTGCGCACACTGAGCCGCGTTCACCACCAGGTTGCGGTGCGTCAGTTGCGCACCCTTTGAGACGCCGGTCGTCCCTCCGGTATACATTAGGACGGCGGTATCCTCCTGATCGACCTCTGCCCCTCTGGGTCTCTCCGGAGCCGACTCAAGGATGTCGTGGAACCAAGAGGTGCCCTGTTCGCCCGAGATGCTAAGCCGGTGCCCGTCTTTGCCTTCCTTCAGCAGTGTGAAGAGAAGTCTCAGCATGGGCGGGAAGTAGCTCTTGATCTTGGCGACGATCACGTGCCGGATGGGTGTCACGTCCCGAATCTCACGGATTGTTTGGTAGAATGAGCTCAGGGTGATGATCACTTTGGCGCCCGAGTCATTGACCTGGTGCTCCATCTCCCTGGCCACATAGATCGGATTGCAGGGCACCGCAATCGCTCCAGCGCGCAGGATACCATAGTAGCCGATCACGTACTGAGGGCAGTTCGGGAGATGAAGAGCCACTCGATCTCCCTTCTTCACCCCGAGTTGCTGGAGGGCAGCCGTCATCCGGTCCACCCGTTCGTCCAGTTGGCGATACGTCAGCACAGCCCCCTTGAAGAGCGTCACGACCGAATCCGGCGACCTTACAGCCGTCGCTGCAAGGATCTGCTCGATCGTCTTGTCAGGATACGCGATCGTCTCTGGCACACCCGGATCGTACTGCTTCACCCAGGGCTTTTCCATTCGGTTTCCTCCTCGCCGGTATCATTCACAGAGGACCACAGGACACTGTCCCCCGACCCGCCGTCCAAGCAGATCCGCCCTCTCAGCAGCAGGTGTCGTACTCCCTGCAACCCGGGACAGAAGCAGTGTGTCGGGCCCGCAACATAGATTCAGTATACAGCAAGTGCGTGCAGCGTGTCAACCGCTTTGACACTGCGTATCGGTTGTGCTATACTCTCCCCCGCTTCACCCTAGATAGCCCGCAAAGGAGACACAACGTGCGCGTCAAGTTGATCGCCATCACACAATTCCTGGGGACAGACCCGTCTGCCGCTGAGGGCTCCCGTGGAAGCGAAGCTCTCATCGAATACGCTGGTCGGCTGTGCTACCGGAGCACGCCTCAGGGGACGCCAGAGGCCACAGCCCGCTTCATCCAAAAGCGCGTCGAGGAAGGCCACGAATCCATCATCGAACACGCCAGTGCGTCGTTCGAGATCAGCGGCATCAGCCGGGCATGCAGCCACCAACTGGTTCGGCATCGACTCGCCAGCTATTCCCAAGAGTCCCAGCGATACGTAGATATGTCTAGCCCTGACTGGATCGTTCCAGAGGCCGTTGCCAACGACCCCCAGGCGCTATCCATATGGTCTGAGTCTGTAGAACAGACCCGACAGGCCTATCACAAACTGCGAGAACGCGGCATCAGAAAAGAGGATGCCCGTTTCTTGTTGCCAAACGCGGCAGCAACGCGCATCATCATGACAGCCAACTTTCGCGAGCTCCTGCACATATTCAGGCTTCGCATCTCGCCGCCCGCTCAGTGGGAAATCCGGCAGGTGTGCGTGCAGATGCTAGAGGCGGTGTACCCGCACGCGCCCAGCGTCTTTGGGTCACTGCGAGACCAACTGCTGGCAACCTATCCGTCCTTCTTTGCCGGCGCACATGAGACAGGTTGAGGTGGTGATGACCGAACGTCTAGATGTGGACAGCTACTTTATGCAGATCGCTGAGGTCGTCTCCCGCCGCTCCACCTGCATGCGCCGCGAGATCGGTGCGGTGATCGTCAAAGGCAAGCAGATCGTTTCGACCGGATACAACGGTTCCCCAGCCGGGCATCCGCACTGTGCCCAAGTGGGATGCGCCCGAGAGGACGTGCCCTCTGGAGAGCGATCGGAATTGTGCAGGGCTGCACACGCCGAACAGAACGCCATCAACTTTGCGGCCAGGTATGGGATCCCCATTGAGGGAGCGACGCTGTACAGCACCACTTATCCCTGTTCCTGGTGTGCCAAGTCCATTGTCAACGCCGGCATTGCTCGTGTCGTCTACCAGGATGACTACCCTGACCCGCTAGCCAAGGAGATCCTATCCATCATCAGCGTGATACGCTACATCCCACGCCACACCTGACGCCTGTACGACCGCCACTCAGCCGGATTGACTGCTCTCACCCCCCAAACTCCTCGATCAAAGGCCGAAGGCGCCGCTCGACGGCATCGTAGGAGAAATGTTGAGCTGCCAGTCGATAGTTGGTCTCGATCATCTGCCTTTTGCGTGCCGGGTCTCGCAACAGCTCGCGCACTGCGTCCACAGCCTCTTCGGTCACGCCCCCGTCGACCTCCACAAAGTCAAACCCCAAGGGAGCGATGTCGGCCACATAAATCGAGTAGCGATTGACGAATGCAGGCAATCTGAAATAGATGGCTTCGATCAGTGCGTTTCCGAACCCCTCGTACAGGCTGGGATAGGTCACCAGATCAGCGTGAGGGTACACGTCCCACAAGCTGTAGATCCTGCGCCCAGCGCGGGTCCCCCTGATGCTGTCAATGTGGTCGATGGGCACCCGCATGTCCACGTGGTACGTTTCCGCCAGATCACATAGCTCCGCCAGGTACTCTTGATCCACGTCAGTCGCGTGCGAAAGCACCAGCTTGCAGCGAGGCTCATTCAGACGACCGACCAACTCGATCGCCATCTCGATTCCCTTGCGACGGATGATCCGTGTCGGCTGCAGGACCAGGATGTCGTTCTCTGTCAGCCCAATCGCTTGGCGCAGGTCGGCGTTGTACTCATCTATGGTCGGCGCTGCAACGCCAAAGTCAAACACATTGGGGACTACCACGGCGTCCAGATGCAGCTTCTCCTCAAGATCGCGCTGTGCCAGCGAGTTGATCACAGTGTGGCGAATGGAGGGGAGGTCTGGCGGAAAGCAGCGAGCCAGGATGTCCGAGATGCAGTTCACCTTGTAGGCCTCGCGCTCCCAGTAAAAGTCGTGGTGGTGTGCAATACACGGAATGGCCGTTTCCTCAATCAGGTCCGTCAGAGCGACGCCCAGCGCGATCTGGATAGGGATAGTCAGCGCGTTTTCCGGGATCAGCACGTCGATACGGAATCGGTCGATGAACTCGTGCAGCCGGACTTTGAACATCCCTGCAAAGTGAGCGATCTTGGGGCGCAGGCCGGGGTGTGCCTCGGTGGTGCCGTAGGCGTGATCGACGATCCAGTCGGCTTCTTCGGTATGAAAGTACATCTCTGGCACCAGAAGCCCTGGCGGCCCATCCGCCTCCAACTCCCCGGCGCAGTAGTAGACGTCGTGGCCCATACGCCGCAGGACCTCTGCCCATTTGGCGGTTTCAAGCGAGACACCGTCGGTCCCGGCCAGTCGTCCCGAGACAAAGCCGATATTCACTTCTCCCTCCCTCCCGACATCAACCCGGTCCCTGCCACTCTTGAGCCTGGCGAACCAACGGAACGCTCCAACTACTGGGAGCCAGCGTCACGACTATCCCTGGCTCCGCAGGCCCTGCACCTCGTTGATAAAGATCTGCAACTGTCCTTTCTCCTCTGTCGAAGCACCGGGTGAACCTAGAGCCTGCTGAGCGTATCGAATAGAGTCGTCGTACCGCTTCATTTGCCGGTAGATAATGGCAAGGTTCTTGAGCGTCGCAAAGTCACCCGGGACTGCGGTCAGCACGAACTGATTCGATCGCTCTGCATCTTCAAGCCGCCCCTGCTGGGCATAGATGTACGCGAGGGCACTGTGCGCGACTACCAGACTTGGGTTGAGCTCCAGCGCCTTTTGGTAGGCTTCCTCCGCGCGCTGCCACTGCTCGCTCTTTAGAGCAGTTTCACCTTCCGATAGGTATTGCTGCAGCGTGACCTCGCTCTCTGAGGCTGCGCCTCCCGCCACAAGCTGTGCGATCAGCCCTTGAATGGCGGCTTGCTCACTCTCCGGAGCCCGTGCCAGCGCTTCTTGGGCAGCGTTCAGTGCCTCATCTGGCATGCCTGTCTGCTGGTAGAACAAGGCCAGGTTCTTGTAACTAGTGTAGAGCATATTCTTGTCCGTGGCCAGCTCGAGCACCTGAAGCGTCTCCTCGATCGCTCTGTCGATGTCTCCCTCTTTGCCATACAAATATGCCAGCGTGCTGTGTGCATCCGCACTCTTGGGGCTGACCTCAACGAGGTTGAGATAGGTTTCCTTGGCTTTGTCAAGCTCGTTCATCTCCATGTAGACGCCGCCCAGGAACAGATATGTCCGATCGTATAGACTGTCGATTGCCAACGAATGCTCGTACTTTTCGATTGCCCTCGGGTAGTCACGCATCATCGCATAGACCAGGCCCCACTCGCTGAACAGGTGCGCAGCATTCGGACTGAGCGATGTGGCCTGAGCATAGTGTTCCAGGGACTGCCGAAAGTATGCTTCCTTTTCCTCCTGGTTGATCGTAAGCTCCGCCCGAGTGCGGTACAGGCGACCAAGGTTCGCCGAGTGATCCGTGTTCAGAGGGTTGATCTCTCGGGCTCTCTGCAGCACAGCCTCACTGGCATTCAGCAGATCACCGCGCGAGAGTTCCGCCAACTGCTGCGGGGTCAGGCGCAGCAGTTCAGAGACCTCGATCACCCGTCCAGCACCGTCGTCGGCAGGCGCGGATTTGGCCTTTTCCAGGAACGCTCTTCCCAGGAACAGGTAGTAAAAGTCCTCCCGAGGAGCGCGCTTGATCGACTCCTGGTGCAGGAGGATGCTGACATCCCACAGTCCTTGCCTTTCGTACGGTTCCGCTTGCTTGTAGGCCATGTCTGCGTGGATGACCGTCACATTGCTGTTGACAACCAGCAGCACAGCTCCGACGAGCAAGATCGGATAGAACCACCAGGTCGTCTGCTGACAGAAAGCGCGCGGAAGGTCCGCCCCAGCCATCAGGGCAAGAGCGCCCAAAAACATCACCGTGAAAACCATCACATAGTAGGTCGACAGCATACCCAGAATGACATGGGTCTGCTCGAGCAACTGACGCTGCTGGATAACGCTCACCAGGCGGCTGGACAGCACCAGGCCGTAGATAAAGGCGACCAACAGCGAGATCGAGAGGCACGCCCCGAACGGCCTCAGCCAGCTCTTCCCTCCTTCTCGGCGCATCCACTCGGACACAATGATCGTGCTGCCTAGCAGCCAGGTGATGCCGACGACTCCCAAGATGCCATAGGAGGGCTCCAGTTCGCCCTTGACAACGCGACGTGTCAACGAAGCCAGAAGAACCTGCTGCGCTGAGTCTAGCTGCTTCTGGTTGGACACAAAGTCGTAGGCCAGCGTAGAGAGGATCAAGGCCAGCACCAACGCATATGGGACGACCGCCCTCAGATCAGGCACAGCTTCCCTTCTGCTCTGTTCGCGAGGTGCAGGCCGGCTTGATCTCTTCCGTCGGCGCTGCTTGGGCCGAGCCTGCGGCGCGCTGGAAGCCTGCTGAGACTCCGCCACGCGCTCTATCTCCCACTGTCGCGGCAGCAAGTGTCCCACGACGACCATCAGCCCCGCACAAGCCCAAAAGTAGGTTCGCGTGGCAGCGATTGCTATCCCGAAATGGATCTCCACAAAGTGTCCGATGATCGCCGACACCAGCGCAACGACCAGCAGGCTGTATGGGTTGGCTTCCTGCGACCCAGCCTCATCACGCCCTATGCGCTGGCTGATCAGGAGCCCCCAGATCACAAGGTACAGCCCCAAGCCCGCAGCCACCCCGGCTGGCAGACCGACTCCCACAAACTCTGCCCCTTGCCATACGCCCATCACCACAGCCCCGACCACCCCGCCACCAAGCCAGCAGGCAAGGAACAAACTCCGCTGCCCAGGTGTCGCGACGACCCCCAGCCACCGCAGGCCATAGTAGAACACACTGGTAAAGAGAAGCATGTAGAGCGCAAAGCCGACGACCCCGGTGATCACCAAAGCATCAAAGGTCTCATTGTGCGAGCGGTCGGGAGATGCGTTCCGCGCCTCATAGTGCGCCAGATCAGGCGGGTAGAATCGGTTGTAGGCCACGTACATCGACTCTGGGCCGTATCCGATGAGCGCCCGTGCTGGGTTCATCCAGTCTCTTGCGCCATCAGGCCTCTCCAGCGGAGGGTGCGGCAGCATCATGTCAATCGCCCCCTCCCAGATCAACAGGCGGACTTTGGACGTTCCCTCCTCCCGGTCCAGTACGCGCCCCAGGCGACCGATGTACGGCGCCCTCCTCAGAGAGTCCAGAGGAGAGACAGGTAGGTTGAATACGACCAGGAATGCGGCGATGGACAGCACCGTGATGATCACACCCAGCACCAGCCAGCGCCATCTGCGAACAACTGAGAACACCAGGAAGAAGAAAAAGAGACCACCGATCATCCCCAGAAGAGGGCCACGGCTCTGTGTGAAAAAGATGCAGATCCCCTGGATTGCCACAACAAAGATGTATGCCGCTCCGAGTACGATGTCGACAAACCGGCTCTCTTCCGAAGTGAGAATCACGGAAAAGGATTCTACCGTGCGATACAGGGTAAGGGGAAGTGCCATGATCAAATAGGCGGCGATAAAGATCGCGTTTCCCATATTCCCTGCGACCCGAGTCTGGACATTCCCACCCCACGGGAGCGTGTCCAGCCCGTAGTGCTGGACAATGCCATACAGCGAGATGGGAATGCTGGTCAGTACAACCGTGGTCACAAAGCGTTCCACCTGCGCGCGCGTGCGGATCCCCCCTAGCATCATAGCAAAGACAACGATGTAGGAGAGCATCGAATAGGTGCCTTGCAGTCGTTGATAAGATCCCAGGAAGCTCACTCGCGGTACCACAGAAAAGACCGACGCGATCACATAGACCACCACCAGCGCCAGCGTAGGTAGAGCCAGCGGTGTCCGCGCGATCCGCTGCCATAGCCCCGCGCGGCCGTGCGATGGCTGATCCTGTACTTCGCTCGGCCGAAGGCCCTGCTCGATCGCCTTGACCACCCAGGCACAGACCATCACGATGGCGATCGACCGAAGGGTGGTGATCTTGTCCGGCTCAAAGACGCGGCTGGAATAGACGTTGAAAAACAGGGGCACGACCACGACCGCAGCCAGCCAGCCGATCTCGATCAGCCGCTCGCAGAACAGCGCGAGTTTAGTTTTTGCCATCACACATGCTCCCACGTCTCAGTGCACGTTCTATGCGCACGCTAGAGCTCATCGAAAGACACGTATTCGAGCTCGCCGGGACCGCTGTCCAGAACAGGTCTCTCTTCTTGCAGGGCCTCAGGCCCCTGGTCGATCCACGCCGCAGCCAGATTCAGCAGGTTCGCCATCGGCCCGCGTAGAGTGGTACAAGCTGGCAGCGAGTCCACAAAAAGCGATCCGTACTGCTTGGTCTGCAAGCGCTTGTCCAGGACGACGACGATGCCCCGATCCGTCTGAGTGCGGATCAGTCGCCCGAAACCTTGTCTGAATCGAAGGATCGCATCCGGCACGGCGTACTGGAGAAACGGATCGTCCACACTGGAGGAGCGTGCAGAGAAGACAGGATCGGTAGGCACGGCAAAGGGCAGCTTTTCCAGTACCAAGCAACTCAGCGCCTCGCCAGGGACATCGATTCCCTCCCAGAAGCTGCGCGTGCCCAGTAGCACAGCCTTCTCTGTCGTGCGAAAGTTCTCAAGTAGCTGGCTGCGCGAAGCGCCTTGCCCCTGCGCATAGACCGTGATGCCCCATTCGGCCAATGCCCGTGCGATCGCGCTGTTGACAGCTCGCAGTTGTCGGTGCGAAGTAAAGAGCACCAGCATGCGTCCCTGCGTGGCCCGGGCGAGGGCGACCAAACTCTCGTTGATCTCCTTTTGGCGGTGCGGCTGCTGAGGCTCCGGGATATCCGTTGGCAAGTAGAGCAAGACCTGAGACTGGTAGTCAAATGGAGATCCGACGGCCAACTCATCGGCATCCCATGCGCCCAGGCGCTCTTTGACGAACGAAAAATCGCCGTTCGTGCACATCGTGGCAGAGGTCAAGATGACTGCTTCCTTGGGCCACAGGAGATGGCGCTCGACAAGCTGGCCCACATGCAGCGGCACGGCGTTGAGTGACAGATCACCCTCCTGGGCACGGGCCTGGATCCAAGCGACCTGATCATCATGCGCCTCGACGAGCACAGACGCCAGTTGCTCGTGGACACCACTTAGCTGGCGAGAAAGCGCAGTACCGTCCTGAAGCAAATCATCATATCCCGGTATCTTGAGGCCCTCCAGGTCTTGCAGGATCTCCAGCACCCATCCCAATGCTTCCACGGACCTCTGCAGCCAATCGGACAGACCGTCCCAAAGCATCTCAACCTGCTCCCACTCAGGTTGAATGCGCACTTCGCGTGATAGCTGCACGCGATAGTCATACTGTCCGCGGTTGCCCCCTTGTTCTGCGACAAAGACTGTCAAGGCCCCAAAGAGATCGCGCAAGCCGCGGACCACCTGCTCGTTGCTCTCTCTAACCGAAGAGAGGGCAGCACTCAGGTCATTCAGGAGGTCGTCGTCTACTCGTCCCTGGCACCGAGCAAGTGCGTCCCCTGCAAAACCGCCGCGCGGCTCTTCCGGCTGCCCCACTCGTGCGACGAGTCTCTCGATGCTGTGACGTGTGACTGTATATCCCAGTTGGTAGGTCGTGGCATCTTCCAGATGGTGGGCCTCGTCCACAACCAGGTAGTTGTACGACGGCAACACCCGGTTCCCGGCTGCGACATCTGATAGGAGCAGCGCATGGTTGACGACGATGATGTGCGCGTTCTCCGCGGCCTGCTTTGCCCGGTGAAAGAAGCACATTCCCTGGCGTCGAAACGGGCACCTCTCCGCGTTGCACGTATCTGCGTCCGCAGAGATCTGCGACCAGACCTCTTGCTCAGCAGCTCCGTGCAGGAACAGCTCCGTTCGATCTCCGGTGAGTGTGTTCGGCTGCCAGACCAGGACTTTGCTCAACACGCGCAGCTCTATGTCCGAAAACTCGCTCCTATCCTGCAGCATCTTTAGTCGCCGCATACACAGGTAGTTGGTTCTTCCCTTGAGCACGGCAGCTCGCACTTCGAAAGGCAAAAGAGCGCGCAGGTCCGGGATGTCCTTTGCATAGAGCTGGTCTTGGAGGTTGATCGTGTTGGTCGAAACGACCACCCGCTCTCCGTTCTGGACAGCCCAGTGAATGGCTGGCAGCAGATACGCGATCGATTTGCCAGTGCCTGTTCCCGCCTCAACGATCAGGTGCCGGCTGTGGTTGATCGCACTGGCGACAGCGCGCATCATCTCCACCTGTTGCACGCGGTATTCGAACCCTGGAAATGACCTGGCAAACTCCCCGTCCTTCTCCAACATGGCCGCCAGTCGATCGATGTCCAGGGCCGTGCGTTGGTCCACCGGGATGAGAGGATCCGTGGAGGAGACCTCGGCAAAGAGGGGCGCATCCCCCACGAGCCCCTTCGCCCGTAGCTGCGCGCCGATGCTGCCGCCGAGCCCGCCGCGGGCCTGCTGGCGCTCGGCCTCTCGAAACACGACGCGCAGGGGCCAGCGTGTGTTCCGAGAGGCACGGTTGATGCTCTGCAGTGTCCTGAGCGGCAGGTCGACAGAACGTGCCTCAAGCGCGCGAAAGAGCAGGACACAGGCCCTGGCGTCATCCAGGGCTCGATGTCGACGAACGAACGGTAGCCCCAGGCTGTCCATGAGCTTGCCCAGGCTGTAGCGGCTTTCATGGGGCATCAGGATCGTGGACAGCTCGAAAGTGTCAATGAACGCGTTCTGCTCCAGGCAGTGCTTGTGGCGAAGGAACTTCATGTCAAAGCCGATGTTGTGTCCAACGACGACAGCTTGGTCAACAAAGCGGCTCAGTTTCTCGCAAAGAGCGGAGAAGGGCGGCGCGGTCACCACATCGTTTTGTGTGATGCCAGTCAGTTGTGTGACCTGCAGCGGAATCGAGCGCCCCGGGTTGACGAGACTGCTAAAGGTGCCGGTTTCGCCCCGATCGTCGAACTTGACGACGCCGATCTCAATGATCGCATCACGCGACGAGTCGAGGCCCGTTGTTTCCAGGTCCAAAGCGACATACGTTGGGCTCATTACAGCTCGTTTCTAGACGATAGGATCAAAGGCCCAGGTGTTGTTCTACAGGAAAGCCTTGGCGCACAGCGGTGACCGCCCCGTCCCCGGGTACTAGCTCTCAGACCGGCGGGAGGGGCCCGCCTCTCCTGCGCATCGCTGCCCTGCTATGATTGCTCGCCCAGAGGGCTCACGCCATCTGGCAGTGATCCCGCAGCAAGACCCTCTTGCGCGGTGAGATAACCATCCTCCACCAATACACGCTTCAGCGCCGCAATCGCCACCTCGATCATACTGTCATCGGGCTCACGAGTGGTAAGCTTTTGCATGGCCAGGCCAGGTGAGACGAGGACCTTGACCCACCACCGGTTGCCGTGGCGAGCACCGTACTTGAGCCATTCGTAGGAAACGCCCACGATCAGCGGGATAAGGACAAGGCGCGAGGCAAGGCGCACCAGCAGAGAAGGTCGTCCCACCAGGCTAAAGACCAGCACGGAGATGATCACGGTCACCAGAATGAACGAAGTGCCACAGCGCTTGTGGGCCTTGGTGTACGTCCGAACCGTGTCCACGGTCAGCGGCGCACCATCCTCAAAGGCGTGGACGGTCTTGTGCTCGGCACCGTGGTACGCGAACACACGACGGATATCAGGCAAGTAGCCCACGCCCCAGATATAGGCCACCACGAAGAACAGGCGGATCAGCCCTTCGACCAGGTTGCTGACCAGCGCGCTTGCGATGTACCGATCCGCCAACCGGGCAAGCAGGGCTGGCAGGAGGAAGAATAGCCCGACCGCCAGTGCCAGCGAAAGGATGATCGCTCCCCAGGCGATAGAGGCGGAAAAGGCAGACTCGGGAGACTCGGGGGCTTCTCCAGCGCCGCCGGCCGCAGACTCTCCCTGGACAGCGACTTCCGCCGAGTACATGAGCGTGCGCATCCCCAGAACCAGCGTATCCCACAACATTGTGATGCCGCGCAGGAAGGGCACCTTGACCAGCCAACTGCCATAGATCGCCTGGTTCAGTGGCTCACTATGCACCACAACCGTGCCGTTTGGGGCCCGGACGGCCACAGCCATCGACTTGGCTCCCCGCATCATCACCCCTTCCATCACTGCTTGTCCGCCATAGTGCAGCTCACCCACGTGTTTGCGCCCTCCATCCCTGCCATCCGTCTCTGTCGCACTGATCCGAGTACCTGCAAGAGCATACCACACTGGGCAAAGGTTGTCAAAAGGCAGCACCCCCTCGAGGCTGCGGCCCGATCCTTTTGACAGTGACGTCGTTCAGTTATATAATGGCGACGTCCTACGGGCATAAGCAGCAGCGTTCTTGCCCTGCTGCCATCGTGGTTTCCAGGTCAGCAGGTATCTGCCAGCTCTTTGCCCCACGATGGATTCAGTCACAATCAGGAGGCTACAGGGTGTACAAGATCCTCGAGAAAGAAGTCCTGAGCGATGTCAACAAGCTGATGATAGTAGAGGCGCCCAGGATCGCTCGCAAGGCGCAGGCTGGCCAGTTTGTGATCGTTCGCATCGACGAAAAGGGAGAGCGAATACCCCTGACTATCGCGGACTTTGATCGCAGCGTAGGCACGATCACGATCATCTTTCAGGAGGTGGGCAAGTCTACGATGAAGCTCGGCTCATTGGAGGCAGGCGACTCGCTGGTTGACTTTGTGGGCCCGCTTGGGCATCCCAGCGAGGTCGAGGACTTTGGCACCGTGGTATGCATCGGCGGTGGAGTGGGCATTGCGCCAGTATACCCTATTGCCCGCGCGCTCAAGGAGGCCGGGAACACGGTCCTGGGGATCATCGGCGCCCGCTCCAAGGACCTGCTCTTCTGGGAAGACAGGATGCGCCAGGCCTGTGATGAGTTGGTCGTGTGCACCGACGATGGGTCGTACGGACGGATGGCGCTGGTGACCATGCCCCTCAAGGAGATACTGGAATCTCGCGACGACGTGACACACGTATGGGCCATTGGTCCGGCGATCATGATGAAATTCTGCGCGAGAACCACAGAACCCTTTGGCACTCACACGATAGTCAGCCTGAACTCGATTATGGTCGACGGCACCGGGATGTGCGGTGCGTGTCGCGTGGCGGTAGGTGGGCAAACCAGGTTTGTCTGCGTGGATGGTCCTGAGTTTGATGGACATCAGGTGGATTGGGACCTGCTCATGTCACGGCAGAGGATCTACCTGGACGAGGAAAAACGAGCGGTGGACGACTGGGACCACGAGCATGCGTGTGGATGCGGGCACGAGCAGGCAGAGGAGAAGCGCTGATGTCAGATCTGAAACCGAAGGAACGAATGGCCATTCCGCGCCAGCCGATGCCAGAGCAGCCTGCAGGCGAGCGGCGCGCGAACTTTTCCGAGGTCGCTCTGGGCCTTACGCCCGAGATGGCTCAGCAAGAAGCGGAGCGCTGCATCCAATGCAAGAACTCACCGTGCGTGCAGGGGTGTCCTGTGGAAGTGCCGATTCCAGAGTTCATCATGGCCCTCCGCGATGGCGACATGCGTGAGTCCGCTCGCATCCTCAAGAGCAAGAACAACCTGCCCGCTATCTGCGGCCGAGTCTGTCCGCAAGAGACCCAATGCGAAGTGCTGTGCACCCTGGGCAAGCGAACGAAGCCCGTAGCCATTGGCCGGCTCGAGCGCTATGTGGCTGACTGGGAGCTTGGGCACGGAGATGCTCCGCCGGAAAAGCCGCAACCGACAGGCCACCGGGTGGCAGTCATCGGCGCTGGGCCTGCCGGCCTGACGTGTGCCGGTGATCTCGCCAAGATGGGACACCGCGTCGAGATCTTTGAATCGTTGCACGCACCCGGCGGCGTCCTGGTCTATGGCATCCCAGAGTTCCGCCTTCCCAAGGACGTTGTCCGCGCTGAAGTAGACTATGTCAAGAGCCTCGGTGTGGAGATCCGTCTCGACACCGTCGTCGGCTACCTGTACACCATCAACGAACTGCTAAACGACGAACACTTTGATGCGATCTTTCTGGGCACTGGGGCTGGGCTGCCGATGTTCCTGAATATCCCGGGAGTGAACCACATCGGCGTCTATTCGGCCAACGAGTTTCTGACGCGCGTCAACCTGATGAAGGGCTATCTGTTCCCCCTCTATGACACCCCGGTCAGCGTGGGCAAGCGTGTGGCCGTGATCGGGGCCGGCAACGTCGCCATGGACTCTGCGCGCTGCGCGCTGCGTATCGGCACGCTCCAGGCGCAGCTGAAGGGAGAGGATCCACCCGAGGTGCACATCGTCTATCGCCGCTCGCGGACCGAGGTGCCTGCGCGTGCGGAAGAGGTGCATCATGCGGAAGAAGAGGGGATCGTGTTTGACTTTCTGACCAACCCGATCGAAGTGTTGGGTGACACAGAAGGTCACGTCTGCGGCATGCGGTGCATCCGCATGGAGTTGGGCGAGCCCGACGCAAGCGGGCGTCGACGTCCGGTGCCTATCGAGGGTTCAGAGTTTGAGATGGAGGCCGATACCGTCGTCATGGCTCTCGGCACCCAGCCCAACCCGCTCGTCTTCACAGAGTCAGGGGGATTGGAGCGCACGCGTTGGGGCACCGTCGTAGCCGACGAACACGCAGGCAGAACCACCAAGGACCGCGTTTGGGCAGGTGGCGACATCGTCACCGGTGCAGCGACCGTGATCAGTGCGATGGGAGCTGGCAAGCGCGCCGCAGCGGACATCGACCAGTATCTGAGAAACAATGCGGACTGAGCCCAACCAGAAACACATCCGTCTGGAAGCCCTGGGGTGCCCCTGACCGGATGGGACGCACATACGACTCTAGCCAGAATATCCAGAGCTGTCCGCATCCGGGCGGGCTCGCACGAAAGGAAAATGCGTTCATGGCAGACATATCGACTAGATACCTGGGGTTGGCGCTCAAGAGCCCCATCATCGTAGGCAGCTCGGGGCTGACGAGCTCTGTGGACCGCATCCTGGAACTCGAGGAATGCGGCGCCGGGGCAGTCGTCCTCAAATCCATTTTCGAGGAAGAGATCGCGTTTGAGTATGAGGAAACGCTCAGAGAGGCCTCCGGATCCTACAACGTCGAGCAGTTTGACTACTATGACTACCAGGTAAAGGAAGACCGGCTGGCCAAGTACGTACAACTGATCCAAGAGGCAAAGAAACGCGCCGCTATTCCAGTGATCGCGAGCGTGAACTGTACCTATTCTCACGAGTGGGCCTTCTTTGCACGACGACTGGAGGCGGCTGGTGCCGATGCGCTGGAACTCAACATGTTCTTCTCGCCCTTTGACCTGAGCCGTAGCAGCGCCGCAACAGAAAAGCTCTATATCGACATAGTCGAGAAGGTCAGGGCCCAGGTCTCCATCCCTATCGCCCTAAAGATCAGCTACTACTTTACCAATCTGGCGTCCATGATACAGCGGTTATCCCAAAGCGGCATCTCGGGCATGGTGCTCTTTAACCGCTCGTATAGCCCTGACTTTGAGATCGACACCTGCAAGGTGACTTCGGCGAACGTCCTGAGCGTGCCAGCAGAGCTGGCAATTCCTCTGCGCTGGATCGCGGTCATGGCCAGCCGGGTGGACTGCGATCTTGCCGCTTCCACGGGCATTCACGACGGCAAAGCGGTCATCAAACAGATACTGGCTGGAGCCAAGGCGGTCCAGGTCGTCTCCGCACTGTACAAGAATGGAACCAAACGCCTTCAGGAGATGGTCGATGAGCTGCAGACCTGGATGATCCGCAACGAATACTATGCCCTCGATCAGTTCCGTGGCAAGATGAGCCAGGCCCAGAGCGGCGATCCCGCCGTGTACGAGAGGGTCCAGTTCATGAAGCACTTTGGCGGTCTGCAGTAGATCGATGCATATCACAGTCGAGATCAACGCCGGGGCCTGCGGCCTTGGAACAACTCTCCGGACCCACTCATCAGATGGCAGGAATGTGACCCTACAGGTCGAAAGCGATTGTCCGCGGGTCGCTGCCCTGGGCGCGGAGTTGACCTGCTTGGATGCCTTTGAGCAGGTGCTGCTCAAGCCGTTGATCGAGACGACTCCCGCGCTCCTATCGGCCCGGCACAAACTGCACACCACTTGCCCGGTGCCAGTAGGTATCCTGAAGGCTGTCGAAGCATCGGCTGGATTGGCTCTTCCAGCCCCGTGCGCGCTCACCATCAGCCGGACCGAGTGACCGCATGCCGATCATGGATCATTTCTCACTCATTGCGCCTTACTATGACCGGGCGATCCCGTTCCAGAACGCCGAACCCTTGCTCACGCACGTATCACCGGAACCAGGTCACCGGTTACTTGACGTGGGCGGTGGCACGGGACGAGTGGCACAAGGGTTTGTGGGGCGCGTTGCCCAGGTCTGCGTCCTCGATCCGTCTGTCGGGATGCTTGCCCAAAGTCGGCGCAAGGGAATCTGCATCACTCAAGGCGAGTCCGAGTGGTTGCCCTTTGGCGCAGAGGTCTTTGATCGGATCATCGTGATCGATGCCTTTCACCACCTGCTCGACCAGAAGGCAGCAGCCCGTGAGTTGATGCGAGTCCTGGCCTGCGGCGGTAGGCTGGTCATCGAGGAACCCGATATTGCACACTGGGGGGTCAGGCTTGTCGCGGTCGCAGAAAAGCTGTTGCTGATGCGCAGCCACTTCTGCCCTCCGCGAGCGATCCAGGCGGTGTTCCAGGGACTCGGTGCGCGGGCACGCGTTGCGCGCCAGGGCCACACAGCGTGGGTGATCGTGGACAAGGGATGGGAGATGGCGAGAACCATTGGCCCGCGAGGAGATAAAGGGTGAAGATCGTACTGGACGCGATGGGGGGAGATCACGCCCCAGGTGTCGTGATCGACGGAGCCGTTCAGGCAGCTCGCGAGCTGGGGGTAGAGATTGTCCTTGTCGGTCCGGAGAGCAAGATACAACCCGAGCTCGCCCGCCACGACACGGCTGGGCTGCCTATCTCCCTGGTCCACGCAGACCAGGTGATCGAGATGGACGAACACGTGGACGCCGTCAAGCGCAAACGGGATGCCTCCATCCGCGTGGGCATGCGGCTGGTACACGATGGGAAGGCAGATGCGTTCGTCTCAGCCGGGAACAGTGGGGCCGTGATGGCATCAGCCATCTTTGATCTGCGCCGCATCCGTGGCATCAAGCGTCCGGCCCTGGCTGTGGTGTACCCCGGCTCGCCCACGCCTGCCCTGCTGATCGACAATGGCGCCAATACCGATCCCACTCCCGAGAACCTGGTGCAGTTCGCGCAGATGGGGACGATTTATGCCGAGAAGTTGCTGGCGATCAAGAACCCACGAGTCGCCATCGTGTCCAACGGAGAGGAGGCCGACAAGGGCAACCAGCTCGTGCGTGAGACGTTTCCCCTGCTGCAGTCAAGCGGGTTGAACTTTGTCGGCAATGCGGAGGGCAAGGACGTGACCAAGGGAATCGCCGATGTGATCGTCACCGACGGGTTCACCGGCAACGTGATGATCAAGCTCTCCGAGGGACTGGTGAGCTTCCTGGCCCGCCTTCTGAGGGCTGAGCTCACAGGAGGACTGCTTAACAAGCTGGCCTTGGTCATGATGATCCCCGCACTCATCCTGGCACTGCCCGGCGCCCTGCTCCTGATCCCCACCCTACTCCGCCTGGCCAAGCGGTTCGACTATGCGGAGTACGGCGGCGCTCCGCTTCTGGGAGTCAACGGTGTGGTGATCATCGCCCACGGGCGCTCCAATGCCAAGGCGATCAAAAACGCTGTGCGAGTGGCTCGCGATTCCGTAACTGCGGGCCTGGTCGATGTGATCAAACAAGGTCTATCCACCAGAGCAAGCAGCTAGAGAGGAACAAATGCAAGTCTTTGTAAATGAGAGACGGATCAAGGTCAACAGCGATATCGGACGCTGGGCATCCTTGGGAGGCCTGGGCGTACTGATCGTAGGGATGGTTGTCTCGATCCGGAATCCGGGCCTCGTGTGGGTGAGCATGGCCAGCCTGGCCGTGGGTTTCCTTGCCAGCGTGGTTGGGGCCTACTATGCCAATCACTGGACGCGCACCCCTCGTGCCGACCAGATCCTGACGCAGGCCCTCAAGGGCATCAGCAACCAATACCATATTTATCACTATCTGCTGCCCGTCCCTCACGTCCTGCTTGGCCCCTCCGGGCTGTTCCTATTCCGCGCCTACCTGCACGAAGGCCCCATCCACTACGACGGAAGGAAATGGAAGCAGAAGCGCACCCTGGTCCGTTTCCTGGGGTTCAGCGGTCAAGACTCATTGGTCGACCCGGTGAGAGATGCCCTCTACGATGTCGAGCGACTCCGTCGCTGGTTGGCCAAGCGAATGCCAGGGGAGACGATCCCCGAGATCACCCCCTTCATCGTCTTTGTCCGTGACGGCGCCGAGCTGGATGCCGCCGAGACTGAGGTACCGGTGCTGCTCTACAAGCAGCTCAAGCGAAGCATCCGCCAGATCGACAAAGAGTGCACACAGCCGCTCGACCAGGATGCGCTCTATGAGATCGAGCAGGTGATGCTTGGCGACAAGATCGACGAGCTGTAACCAGGGATCCCAAGAGCCAGACTACTCTAGAAAAGGAACGATCAGATGGCAGACCAACAGCCCATTATCAACCTGCAATGGATAGACGAAGAAGTGCGTCGCTATCGCAACGAGTGGACCGCTGCCCAACAGCGGATCGAAGCCCAAGACGAGGAGATCCGACAGCAGGCACGTCACATCGAAGACCTCGAGGGGAGACTGGCTAGCACCCAGACCCAGCTCAATCGGGTCAGCATCCTGGAGCGCGCGCTTGAGCAGTACAAGGAAGAGATCCGACTGCTCCTCGAGGTTTCCGAAGAAGCACATCAGCAGGACAGGCGAGAAGCATCTCGCATCAAGCTGATCGAGCAGGACCACATCAACCGCTCGCTTGCGGAGGTCCGCAAGGGCCTGACTCCCATAGCCCGTCTCCAGGAAGAGATCGAGCTGCGCGCTGCTGAAGAGAGGCGGCTCAATGATGGGCTGCTCGCCCTTCGACAGAAAGCCATGGACGTGGAGAAACGGCTGGATACTGCCGTGCGGCCCATTTCCTACCTTCAGGATCAGCGGACGCGGGACGCCAAGTACATCGCACAGTTGCAGGAACAGGTCCCCGCGATGATCAAGGGCGTCGACAGCCTGAACAACCGGTTTCTGGTCGTCGAAGAAATGGCGCACCGGAACAGGCAGAATGTAGAGGAACTGATCACCATCCGAACCGAGCTGCAGCAGAGACAGCGTAGGTTTCTGGAAGAGATGCAGATCGCGGACCAGGAGCGACAGCGGCGCGTCGCGGAGTGGGCTGACCTGGAAGAGGCCCGCGAGCAGCGCATGCACGAATTCTCAGAGCAGATGAGGCTGTTCGGGGAGCAGTATCAGAAGGTGCAGAGCTCTCTCGCAAGCCTGGAATCCCTGGGCGAGCGCCTGCAGCGCGAACAACACGAAGTGTCCGAGCTGCAGCGCCTGGCCGAAGAGCGCCAACGAGCCAAGATGGATGAATGGGAGACGCAGTCTGAGAAGCGCTGGCAGCGCGAGAAGCTGCTCTGGGAGCAGCAGTGGCACGACCACGACCGGCGTGACGCAGAACAGTTGGAACGGATCAGCGCGGTCGAGGTGCGCAGCGCCGACAGCTCAGAGCAGGTCGGCTACCTGTGGGAGATCCTCGCCGACGGCCTCCGCCTGGAAACAGAGGCCATCCAGAACCGCGTGATCAAGCTCTCCGAGCAGATGGAAGCGCGGCGGAACAAAAGGCGGGCGCGGAGGTAGTCCCGGAGGAGCGGCATGCACGTCATCGGCACGGCCGGCCACGTTGATCACGGCAAGTCCACCCTTGTTGAGGCCTTGACTGGCATCGACCCGGACCGCTTGCGCGAGGAAAGAGAGCGCGAGATGACCATCGTCCTGGGCTTTGCCTGGCTCACTCTTCCCAGCGGCAGTCAGGTTGGCATCATCGATGTGCCCGGACACAAGGACTTTATCAAGAATATGCTGACCGGCGTCGGAGGCATTGATGCGGCGCTGCTGGTGATCGCTGCCGATGAAGGGATCATGCCTCAGACCGAGGAACACCTGGCCATCCTCAATCTCCTGCGCGTGAGAGGTGGCGTGATTGCCCTGACCAAGGTTGATCTGGTGGACGATCCAGAGTGGCTGGAGTTGGTTTCTACGGACGTGATGGAGAAGGTCGACGGCACCTGCCTGGAGAACGCGCCGATCGTTCCCGTCTCTGCCCGGACAGGCGAGGGTCTGGACGCACTGATCTCGGAGCTGGAAAGGTGCCTGCAGGACGTGCCCGAGCGCCCGGACAGGGGTCGACCGCGGCTGCCCATCGACCGGGTGTTCACTGTTTCCGGCTTTGGCACTGTGGTGACCGGCACGCTCATCGATGGCACCCTGCGTGTGGGCCAGGAGGTAGAGATCGCGCCCCACGGACACAGGGCCCGCATCCGCGGCTTGCAGACCCACAAGACAAAGCTCGATGAGGCCACGCCCGGCAGCCGCGTAGCGGTCAACCTGAGCGGGATCAGAAAGGACGACCTGGCAATCGGAGACCTGATCACCGTGCCTGGTTGGCTGCGTCCCACGTTCACCATCGACGTGCAGCTCGAATACCTCGCAGATGCGCCGCAGCCGCTCAAGCACAATACCGAGCTGGACTTTTTCTGCGGGGCCGCCGAGGTGCCTGCCCGCGTGCGCCTTCTGGACGCGGAAGCCCTTTCCCCTGGCGAGACGGGGTGGGCACAACTCCGACTCAGCAAACCCGTGGCAGTGGTTCGTGGGGACCGGTTCATTCTTCGCTGGCTCTCTCCAAGCATCACTGTCGGCGGAGGAACAGTCGTTGACCCAGCACCGCGACGACGCCACCGGCGCTTCCGTCCTGAGGTGCTGAGACGGCTGGAGACCCTGGCGCACGGGACCCCCGAGGAGATCGTCCTGCAGGCCCTGGAGCAGCAGCAACCCTGTGAGGCCCGAGAACTGGTCAGTCGACTGGCCCTGCCAGCAGAGCATGTCGAAGCCGTGCTGAACACCATGCTGGGTGAGGGCAAGCTGCTCATCGTGGATGATCCGGAGAGAACGGTGGTCACGCTGCCCAGACCAGAGACGAGCGGTCGGTTCATCATGTCAGAGTTCGGGTGGCGCGAGATGCGCGAGCGCATGCTTGCCGCTCTTGGCACCCACCACCGCCTCTATCCTCTGCGCCGCGGAATGCCCCGAGAGGAACTGCGCAGTCGCCTGCAGGAGAGAACCCCCTGGCTGAGCGGCAGGTTGTTCAACCAGGTCATCACCCGCGCCGTCCACGAGGGAGTGATCGGCGAAGACGAGTTCAGCATCTGGTCAGCAGCTCACGTTGTCTGCCTCACCTCTGATCAGCAGGAGAAGGTCGATGGCCTCTTGGCGCGGTTTCGACGGTCTCTGTACACCACACCGTCGGTGGCCGAGTGTATAGCCCTCCTGGGCGACGAGCCATTCAATGCGCTGATCGAGGGCGGCACGCTGGTTCGTCTGAGTCCAGAGGTGGTCTACCTCTCCGAGACAGTCTCCGACATGGAGGCCAAAGTGAGAGAACACATTCGCCAGCACGGCAGCATCACCGTAGCCCAGGCTCGTGATGCTTTGGATGCCAGCCGCAAGTATGCTCTGGCCCTGCTGGAACACCTGGATGAACGCCGCGTCACCCGCCGTGTGGGCGACACTCGCGTGCTGAGATAGGGGTAAGAAGGCTCAAAACTATGATCCCAAGGACAGGACCGCGTCTTGCGGCGATGTAGCCAAAAGGCCAGCACACGTTGGGTGCTGGCCTTTTGGTTGCGCTTGGACGTGCTGCAGACAGGCCGCCCGGTAGAGCCACACCGGTGCCGGCTGTGACAGCTCTCCCGCAGGCACTGAGCCTGCGGGAGAGCTCTTGGTCACGGTCTTGCGCTGCCTCTTAGCGGGAGCTGCGCACCACGATTGGCAGGTAGATCTCCCACCTCGGCGCCATCTCTACCAAGAGATCGTACCCAGCCGCTTCAGCGCAACCATAGGTATAGGGGGTCAGCGGGCTGACGCTCAAGTAGTACCGTCCACCGGCGAGAGCCGTCCACACCAACTGGTCGCTGCCCTCGACGTTCAGTGCGCTGCCGTCCTCGTCCCACAGCTCGAGGAGGGTCTCGGTACCCTCCACGGGGACGACCGTGAAGACGAACGTCTGCCGCTGCTTGATCTCGAACCATACGAAATCCTTGTCTGCAGCGTACCACGTCGGGTCGCTGTCAAAAGAGTGCTCCTGCCAGACTCCCAGTTCAGCAGGCTGAGCCAGTTGCCAGGTATCATCGGTCTCATAGTCGTCGGCGCAGGTGTGCTCGATTACGCCCAGCACCTCGACCTCGGCCACGCTGGCGGTTCCGCTCTTCTGCAGCATCATCGGCAGGTAGATAAAGTACCCTTCCTTCTGCTCTAGCCACACTTCATACTCGGTGTAGCCGCTAAACAGACCCGCCCGATTCGTCACCCGTACATAGTAGATGCCGTTCACCGAAGCCTTCCAGGCGATCTGTGAGGAATAGTCCTCTGTCCCTTGATAGTCGTCGTTTGCGGCCAACAGCGTGCTGCCATCCGACTTGAGGAGGGCCAAGAAGGCATCGGCTCGCTGTCCAACTGACGACGTGGTCACGGTATAGACGTAGCCCGCCCGAGTCTGGACCGCCAGCCAGTCCGTGTCATCGTCACAGAAGTTGTGGAATTGTCGCACGCCCGTGCTCAAGCCAGCGGCAGCCTCGGACGTGTCGTCCTCCTCGTAGGCATCGGCCTCACAGGAGGTCGAGCTCACCGTGGGAGGCGGCGCGTTGTTGCCCATTGCCGGGTCAGACGTGTCGCTGGCGATGACCACGCTGTTGGCGATCGCCCCTACCACGTCCGGATTCACCATCACCGCAAAGACGATGGTATCCGACTCCCCGGCAGCCAGGGTAGCCCTGCACCACGTGAGCGTGGCAGGCGAGCCAGGAGCGTAGTCCGGCCCGTCCCATCTGCCTGGCTGGCTGAGTACATCCACATAGGTCACGTCATCAGGCAGCGTGTCCGTGATGCACACATTCTGCGCGTCCGCTGGCCCGTCGTTGCCATACGACACATAGTAGGTCAGTGGCGTGCCTGCCGAGACCGGACCTGGGCTGTCACTCTTGGTGACCCATAGATCGGCCTCTGTACCGACCCA
>JADHXD010000161.1 GCA_016783145.1 Anaerolineae bacterium
CGGAGAGCAGAAGAGAATCAACACATATCCACAGAGATTTAAGGCTCTTGGCATTCTCCGTGAACTCCGTGTCTCAGTGGTAAAGTGCTTTTTTCAGTGGACTCAGAGATGCAAAAAGAGATCCTGGTGGCCTATGCCAGCCGCAGCGGATCGACGGCTGAGGTCGCCGAGGCCATCGGAGAGGCGCTGCGCCAGGCGGGGGGGATGGTCGACGTGGTGCCGGTAAAGGAGGTGGGCGGCCTTGCTCCCTACGGGGCCGTCGTCGTCGGCAGCGCAATCCGCGTTGGCCGGTGGCTGCCAGAGGCCGTCCGGTTCGTGGAGGCGCACCAAGAGGCACTGAGCCGGATGCCCACGGCAACCTTTGCCGTGGGTATGGCAGTGGCGAGCGAGGACGAGGACACTCGCCGCACGGCAGAGGGGTACCTCGACCCGGTTCGCGCGATCGTGCAGCCGGCAGGCGAGGCCCTCTTTGCCGGGGCGATGGACTATGGCAGGCTGCCCTTTGTCACCCGCGTGCTGATCAAGCTGATCGGCATCGCCGAAGGAGACCACCGCGACTGGGCTGCCATCCACGCCTGGGCGGGTGACCTGTACCCGGTGCTCACAGATGTCACGTTGTGATTCGCCGCCACTGGTGACTGGCTTGCCACAAGGCTGAGCAGACGAGTTTGAGACACCTGAACTGACCCCGCGTCAAATCAGATGATAATGTCACCGAATCAGGTCGTAGAGGTCGGTGAGCGCCTGGGTGTCAACTAACGCACGTAAATTGACAGAGAGCTTTCCCTGTTGGGGTCTGGTGCCCCAGCAGGGCAAGCTGCTTTCTTGACGGCTCAGTTCGCGCGGTGATCACCTGCCCTTTTGTCCCCCTCAGCGGTGAAAAGGCAGGGCTCGGCAGCAACGCGATCAAGTAGAAGGAGTAGGAGCGATATGAGCAGAAATGTGTGGCCTCTTCCAGGCACTGAAGGACAGCCGTCCATACAAGACAACGGTTGGTTCAATCGATCAATGAGATGGATGCAACTCACCCTTGCCGAGAACGATCCCGGGCGCTTTGATCTCGGCTTCTGGCTAGACTATCTGAAACGTACACACATTGACTGTGCCAGTTTCAGCGCTGGCGGCTATGTTGCTTACTACCCTACCCAGATTCCGCTGCATTATCGCAGTGCTTGGCTAGAGGATCTTGATCCCTTTGGTGATCTTGTAACAGGCTGCCGCGAGATGGGCATACGGGTCATTGCGCGGACAGATCCCCATGCCGTACATCAGGAGGTGTTCGATGCACATCCTGAGTGGATCGCAGTGGATGCCCAGGGTCAGAAGCGAAGGCACTGGAGCTGCCCTGATGCTTGGGTCACGTGTGCTCTCGGACCGTACAACTTTTGGTTTATGACTGAGGTCCACAAGGAGATCATGGCTCTCTACCAAGTAGATGCCATCTTTAGCAATCGCTGGGCGGGACACGGCATCTGCTACTGCGAGCATTGTCAGCTCAGTTTTCGGACCGCCCACGGTCTGGATCTACCGCGAGCGCGGGATCCACGGGACGAAGCTTACCGCAAGTACTTGCTCTGGCGAGAGGACAGATTGTTTGAGCTGAGCCGCCTCTGGAACTCAGAGATCCGCGAGATCAACCCAGACTCCTACTACATTCCCAATTCCGGGGGAGGAGCACTGAGCGGTCTCGACATGAGGCGCTTGGGAGAGCAGGTACCCTTCCTGTTCGCGGACAGACAGGGTCGGTCTGGCCTTATGCCGCCTTGGGCCAACGGCAAGAATGCCAAAGAGTTCCGCGCTAGTCTCGGCCGCAAACCGGTCATTGGCATCTGCAATGTCGGTGTGACAGAGAGGTATCGCTGGAAGGACTCGGTCCAGAACGGTGCTGAATACCGCATCTGGATGGCAGAGGCCATCGCGAATGGCATGCGGCCGAGGTTCTCCAAGTTCTGTGGGGTGCTGCACGACACGCGCTGGCCAAGCATAGTGGAGGATATCTTTAACTGGCACCATCAAGTGGAACGATACCTACGCAACGAAGCTTCCCTGGCGCGAGTAGCTATGGTCTACTCGCAACAGACCGCAGCTTTCTATGGCGGCGAGCGTGCCCGGGAGAAAGTGGAGGACCACACTCTGGGGATGTATCATGCCCTGGTCGAGGCTCGTATCCCCTTTGAGATGGTGCACGATCGACTGCTGGATCCTGAACACATCGGTCAATACAGAACCCTGATTCTGCCCAACATTGCTGCACTGTCCGATGAACAGTGTGAGCAGATCCGTGACTATGTCGCGCGTGGCGGCAGCATTGTCGCTACCTTTGAAACCTCGCTGTATGACGAGTGGGGTGTGCAACGCGAGAACTTTGGGCTGTCCGACCTTTTCGGTGTCGAGTATGCTGGCGAGATGCAGGGTCCAATGCTGAACTCGTACCTTCTCATCGAAGATGATCCGACAACCGGCGTCCGGCACGCCTTGTTGGCAGGACTTAAGGACGCACAGCGCATCATAAACGGAGTGTTCCGGCTGCACGTGACAGCACGGGAAGAGTTTCCGAACCCTCCGCTCACTCTGGTCCCACCCTATCCTGATTTGCCCATGGAGGAGGTGTATCCGCGCGTCCCGAGGACGGACGTTCCAGAGGTCTATCTCCGCGAGTTAGGGGAAGGCCGGATTGTGTACTTTCCATGGGATATAGACCGCACCTTCTGGGAGGTGATGAACGTCGATCACGGAAAGCTTCTACAAAACGCTGTTGAGTGGGCGACCGGTGAGGAAAGGCCAGTCACAGTCACGGGTCCTGGAGTGCTGGACGTGACAATATGGCGACAGACAGACTCAATGACTGTGCATCTGGTCAACTTGACGAATCCAATGATGATGAAGGGACCGTTTCGAGAACTGATGCCGGTCGGTGAGCAGAGAGTGTGCTTGCGGTTGCCGAGCGGCAAAACAGCGAAGCGAGTGCAACTCCTTCGCGCCGGTGAGCCGCCGCAGATAGAGCAAATCGAAGGGCGCTTGACGGTCCTCGTGCCAACCATACTTGATCATGAAGTGGTGGCCATCGATCTGGAATGAATGCTGCTGCAGATCGGGAAGCTTGGCATGGAGAGCATCCCATCACTGCACATGGGATAGCAGGGAGCTTCACCTGCTTGGCGCCTAGAGGAGCCGATGATTGGCGAGCCAGTGCAGAGGTTGGGTTGAGACCTTGTGCCTGATACTGGACGACTTGGCCTGTAGCGAGTAAGCCGAATAGGATGCGAGGATTATCTCATAATGAGCAACAAGGACACCGTACGTTCTGAGCGTCAGATGAGCGCGTGGGAAAGGAACCTGATCGGGACAAGAGTCGAGGAGATCCCTCTCCTGCTACCCGGCCTGCTGCTTGCCGCCGTACTCGCCTGGCTGAGCATCGAGCTATGTGAGTACGTCGGCGTCACCCTGATGGGGTTTGAAAAGACCCCTCTCTCGTCCGTCACCGTGGTCATTCTGTTCGGGCTGGTCCTCGGCAATCTGCTGCCCCTGCCTGTGTGGTTGAGACCAGGGGTCACCTTTGCGGTGAAAAAGGTCCTGCGGCTCGGTATCATTCTCTTGGGCATCCGCTTGAGTGTCTTTGACGTATTCAGACTCGGGGCGATGGGTGTGCCCATCGTGCTACTATGCATCTGTAGCGCATTGCTTTTCACCACGCTGCTGAACCGATGGCTCAGGCTCCCAGAGCGCCTGGGCACGTTGATTGCCATCGGCACCTCTATCTGTGGCGTCTCAGCAATTGTGGCGGGGGCCCCGGCCATCGATGCCAAGGATGAGGAGGTCTCCTACGCGGTAGCCGTGATCACGATCTTTGGTATCCTCGCCACGCTGTTCTACCCATATGCTGCATATGAGATGTTTGGCGGCGATCCAGTCAAGGCCGGCCTATTCCTGGGCACCTCGGTACACGACACCGCGCAGGTTGCCGGCGCGGCGCTGGTGTTCTCGGGAGTCTATGCCCTTCCTCGCGGTCTCGACGTTGCCACGATCACCAAGATGGTGCGCAACGTCTTTATGGTATTGGTGATCCCCTTGATGACAGTGTACTACCGTCGCCGCGCAATGGCAAAGGGAGAGATCAGGGGGGAAAGGACCAACGTATTCAAGCTGTTGCCACTCTTTGTCGTCGGCTTTCTAGCCCTGGCTGTCACCCGATCGATCGGCGACGCGGGGGTCAGGGCTGAGGGAAACGCCTTTGGACTCTGGGACAGCGTCACCTGGAATGGCATTCAGGGTGCTATCAAGCACTGGGCCACCAACTTGCTCGTTGTGGCTCTGGCTGGAGTGGGGTTGAGCACCCGCCTGCGGATGCTGAAAGGGCTGGGCGTCAAACCCTTCGTGGTCGGCCTGGGAGCAGCTCTTGTGGTAGGGCTGGTAAGCTTTGTCACCATCTCGCTGCTGGGCAGGTTCGTGACCTACTGGCCCTAGTCCCCTGGCGGTTCTTGCCTGCCCCTGATTTGGATCTCTGGTTCGATCACGAACACGCCGCCGCAGGAGGAGACCTGTGTGTACGAAGCGTGCAGGCCGACCCGGTCACACGCTGCCCTTGTACCATCTGCCGTCCAGTAGTGCTCATCCTTGTCCCAGTGGTCGGCTCCCGCTTCTTTCAGGGCTTGGGCTGTCGGGAACGCGATGTCGCCGATGACGATCCGTCCCTGGTCTGCCAGGTAGTGATCGGCCAGCCGCACCAGCAAACTCACTTTGGCCGGTAGATCGAATTCGTGGAGGACGTATGTGGATACGATGCGATCGAACTGCCGATCGAGTTCGTCGGGCCAAACGTCCAGCAGGTCCACCTCGACAAGCTTGACCTGGGGCACGTTGGCCCGGGCTCGAGCAAGCATGGCAGGCGAAAAGTCGATCCCCCATACCTCGCAGCCCAGGGCGACAAACCGACGAGCCAGGTTGCCGGTGCCGATGCCCAGGTCAAGCACCTGCATGCCGCGATGGACGCGCGCGGACAGCGCTACCTGACTCAGCACAAGGTCATACCCCTCAAAGACGCCGCTCGCAGACTGGACCGAGCGCTCATAGCGTTCTGCCCAGCGATCAAAAAGCGCTATCCGGCTCTGGTTTGTCACGCGCACCTCCCGATCGATCTGTCCTGCGATCCTACCATACCCTCTCCGGACTGCCAAGAATGCGGTCCCCAAGGCTACGGCTGTTGCAAAGTCCGAGGAGTGAGCATCCCCAGATGCGAACGGCATCGACGAAGACCGCTCCGCATCAGGGGATGCTCCGCTCCTCAGTCAAGTCAAGCGACAATGCAACAGCCGTACCCCAAGGCAGTAGCGCCCCGTCAGAGATCCTCGCAGGGGTCTTCTGCGACGGGCAATGTGTGGCACCCCGTCCTGGCCCGGGACGGGGTGTTTATGTGCCTACGCGTCCTGGATAGCAGGCGCTGACCTTGTGCGTCGGGCAATGTGTAGCACAAGCGGCTCGCTTGTGCAGTGAGCGGGCAAGCCCTCGTACGAGGACACTTGTACCTGCGCCCTCAAGTGCAGGTGTCTTCGACGGGCCGCTTACCCTACCAGGATCGCAGCGCCCCGTCCTGGCCCGGACGGACAGTCCAGGCGGTTGACCAGAATCTCATTCCGTCGTAGAATGAGGGCGCAGTGCATCGGTGATCGACGGATCCCTTGAGCGCCGCCGACGAAAGCGAGGGACACACTTGGCGCGAGGCTATGCCCCTGGCAAAGTGATCTTGTACGGCGAGCATGCCGTGGTTTACGGGCGGCCCGCCATCGCCGTCCCGGTGACGGAGGTGCGTGCTGAGGTCATCGTCGAGGACGCGACTTCGCGTCCTGGCATCACCCTCTATGCACCGGACATCGGACGCACCGTTGACCTGGAGAGCGCGCCTCGAGACGAGCCGCTGAGCCTCACCGTGCGCAATACGCTGGCCTGTCTCGGGATCGAGGTGTACGCGCATCCCCTGAAGCTGACCATCCATTCCTCCATCCCTGTAGCCAGCGGCATGGGCAGCGGGGCCGCCGTCGCCACGGCGATCGTGCGCGCGCTGAGCGAGCATCTGGGCCGCCCACTCGACGCGGAGGCTGTCTCGGCCATTGTCTATGAGACGGAAAAGGTCCACCACGGCACGCCCAGCGGCATCGACAACACAGTAATCGCCTACGAGCAGCCTGTGATCTTTTGCCAGGGACGGCCCATTGCTCCCTTTCACGCCGCGAAACCCTTTTGGCTGGCCATAGCCGACACGGGCGTCCCCAGCCTGACGAAAGCGGCTGTGGCGGACGTGCGCGCTGCCTGGCAGCGCGATCCGGTACGCTGCGAGCGGATCTTTTGCCAGATCGGAATGCTGGTGGACGGGGCACAGCGAGCCATCGAAGGGGGACAGGTGGCGTCCCTGGGGCTGCTGATGGACTGCAACCAAGACCTTTTGCGGGAGCTTGAGGTCTCTTCTCCAGAGCTGGAAGCGCTGATCGAGGTCGCCCACAGAGAGGGTGCGAGAGGCGCCAAGCTGTCCGGCGGAGGAAGAGGGGGGAACATGATCGCCTTGATCGAGCCAGGGAGCGCGGAGCGTATCCGTCGTGCGCTCATCGCCGCCGGAGCCAGGAGCGTGATCGTCACCAGAGTGGGGTAGGGAACCATGGACCTGAGGGAACTGCTCGTCGAGCTGGAACAGAGTGGGGAGTTGGCGGTCGTCGACAAGCCAGTCGACCGCGAACTGGAGATGGCGCGGGTCATCCGCGCCATGGGCGATCGGGCCGTCCTGTTCAGAAACGTGCGCGATTCGGACGTCCAGGTCGCGGCCAATCTCTGCGCACAGCGCCAGTACCTGGGCCTCGCGCTGAACGTGCCTGCTGACCGGCTGCTTTTCGTCCTCGCGGAAGCGCTGGCGCATCCCGTTGCACCGCCGATCGTCGGGCGCGCGCCCTGCCAGCAGGTGATCGAGCTGACGGTGGACCTGGATCGCCTGCCGGTCCTCACGCACCAGGCGCGCGATGGCGGGCCGTACGTGACCGCGGGAGCGTTGATCACCCGCGATCCCCAGCACGGTGTCAACGTGGCCATCCACCGCCTGATGCAGCTGGACGCGAGGAGCTTTGCAGCCCGCCTGGTCGAGAACCGGGGAACGCACACTGCGTGGACATCGGCCGGAGACGACCTGCCCGTCGCCATCTGCATTGGGCTGCCTCTGCACGTCCTGTTGGCCGCGGCGATGTCTCCGGAAAAGGGGGTCAACGAACTGCACATCGCCCAGGCACTGGCCCCCACGCCCCTGGTGCGCTGCCGGACCAACGATCTCCTGGTCCCCGCAGAGTCGGAATGGGTGCTGGAAGGCCGGCTGACTCAGAGAACCGTCGCCGAAGGGCCGTTTATCGACCTCACAGAGACCTATGACATCGTTCGGTCGCAGCCGGTCATCGAGATCGACTGCGTGACCCACCGCCGGCAGGCGTTCTACCAGGCCCTGCTGCCCGGGCTGGCCGAACACAAGCTGCTGATGGGCCTGCCACGAGAGCCCACCATCTATGCTGCAGTCAACCAGGTCTGCGCGTGCCACAATGTCTGTCTCACCGCCGGAGGGATGAACTGGCTGCACGCGGTCGTCCAGATCGACAAACGGGGCGCGGATGACGGCATGTTCGCGATCACGGCGGCCTTTGAGGGGCACCGCTCGCTCAAGCACGTCGTCGTCGTGGACCTCGACGTCGATCCCCTGAACCCGGCAGAGGTCGAGTGGGCGATCGCCACCCGCTTCCAGGCGGACCGAGACCTGCTGATCTTTCGCGATCGGCCAAGCAGTTCCCTGGATCCCTCCGCCGAGCACGTACCGGGGAACAAGTCCCGTACCGCCAAGATGGGACTGGACGCCACGATCCCCTGGGTCGCGCCCGATGGGCACGAACGCACGCTGGAGGAGCGCCTCGAGTTCCGGCGTGTGGGGTACGAACCGGTTGACCTGGACCAATACCTGGATGCGGATGCGCCATCGTAGGTCGCCGTCGAGTGGCGTGCCATCGCGTCACACAAACTGCGCCGGCACAAACCTGAAGGCGTGTCCTCGTTCCCTGTACTCTATCCCTCTCGCCGGAGGGGCAGACGTCGGATCACTTGCGTGATGAGCCCTCGCGCCAGATCCAGCTCCGGTACCTTGAGGAGCGCGCACAGGGCCAGGTAGACCCCCAGCCCGATCCCCGCACCGACGACGACCGTTGCCCCCCACAGCGCCCGGCCTTCGACAGGCAGCAGGTGCACTGTCGCGCGCGTGGCCCCGTAGACCGCGCCTCCCATCATCGCCGCCGCGAGGACCGACTTGAGCAGTGTTCCGCCGATGCCCTGCCCGCGCAGCGAACCCACCCGGCGCTGAAAGAGCCAGATCATCACCGACGCGTGCCCGGCGAGCTGCGCGCCGTTGGCCAGGATCAGGCCGACCATTCCCAGCATGCGGAGGGTGGGCAGGGCGACGATCAGGTAAAAGCCCACGCCCAGGATGCCGACCAGGGCCGGCCGCAGCGTGTCCTTGCGGGCGTAGAACGCAAAGACCAGGGGCTGGTCCACGGCGGCAAAGATCAGACCGATCAGGTAGATCCGCAGGGCCAGCGCCGTCTGAGCCGTATCGACGGGGCCGAACTCGCCGTGCTGGAAGAGCAGGGCGATGACGGGCTGCGCCAGCACCAGCAGTCCCACGGCAGCCGGGATGGTCAGGAAGAGCACGAGGCGCAGGCCGCTCGCCAGCGTGGCCCGGAACCTCTCGCTGGTGCGATCTGTGCTCTCACGCTCGTCTTCCAGCCCGGCCTGGCGGGCCAGCGCGGGCAGAATGGCTGTGGCGATGGCCATCGAGATCAGCCCGAGCGGGAATTGGATCAGCGTGGTCGCATAGTGCATCCACGAGATGCTGGACTCGCCGGTCCGCGAGGCAAGGTTGCGGTCGATGAGGATCCCCAGGCTGGCGACGACCAGGCTGAGGACGACGGGCGCGTAGAGGCGGAGGATGTGCCGCAGGAGCGGATCGCGGAGGTCGAGTGCCGGACGAATGCGCAGATCGCGCAGGGCGGGCAACTGCAGGACGACCTGCAATGCTGCACCCACCACCATTCCCGCAGCCAGCACGCGGACATCCCGCCAACGTGAGCCCAGGGTCAGGGCAGCGGCCACGATGCTGGCGTTGAACACGACCGTGGTAAAGGCTGGCAGGGCAAAACGTTGCAAGGCCTGGCAGAGCGCCGTGGCGATGCCGGACAGCCCGAGAAAGAAGACGCTGACGAGCACGATGCGCAGCAGTCGCGTGGTGAGGGCTTGCAGGGGAGCGTCAAAGTGGACAAGGGCGGGCGTGAGCAGTGGGGCACCCACTTCGAGGAGGAGCACAACGGCGCCTAGCACCAGCACGGCAAAGGTGAATAGCAGGCCCGCAATGCGGCCCAGTTCGTCCCGCTGCTCTGCAGCGGCGTATCCACTGAGCGTGGGCACCAATGCGGAACTGACCATGCCTCCCACCAGCATCTCGTACAGGGTAAGGGGCACCTGGGCCGCTGTCTTGTACGCGCTCACCGCGCCGCTCGCGCCAAACATGTTGGCGATCACGGCCTCTCGGACCAGGCCCATCATGCGGCTGAGTACGTTGCCCACCGAGACGATGGTCGCCGAGCGGGCGATCTGTTGTTCTCGAGATGCGTCGTCCATAAACGGCTCCAGAGCGGCGTCCTGCCCGCTCCCAGAACACGAGCGGGGGGGTGATGCGCCGGATTGTACCCTGGAATCGACCGCGAGGCAAGCTGCCGAGCTGTGTTGACAAATCGCATGTCCAATGTTACAATCCCCGGCGACTATACCTGGAGGTGACGAAGCAAATGAAGATCAAGCATTGGGCAGAGGTCGAGGAGCAGCAGGCGGAGGGCCTGGAGGGCGTAACGGTTCGCTGGGTGATCAACGATGGGGACGGCGCACCCCACTTTGCGATGCGCGTGTTCGATGTGCAGCCGGGGCGGTCCACGCCGTACCACAACCACTGGTGGGAGCACGAGGTCTATGTCCTAAAGGGCGAGGGCATGGTCGTCCAGGAAAGTGGAGAGACGTCCATCTCTTCGGGCAGCGTGATCCTGGTCGAGGGCGATGAGATGCACCAGTTCCGCAACACGGGCGATCAGGTGTTCCGCTTCATTTGCCTGATCCCCTTCCAGTGGCTGGAGGGGCTGGCCCAAGCGCATGCCTGAGACGCGTGCGTGCTGATCCTGCTCAGCGGGCCGATCGGCTCTGGCAAGACGACGCTGTGCCAGGGAACGGCTGCCGAGGTCCGCAAGGGTGGGATGCCTGTAGCCGGCGTGTTGACCCCGGCAGTGATCCGCGGTGGGGTCAAGGTGGGCATCCAGGCCGTGGACCTGGGCAGTGGAGAGGTGCGTCTGTTGGCACGGACTGACCGGGACCTGGGCGGCACACGGATCGGACGGTACACGTTCGATGATCGGACGCTGGATTGGATGCGCTCCGTGTGTGAGGTCGCGCTGGCAGGCGGTGCGCTGGCCTTCGTGGATGAGATCGGGCGCCTGGAACTGGACCGGGGAAGCGGACTCGCCTCCTTGATCCCGCTGCTCTCCCTGCCGCGAGATGGATCCACGGTCGTCGTCGTGCGCGATACGCTGCTCGATGTGCTTGCGGCGCGCACCATGCAGGCGGGGCCGCGTGTCGTGCGGCTGGACGCAAGCCGCCGAGAGGACGCACGGAAAGAGATGCGGGCCCTCTTGCTGCCCGGAAGTGGATCGTGCTGCACGCAAGCCCGGTGATCGACCGGGAACGAGAGGCGAAAGGGAGGGAACGTGCGCATTGCCGTCGGATCCGATCACGCCGGATACTGCTTAAAGGCCGCGATCGCAGAGGCCGTCGAGTCCTGGGGATACGAGGTCGTGGACCTGGGTTCCAACCCGGGCGAGATGGGGGTAGACTATCCCGACTATGCCCGCGCCGTGGCCCAGGCCGTCGCCCGCGGCGAAACCGATCGGGGCATCTTGATCTGCGGGACAGGGTTGGGGGTGTCGATCACAGCCAACAAGGTGCCCGGCATCCGTGCCGCCCTGTGCCACGAGACGTACACGGCGCGCATGAGCCGCTCTCACAACAATGCCAATGTGCTCTGCATGGGAGGGTGGGTGATCGGGGTCGGTGTAGCCACCGACATCGCCCAGGTCTGGCTGGAGACGCCCTTTTCGGGGGTCGATCGCCACCAGCGGCGCATCGACAAGATCCACGCGCTCGAGTCGGAAGCGCGGCATGGGGGCGAGTGAAAGGAAAGCGCGGTGTTGATCGGCGTTGACGCCAGCCGCGCCGCGGTCGCGCAGCGGACAGGCACAGAAGCCTATTCCCTGCACCTGATCCGCGCTCTGCTCGCGCTCGACACGGCGCACTGCGTCCGGCTGTACTACAATGGTCCT
>JADHXD010000036.1 GCA_016783145.1 Anaerolineae bacterium
CCAGTTCGATGCACGACCTCTGCAAGGGACGTATCCCACGAACTGGTGGCGGACCGGTGAGGTCGTCAGCGATGAGGTCGCGCTCCCGCTGACAGAGGTGACAACGGGCCGCTACATGCTGGCGGTGGGGCTGTACGATAGGCGCGGCGACCGCCTGCCTGCGGTTGACGCGCACCAGATGGCGATACCCGACGGGAGGCTCATCTTGGAGGACTGGATCTCGATCCCTGTCCGGTAGCCGTGATTCTGCTGAGGAGTGTCGCCTATGGAAAGGCGACCTACATATGGGCGACTATTCTTCTTCTGGCACGTAGAGGATGCGCTCGCACCCGCTGCAGTAGAAAAAGTCGTCCGTCTCCCGTGCTCGCTGCAGATCGCGCTGAGGCACCTGGACGTTGCACACTCGGCACATGTCCTCCCTGACGGCGACCACAGCGACTCCCTTTCTAAGCCTGCGGAGGGCGTCGTACTCATCCAGATCCTTGGCCGAGATACGCTCAAGCACGGTCTTGCGCTGGGCCAGCAGTCGCGCCAGATCGTGTCTGAGCGCGTCGTATTCCTGGCCTAGCTCGGCGTTCTCGTCTCGCCACATGGCTTCGGCGACGATGTATTCCTCATTCGTTACCGCGGCCTTGGTCGTCGCCCGCTCAGCGCCCATCATGGCCTCAAGCTGCTTGTCCTCCAGCTCCGTCCGGCGTCGTTTCAGGTACTCGTTCTCCTTTTGCAGGTCGCTCAACTCTCGCGGATTGGTCACCCTGCCGCTGTATAGACGTTCATCGTTGACCCGGAGTTTCTCGGTGACGCTCGCCGCTTCCAGCTCGCGATCGCGGAGCATGCCGCGCTGGCGAGACAGATCATCCTGCGCGGCCTGGCGTGCACCACGTGCCCGGCGCAGGGCTTCACTTTCGCCAAGGCTGGCCTGCACCTGCCGGTAGCGACGCTGTTTGACGGCCAGTCGCGTGTCGATCTGTTGCAGCGTGTACAGCAGCTTAGCACGTCGGGGCATCAGGGCCTCCTTGGCGAACGGCAGGTAAGAACGAGAGAGCCGGGGAATGGGGACAAAAAAAGCCCGATGCCAGAGGCATGGGCTCGCGCGCACTCTAGTACGCACCGGTGCGCACAGGGGTGCTTGAGCACGCCTGTGCACAGAACAGGCAAGAAGAACACGTGTCCAACGGCGTCGCGGAATCCGCTCAAATGCTGCACTCGCTTCAGTCAGAACAGGATGTGTCGCAGTGTGCCGATTATAACATACCTGCCTGACGAGGACAAGTCCGCTGGCCTCACTCGCCGTAAAAGGCCACACCGAGCGTGCCGGGGCCCGCGTGGGTGCCAATAATCGGGCCGGCCTCCATAACGATCATCTCTGCACACGAGAACTGCTCCTGGATCTCTTCGGCCAATGCCTGAGCATCCTCGGGGGCAATACAGTGCAAGACTGCCGCGTGCACGGTCTGACCAGATACCAGGCTCTCTTCCATCAATTCCAGCAAACGCCGTACTGCGCGCTTTCTGGTGCGCGGCTTCTCAAGCGGCGCCACCAGCCCGTCCTGCACGTGCAGCACAGGCTTGATGCTCAGTGCGGCACCGATCAGGGCCGTAGCCCCGCCGATCCGGCCCCCTCGCTGCAGGTATTCCAGCGTGTCTACTGTGAAGATGATATTCATCTTGGGGATCAGATCCCCGACCAGTTGTACGATCTCCTCCGCACTCTTGCCAGCATCCGCGGCACGTGCGGCAGCGGTGACCATCAACGCCAGGCCCACAGAGATGGATTTCGTATCGATCGGGTGGATCGAGAGTTCTGGCAATTCCTTGCTGGCAGCCATCGCCGACTCGACCGTTGCTGTCAGCTTGACCGAAGCATGGATCGAGACGATCGGCTTTTCCTGTTGGGCGAGTTCGGTGTAGACCTGGATAAAGTCCATGACTGACGGCTGCGCTGTGGTAGGCAGTTGTTTGCTGCTCCGCAGCAACTGGTAGAACAGCCCAGAGTCAATGTCGATCCCGGTGCGATACGCCTTGGTCCCGAACAGTATGTGCACGGGCACGACGTGGACACCGTAGGATGCTCCCATCTCCGGAGTCATCGAAGAGGTGCCATCCGTCACAATGATCACCTTGCGGTCGTTCTTGGGGGTGTAGCCCCCGCCCTCGGTCTGATCCGTGGCTTGAGACATGTTTCCTCCTCTCAGTGTGGTCGTCATACACTATAACCACGATCTGGTGGAAAAGATACGACGAGAGCAGGGTCAATCCTCCCCGTCGGCCTTGCGCACAAAGCGCAGTCGAAAAACGGGATCTCCTCGCCCAATGTAGTACATCTCTTCGCGCGTGTGGACGCCCGTGGTGCTACCCAGACAGAACTGCCCCGCCCCGCAGACATTCTCAAAGCCGCCGTGCCCCTCGAACAGGGCGAGTATCTCCGTGCCGACGTCCGACTTGTCGGTCATCAGATGCACCTCACCGCGCGGCCTCAACAGCGTGTGCAGTGTGCTTACCAAGTCTGCGTCTACCATGCGCCGCTTGTGATGTCGCTTGCGCTGGGTCCACGGATCGGGAAAGTGGACATAGACCCGGCTCAGCATGCCAGGGTCAAAGAGAGTGGATAGGTGCCGCTTGACATTGGCAGTCAAGACGTGCACGTTGGCCCTGGGGTCCTCTTGCAGGCGCGCGCGCACCTTTTCGATGAGATACTGCCGGATCTCCAGGCCGACGAACTCTACCTCCGGCCGATTCCGGGCCATCTCGAGGATGAACTCACCCCGGCCAAACCCCAGGTCAACTTCGACCGGCTTGTCCGGGTCCAGCATCGACGACCAATCCGGCCTCTGCACATCAAGCCGGATCCGGAACGGGTTGATGCTCTTGCGGTGCCGTTTTCGCGCCATACGGATTACTGGACAAAACCCAGGGATTCAAAGGGCCAGTAGGAGACCCAGGCCCGCCCCACGACGCGTTCCAGAGACACCGGGCCGAACACGCGCGAATCATTGCTGGCGGACCGATTGTCGCCCATGACAAAGGCCTGTCCTTCCGGCACCGTGAACGGCCCGTAGGAGCCGCCGGTTTTCCGGGAAAGGTAGGGCTCGTCGAGCGGGAGACCGTCGATGTACGCGACCCCATCGCGAATCTCTATCGTCTCCCCAGGCAGAGCGATGATCCGCTTGATCAGCAGCTCGGGACCTCGCTCCGGCAGGCGCAGCACAACCACGTCGCCTCGCTGTGGGGAGTGCAGGCGGTAGCTCACCTTTTCCACCACCAGGCGCTGGTCGGTATGGAGATTCGGCTCCATGCTGTGCCCGTACACGCGGGTCGCCTGGGCAAAAAAGAGGTTGATCAGCACAGCGATCACGATCGCCGGCAGCACGGTCTCTGCCAGTTCCAACAGCCACGTTCCCAGCAGGCCCAGTGCAGATGGGCCTGCTCGGTTCTGTGAGTCAGGTTCGTTGTCCGGATCGCCTTGGACAGCAAGAGGTCCGTTTTGCATGGTCTCCGCTCGTGTCAGACGAACGCCTCCTGCCCCGCAAGAGATGACTCTCTTTGCAGGGCAGGGGCGCTCTCTTGAGATGTGAGATGAGGCCAGAGCCCGATCCCCCGACTGCGCCTCACCTGGGTACGACTTGGCAGGCTTACCCCGACCGGCTATCGAGAGGATCGGCGGCTGCCGCCAGAACGTCCACCCGACCGATCCCCAGAACGACCGCCCGATCGATCCCCAGAGCGGCCGCGCCGGTTGGCTTGATCGCGCTCTCTCGCTTCCTCTGCCGTCCAGTTCTCGAGGACAGCCTGACGAGACAGGCGAACCCGACCATCGCCATCGATGTCGATGACCATCACCATGATCTCGTCGCCCACGCGGACGACGTCTTCGACACTGGGCACACGGTGGCTGTCAAGCTGGGAAATGTGCACCAACCCATCTTGACCAGGCAGGAACTCGACAAACGCGCCAAAGTCCGTCGTGCGCACCACCCGCCCGGTGTAGACCTTGCCGACCTCCGCTTCCTCGACCAGGGACTCGACGCGCCGCCGAGCCTCGGCAGCAGCCGCTCCATCGGCAGCGGCGATAAAGACTGTGCCATCGTCCTCGATGTCGATCTTGACGCCCGTCTGATCCTGGATGCTGCGGATCATCTTGCCCCCCGGGCCGATCACCATGCCGATCTTTTCGGGATCGATCTGGATGGTCGTCATCCGAGGCGCATAGGGCGACAGGTCGGCGTGAGGTTCTGAAATGCATGCCTCTATCACGTTCAAGATCTGCAGTCGGGCTTCGCGAGCCTGTGCCAGGGCCTCGGTCATGATCTGGCGGCTGATCCCCTTGACCTTGATGTCCATCTGCAAAGCCGTGATCCCCTCACGGGTGCCGGCGACCTTAAAGTCCATATCGCCGAGGTGGTCTTCCATGCCCTGGATGTCGGTCAACACCTGGTACGCCCTGCTCTCCTCGTCTATCACCAGTCCCATGGCGATGCCCGCTACCGGTGCCTTGATCGGCACTCCTGCATCCATCAGGGCCAGCGTGCTGCCACAGATGCTGGCCTGTGAGGTCGACCCATTCGAGCTGAGCACCTCGCTGACCACGCGGATGGTGTACGGGAATACCTCTGGCGGGGGGAGCATGGGCAACAAGGCCCGCTCACCCAGCACACCGTGACCTACCTCTCGGCGATTGGTCCCGCCGATCCGGCCGGTTTCACCCGTACTGAAGGGCGGAAAGTTATAGTGATGCATGTACCGCTTGTTCTCGTCGGGTGACAGGTCGTCCAGCATCTGCTCATCGCGAGGGGTACCCAGCGTGCAGATAGAAAGTGCCTGCGTCTCGCCGCGCGTGAACAACCCTGACCCGTGCGTGCGGGGCAGCAGACCCACCTCCGCCGACAGAGAGCGAATGGTCGCCGGATCGCGTCCATCGGGGCGAATTCCCTCGCGAATGATGCGATCTCGCACCAGCGTACGCATCTCGTCCTCGAAGGCAGCCCCGATGTCTTTGGCATCCCACGTCTCGGCAAAGGATTCGGCCAGCTCGTCGCGCAGTTGGTCAAAGGCGTCGCTCCGCTCCGCTTTGATGATCGTGTTGTACACGGCGTCGCGCAGCCGATCTCCCAGCGCCTCCCGCACGGCCTCGCGCACCCCCTCGGGTCTCTCTGCTACCTGGTAAGCACGCTTTTCTTTTCCCAAGGCGTCCCGCATCTCGGTCTGCATGCGGATCACATCCTGCATCGCCTCGTGACCGCGCTGGATCGCTTCCAGCATGACCTCTTCGCTGACCTCGGTGGAGCCAGCCTCCACCATCAGCAAGGCATCCGCGGTGCCTGCCATCCTCAGGTCGAGCGTGCTGTTCGCCATCTGCGGGAAGGTCGGATTGAACACGTACTCGCCGTCGATGTAGCCAACGCGGACCGCGCCGACCGGGCCATCGAAGGGGATGTCCGAGATGGTCAGCGCCGCCGAGGCAGCGATGATGTTCAAGATGTCAGACTGGTGGTCTTGGTCCTGAGAGAGCGCATACGTCACGACCTGTACCTCGTTGCGCATGCCCTTGGGAAACAGAGGACGGAGAGGACGGTCCGTGAGACGCGCGATGAGGATCGCGTTCTCTCCTGGGCGTCCTTCACGACGGAAAAACGAACCAGGAATACGCCCTGCGGCGTACATCCGCGCCTCGAAATCCACCGTCAAGGGGAAAAAGTCGATGCCCTCGCGCGTAGAGCGAGACATCGTCGTCGCGGTGAACAGCATGGTGTCCCCGCAGCGCACTGTGACAGCACCGCCGGCCTGCTGGGCCAGCTTGCCCGTCTCGACGACGATCGTTTGATCGCCGATCGTCGCCTCAAACCTATGGTTTTCTAACACTACAAAAGCCTCCTTGCACATAGAGCGCGCGTGGAGGCCAGGGACTGGGAACTACGTCATAGCTTGTATCTGGCATTCTGTATGGACAGCAAGATCGACAGCGCCTACCAGTTGCTAGGGCGCACTCCCCAATTCCTAAACCCCACACCTCCTATGTGCCAATCGTGATGAATAACCGTTTGGTGTTCACACACCAAACGAGTAGATGGGCGTCTATTCACACACCTACTCGTCTGCTGTGTGGACCATACCACTGAACCGAACTACTTGCGAAAGTAATCGCGCAGCCCTAACCGCTCAACAACAGTACGATAGCGATTGACGTCCTTGTCGTTCAGATAGGCCAGATGACGACGTCTCTGTCCGACCAACTTGAGCAAGCCGCGACGCGAATGCTCATCGTGCTTGTGGATCTTGAGGTGCTCAACAAGTTCGTTTATGCGGGTCGTCAACAGCGCAATCTGGACTTCCGGCGAGCCGGTATCGCTGGGGTGAACGGCAAACTCTTTGATTATCCCTTCTTTTCGCTCCCTCGTAAGCGGCACAACATCCTCCTTGGATATCACAACGCACAACCATACCTGCTCATTGTGCCCAGTTTTGCCTAGTACGCCGCGTATTATAGCACAGTCGGGTTGATAAGGCAAGTGCAGGCGCCGCACTCGATGTGCCGCCTGGATCCCCCATCGCCGTCACTTTGCGTGACACCCACGAGGAGGGTATAATAGAGTTGGAGGTCGGCTATCGTGCACACCGCAAATCACAAGGGCAAATGTGCGGACCGCGACCTGCGATCCGCTCATAGGACCGCTGCGCCCAGGTCGCGAGATGCGCGGCTCGAGATCCTGCTCCTTCTCCTGACCCTCCTGGTGGCGCTCTACCTGCGCGTCCATCGCCTGGACAAGATCCCTGCTGGCGTGGACTATGACGAGGCGGGCAACTACATCCTCGCTCAAGAGATCGCCACCGGGCAGTCCCACCCGGTTTTTATTCGCGCCTACGCCGGACGGGAGGCCGTGTTCTACTGGCTTGCAGCCGCCAGTATGGGGCTGCTGGGCCGTACGTTGTTCGCGTTTCGCCTGACGGCAGCCCTCTGCGGGGTGGGGACCGTCCTGTATACCTACCTGCTGGCGCGAGAGATGTTCCACGACCAGGGAGAGCTGGAGCGCCGGTGGATGCCGCCGATCGGTGCGGCGTTGATCGCGGTCTCCTACTGGCACGTCCACGTCAGCCGGTATGGCTTCCGTGTGAACGCGATGACGCTTTTTCTGGCAGCGACGATGACCTACCTCTGGCGCGGCCTGCGGAGGGGTCTGTCCAGAGGGACGTTCCGCGGATGGCTCGACCTGGCGGTGGCGGGCATCTTGTGCGGCCTCTCGGCCAATACCTACCTGGCGATCCGCGCCTTCCCGCTCGTCTTGCTGCCCTTTGCCCTTTGGGTGATCCTCACCTGGAAGCCCCAGGGCACGCCCTCCGCCCAGGCGGCGTCCTCCCCGGGATGGTGGGACGCGGTGCGGTCGAGCTGGCGCTGGCTTTGCGTCCGACAGATCGCCCTCTTTGCTGGAGCAGCCCTGCTTGCCCTGACGCCACTGGCCGTGTTCTACCTGCAGAACCCCGGATTCTTTGGCGCGCGCATGAGCCAGACCTCGATCCTGGATCCCGAAATCCACGGCGGCGACCTGTGGGGCACGTTGGGTGAGGTGTCGATGGATGCACTGGGCATCTTTACTGTAGCCGGGGACAGCAATCCGGTCTACAACTACGATCGACGTCCCATCTACGGCCCGGTACTGGGCGCATGCTTCTACATCGGCCTGCTGACCTGTCTGTGGCATGCCTTCCGTCGCCGCCCCCACTACGGGCGAACGCCCTATCTCCTGCTGCTCGTCTGGCTGCCTGTGATGCTCCTGCCCAACATCCTGGGCGCGCGTGGCGTGCCGCACAGTCTGCGCTCGATGGGGATGGTGCCCGCGGTGTACTATGTCGCGGCCTTGGGACTGCTGGCGGTGATCCGTGCGCTGGGGTGGGCATGCGAGCGCGTGCGGCGTTCCTCTCTCCCGCCAGGGGATGAGCGCCTGGCCTCTCTCGGGGGAGTTGTGGCCGTCGTGGTGCTGCTCGCTGCAGGCGGGGTGCAGACAGCCCACTGGTACTTTGATCTCTGGACGCGGGATGCCCAAGCCTACTACCGGAGCGCGACAGGCGTGCGCCTGGCGGCGGAATACCTGGGAAGCTGGAATGCGGACGAGGTCACGCTGTTCGCCAGCAACGATACGTATCGCCACACGACGATCGCCGCCTTTAGCGCCAACTATGAGCAGCTCAAGTGGATCAGTGGGCCCACGCTGGTGCTGCCCCTGGAGAGCGAACGGCCCACGCTGTACGTCTTTGATCACACCAATCCCCTTGACCCCGTGCTGGCTCGCTACCTGCCCGCAGACACACTGCAGCACCGCGAACTGGGCCCGGACGGCGATCTGAGCTTCGAAGCCTACCTCGTGCGGCCGGATCAGATGCTCACTCCCGTTCCGCAGGTACCCGTGCAGGCCAACCTGGGGGACGTGATCGGACTGGTCGGCTATGACATCAACGCGCCCGCCGTCTCCGGGGACGTGTTGGATGTGACCCTGTACTGGCGGGTCCTGAGAGATGGCGACCGTGACGATTTCACCTTCTTTGCGCACCTGGTCGATGACCTGGGCTTCCGCTGGGGAGGAGAGACCTTTTTCCACTATCCATCGCGCCAGTGGCAGACGGGAGAGATCGTGGCCTTTCGCAAGCGGTTGGCCATCGCACCGGGTGCCCCTCCGGGGCAGTACGCGCTCGAGGCAGGCGTGTTTTCTCCTTCCCTGGACGCGCGCCTGCCCCTCCTCAACGAGAACGGGGGTATGGCGGGCACGACGATCCATCTCGATGGCTTTGACATGCGCCGCGCCGACCGATCCCCCGACGAGCTGCCTCCCATTCAGCAGCCGGCGCGGGCGACCTACGGCCCGGGGCTGACCCTTCTCGGTCACGACCGCGACCGGGGCGACCTGCGCCCGGGAGAGACCCTGGCCCTCTCCCTCTACTGGCAGGCCGAGGCGAGGGTCGAGCCGGGCACGACGCTCTCGATGTGGCTGGAAGGAGCCGGCGGGCGCATCTCCCTGTGGGAGGGAGACCCGGTGCACGGGCGCTACCCCTTTAGCCAGTGGCAGCCTCCCGAGTTCGTCCGCGACCGCTACGCGCTGCGCCTGCCCACGGGTGCCCAGGCGGGCGACTATGACCTGCGCCTGGCGCTGCTCCGAGCGGACGGCACGCCCCTGCCCACCTCCGACGGGCAGGACGCGCTGTCGCTGTCGGCGATCCACGTGCACGCCACCGACCGGCTGTGGGAGCCCCCGGAGGGGATACGCCCGGTGGGAGCGAGGCTGGGAGAGCGTGTCGAGCTGCTGGGCTACGACCTGGACCGAGAGGAGGCCCGTGCGGGAGAGGCGCTTCACCTGACCCTGGTCTGGCGCTGCCTGAGCGAGATGGACACCTCGTACACGGTGTTCACCCACCTGCTGGACGAGGGGGAGCAGGTGCGCGGGCAGCAGGATAACCCCCCGGTGGCCGGGCGCTATCCGACCACGTTGTGGGTGGTTGGCGAAGTGGTGGTGGACCGGTACGACATCGAGGTGCAGGGGGACGCGCCGCCTGGGATGTACGCCATCGAGGTGGGGATGTACGACTCGGCGAACGTGCAGCGACTGGCGGTTCTCGACCCGACGGGCGCGGTTGGAGACCGGGTGCTGCTGGGGGACGTTCGGGTCGAGCCATAGGCGACCCAGCCCTCGTCGGGAGACTGCTGGCACCGCCCCGGACGGCGCTCCGGCGTCGCGCGGACGTGGTATCAGCGGCATTCGCATGTCGCAGTCTTATGGCGCAAGTCCTCTGCGAGGATCTACGACGAGCCGGTTGCGCTGTTGACACAGACTTCCGATTTCTGCTGCCCGAGGGCTAGACGCTGTTGAGAGAAGACTTGCGCCGCGCTGTGCGACAAGTGTGCGTGACAAGAAATCGGAAGTCTTGGCCCCTCCGACTTGCTACAACGCCAGCGTGGGCCGATCCTCAATTGACCGTGCACCCGAACTGGGCTATACTACCTCCTCGTCGAATCACACCCAGAGGAAAACCGATGTATGATGTAATCGTTGTCGGCGCCGGGCACGCTGGCTGCGAGGCCGCGCTGGCTGCCGCGCGCATGGGCGCGCGTACCTTGCTGCTGACGATGAACCTGGACCTTATCGCTCAAATGCCGTGCAACCCGAGCATCGGTGGGCCGGCCAAGGGACATCTCGTGCGCGAGATCGATGCCCTGGGGGGCGAGATGGGTCGCGCCATCGACGCCAACTATATCCAGATCCGCCAGCTCAACGTATCCAAGGGCCCGGCCGTGCAGGCCCTGCGGGCCCAGGCTGACAAACGACGGTACTCTTTGTGGATAAAGCACACCCTGGAGGCGGCATCCAACCTGCACCTCAAGCAGGCGCGCGTGGAAGCCCTGCTGGTCCGTGGGGACCGCGCCGAGGGTGTCCGCGTCCACACAGAGCGTGAATACGCTGCCCGGGCGGTCGTCCTCACCACGGGCACCTTCCTGGCGGCCCAGGTGATGCGTGGGAGGCAGCGCTTCCCGGCCGGGCGAGCGGGTGAATTCCCGGCCAACGCGCTTTCCGAGTCGCTCAAGCAGCTTGGGTGCACCCTCACCCGCCTGCAGACGAATACGCCGCCGCGCATCGACGCTCGAACCATCGACTTTGAGGGTACCACGCCCCAGCCTGGCAGTGAAACCCCGCTCTACTTTAGTTACGACTCGTTGCACGCCGGCCCAGACTCGGAGCTGGCCTGCCCTTTCTTTTTGCGCCAGCCGCCCAATCCGATTTACCCCCTCGGGCGAGGGACGGCGTGGCGCCCGCAGATCCCCTGCTACAGCATCTATACCAACGCAGAGACCCACCGCATCGTGCGCGGAAACCTCCATCTTTCGCAGGTCACGCCCGGCGCGATCGAGGCCGCCGGCCCGCGGTACTGCCCCTCCTTTGAGGAAAAACTGGTTCGCTTTCCGGACAAGGAGCGCCACCTGTTCTTCCTGGAACCAGAGGGATGGAACACGGGCGAGGTCTACGTGCAGGGCCTGTTCACCGGCATGCCCGAAGAAGTCCAGCTCGCTGCCCTACGTACCATTCCCGCCCTCCGAGAAGCCGAGATCATGCGCCCTGGCTATGCGGTCGAGTACGACGCGATCACCGATGGGCAGTTCGATGGCGCGCTGGCCTCCAAGCGGATCGAAGGGCTGTATCAGGCCGGACAGATCAACGGTACTTCTGGATACGAAGAAGCCGCTGCGCAAGGGCTCATTGCAGGGATTAACGCGACCCTCTACGCCCGCGGAAAACCCCCGCTGGTCCTGCGTCGGGACCAGGCCTACATCGGCGTGCTGATCGACGACCTGTCGACCAAACGCCAGACCGAACCGTATCGCATTATGACTTCGCGAGCCGAATACCGGCTGCTGCTGCGGCAAGACAACGCAGACCTGAGGCTGACGGCCATTGGCTACGACCTCGGGCTGGTCTCCAGGGAACGGTATGAGGCTGTAGAACGAAAGCGGGAGGCAATCGCACAGGAGCTGGCCCGATTGGATGAGACCTGGCTTCGCCCCACAGAAGAGGCGAACGCATCGCTGGCGGCTGCCGGACTGCCCGAGATACGCGATGGGCTGAACGCCCTGGCCCTGCTCCGACGTCCCAACACATCGTACACCTTGATTCAGAACATCGCCCCGCCCCCTTTTTCCCTGCCGCTTGAGGTCGTGGAGCAAGTGGAAGTCGAGGCCAAGTACGCGGGCTATATCGCCCGGCAGCAGGCCCAGGTCGAGCGCATGTCCCGGCTCGAAAACCGGCGCATCCCCGCTTCGCTCGACTACCGAGCCATCCCTGGCTTGCGGAATGAAGCGCGCGAACAACTGATCCGATACCGGCCTCTCACCATCGGACAGGCTGCACGCCTGTCTGGCGTCAACCCGGCAGACGTGGTCATTCTGCTTGCCACCCTGGACAGAGGGGACCAGAAAAAGCGCATAGAGCGCCCTCAGGGCGCACCGCGCGTATGAGAGAGGAACCTATGGTCGAAGAAACCGCAAGACGCATCATCCAGAATGTGCAGGCCGTGATCGTGGGCAAAGGGGAGGCGATCGAACTGGCCCTGATCGCACTCCTCTGCGAGGGACACGTGCTCCTCGAAGACGTGCCGGGCATCGGCAAGACGACGATGGCCAAGGCCATCTCCCGCTCTTTGGGCTGTTCCTTCCAGCGCATCCAGTTCACACCGGACCTGCTCCCTTCCGACGTGACGGGCATAACCTACTTTAACCAGAAAGCTCAAGACTTTGAGTTCCGCGCCGGCCCGGTGATGTCCCAGATCTTGCTCGCTGACGAGATCAACCGCGCCACCCCGCGCACGCAGTCTGCTTTGCTGGAAGCGATGCAGGAGCGCCAGGTGACCGTCGATGGAAACACGATGTCTCTCCCCCGGCCGTTCCTTGTCCTGGCCACACAGAACCCCATCGAACTAGAGGGCACCTTTCCCCTGCCCGAAGCGCAGATAGACCGCTTTCTGCTCAAGATCAAGCTCGGCTATCCAACAGAGAAAGAGGAAAACGACATCCTTGTGCGGTTCGAGCAGGGCGACCCGCTGGAAGGGCTGGGGAGCGTGACCACCCCCCAGGAACTGCTGGAGATACAAACTGCCGTGCGCCAGGTGCGTGTTGAGGATTCGGTGCGCGAATACATCGTGCGGATCGCGCGCGCCACGCGCGAACACCCGTCTGTCGCCCTGGGGGTCAGCCCCCGAGGTACAATGGCCCTCTACCGCACCTCGCAAGCACGCGCGGCGATCCGCGGCCGCCCGTACGTGATCCCCGACGACGTCAAGGCACTGGCCTCGTACGTGCTCACCCACCGGATCATCATCGATCCCCAGACCCGGCTGCGCGGGCGAACGACGCAAGAAGTCGTGATGGACGTCGTGGACCAGGTGCCCGTGCCCGTGGAGACGCTGTAGGGTGACCCAGAGCGCAGCGCACGACCCAGGAACCAACGGCTTGTCCGGTGCCTCGACCGGGCTGGCCGACAGCCAGGTCCGCAACCGGCAAGTACTCTTTACTGAGGCCTGGATCACGATGGCCCTGGTCTGCGTGGCGATGGGCCTGGTCTCCGCGCAGGATGGGCTGACGCTCCTGGGGTTGCTCTTGCTGATCGTCTCGTTCGTCGGCTTGTTGTGGAATCACTATGCGCTGCGCCGGGTGCAGTACAAACGAGAGGTCGATCCACGGCGGGCGTTCATCGGAGAGACGGTCGACCTGATCCTGACCATTGAGAACCGCAAGCTCCTTCCGGTCGGCTGGATGCGCATCGAGGACGAATGGCCGGAGGAGCTGCGCCTGGCGACCCGGGAAGAAGACCTTCATCCTTCGGCGTCACCCAAGCGGGCATTTCTGCGCAACACCTTCTCCCTGCGCTGGTACGAGCGCGTGCGATACCGGTACCGTGTCTTGTGCGAGAAGCGAGGATTCTACCGGCTGGGGCCCGCGCGGGTGACCAGCGGCGACCTGTTTGGCCTGTTCAAAACGGACTATGTCTTTCCAGACCTGAACTGGTTGATCGTCTATCCCCGCATCCTCCCGATCGAGGAGCTAGGTCTGCCTCCCAAGGATCCTTTCGGGGAGGTCAAGGCTCGCCAGCGGATGTTTGAGGATCCCTCTCGCACGATTGGCGTGCGCGAACACCAGCCCGAGGATGGATTCCGTCGCATTCACTGGAAGGCAACCGCGCGCAAGCAGGCACTGCAGGCCAAGATCTATGAGCCGACGACGTCGTTCACCCTGGTGGTCTTTGTCAACGTCGCCACGTTTGACAAGTACTGGTTTGGCACCATCCCCGAACTGTTGGAACGCTGTATCACCGTATCGGCCTCGGTCAGCCATTTCGCAGTGGAGAGACGGTACGTGGTCGGGTTGATCGCCAACGGCTGCGTCCCGCGATCCGATCAACCGATCAGGGTGCTGCCAGGCCGCGATCCCCAGCAGCTCACGCGCATTCTGGAGGCCCTGGCCGCAGTCACGCCCGTCGCCACGCAGGACATATCGGAGCTGCTGACCCGGGAAAGCCCTCGATTGCCCTGGGGCGCGACGCTGGTCGTGGTCACCGCCAACGTGAATGACACGCTCAACAACACGCTGCTTCGCCTGCACGCAGCGGGCCGCCGGCTGGTCTTGATCTCGCTGGCGCCCGAGTTCCCCGACCCGATCGTCAGCGAGGAGATCCTCACCTACCACCTGCCCGATGCCGCCTCTCCGTACTACCCGCTGGAGACCAGTGCGGCCCAACGGCTGTCCGCGACGACTCGTCGAGACAGCATCCTGGGTGAGTGGTCCCCTGCGCGCGCGCCAGCGGGAGGGGCAGAGTGATCCTCGTTGACGCCTGGCGCGCTTTCCGCGACGAGTTCGACTGGGTCGAGGAGCTGCTCTACCTGGTCCTCCTGGCAGCAGAAGCCTGCATCCTCTACCCGTGGCAGTTCCTGATCCACGCGCTCATCGGGCAGAAAGAGATGCCCTTCCTCGGGCTCTGCCTGCTGTTCTGGGTGCCCTACCTGGTCGCCAGCCTGCTGGGCCGTGCCAAGCTGGCGTTGGACCGCAAGCAGGCGATCATCGCCGGGCTGGCCATCCTGAGCGCGCTCGTCGCCGTGCGGTTCCAGATCTATACCGAGTACCCGCTGTGGAGCATCGGCTGGATCGCGGAGCTGGCCGACCGGTTCTTTGACGCGTTTGCTCAGCTTCCAACCGATCTGATCATCTTGATCCTGGTCTTTGTCGGTTGGTGGCGCGGCATCGCCCTCAGCCGCAAGGAATATGACACCCAGCAGGTATGGTATCACTTTCGCGTCGGGATCGTCGTCCTGTTCGCTTACTTTCTCGTCACCCTACTCGGCCAGCGCGCCGACCTGAGCGCGGTCGTTCTTGCCTACTTTTTCTTTGGCCTGCTGGGCATCGCCCTGGCTCGGATCTTGGAGCTGGGCGGCATTCATCAGAGCACGCTGGGCAGCAAGCAGTGGGTCGTCGTGCTTGTGGGGGTCATCCTCGGCAGCCTTGGCCTTGCCCTGCTGGTCTCCTTGCTCGTTTCTCGACGGATGATCCGGGCAGTGCTCGACTGGTTCAGCCCGCTGGTGAACTTGGTTGGACGGGTCCTGTGGATCCTTTTCTCGATCGTGTTCTACCTGCTCTGGCCGCTGATCGAGGTCTTAACCTCGTGGTTCAAGCAGGCAGTCAACGAGGGTGCCTTTTCCAGCATGGCCCCCTTTCTGTCCCCATTGACCAGCCCGCTGCAGATTCCTGAGGCGAAAGAGGTTACCGATGTGATGCCTGTGTGCCGCACGGTGTTTGTCGTCGCCATCGTGCTCGGAGGCTTGCTGCTGGTCGCCAGGGCGATACGGCGCATGGCCCAAGAACGCGCCAAGCGGGAGGATCTGGAACGCGAGTCGCTTTGGTCAGGGCAAGAGTTCGCCCGGGATCTGCGGGACAGCCTGCGAGAGAGATGGGATCAGTTGAGGGCACTCGCAGGCCAGTTCGGAGGAGCCCATCGACGTTCGGCGGCTTCGATCCGCAAGATTTATGCCAGCATGGTCGACCTGGCCACAGAAGCAGGCTACCCTCGTCACCTGGCGGAAACGCCCTACGAATACCGCACCACGCTGTACCAGGCGTTCGCCGGCGGTGAGTCAGCGGTCGATGCGATCACTGAGGCCTATGTGCGCGTTCACTACGGCCAGGTGCCCGACACCCGGGAAGAGATGGACCAGATCGTGCGTTACTGGCGTGAGGTGCAGACCCTGGTCGCACGTGCCGCTGAGGGGGAAGAAGCATAGCTCAGGGCCTTGGCCCCAGACTTGAGGAGAAATGTGTTTCTGGGGTATAATGGCGCTGCAGACAACGGCGATGGAGGAGAGAGTAGATGGAGACTACCCGAGAACGAGCTTGGGAACTGCTCAACAAGTACACCCAAAGCCCGAACTTGATCAAACATGCGTTGGCCGTCGAGGGGGCGATGCGCGCCTATGCCCGGCACTTTGGTGAGGATGAGGAGCGTTGGGGCGCCGTCGGTTTGATCCACGACTTTGACTACGAGCAGCACCCTACCATGGGCGGCGACCTCCCTCAGAACGAGTGGCATACCTTCGCTGGGGCGGAGATCCTGCGCGAGGAGGGGTGGCCAGAGGAGATCGTCCGGGACGTGCTCTCACACGCCGACTATGCCGGTGTGCCCCGAGAAACCAAGCTCCAAAAGGCCCTGTATGCAGTGGACGAGCTGACGGGACTGATCATCGCCGTAGCCCTGGTGCGTCCCAGCAAGAACATCCAGGACGTCAAGGTCAGCTCGGTCAGGAAAAAGTGGAAGGACAAGTCTTTTGCGGCTGGAGCCAATCGCCAGGACATCGAAGAGGGTACGGCCGCACTCGGCATCGAGCTGAGCGAGCATATCGCCATCGTGCTGGATGCGCTCAAGAGCATCGCCTCCGATCTGGAGATGGATGGCAGATTGGCGCACGACTAAGGAGCGAATCGCACCCTTGCTTTCCTGGCTGAACCGGCTTTTCGCGCGGATTCCAGGTCGAAAGCGCCGCTGTCCCGGGTGCGGGGCTGAGGTGAGTGATTCTGCCCGCACCTGCTTTATGTGCGGAGAGGAGCTGCCCACCCCCAGGCGCAGGCAGCCCCGGACGTGGATCGTCACGGCCAGGGATAGAAGCAAACGAACCTGCCCGCACTGCGGAGCAACCGTTTCGCGAACAGCCAGGGTTTGTTCGATCTGCGAGCAGGCCCTGGAGCCCACTGCCGGTCGAGAGGATCGTTCGGCCGCTCCCACCTCGCTCGACGTGGGGGCAGAGATCCAGGCCCAGCGCCGGCGATTGGGACGCAACTGCCCGACCTGTAGTGCGCGCGTCCAGGAGGACGTCCGTGTCTGCCCGATGTGCGGCACCGATCTGGACCGGGCCGCGATCGCCCACGCGGCTGCCGAGGCCGCCGCTCCCCTCGAGACAGCCGCGGAGCAAGAGCTCCCTACCCAGGCAGATGGAGAGACCGAGGCCGCGAGCGGACGTCGATCCTGCCCCCACTGTGGCGCATCCGTTGCGCGGATGGCACGGCGCTGCACGATCTGCGGGGCGGAAATCGTGGAGCCAGAGCCGAGCCCAGAGGTCAAGCCATCGGTTCTCCGTCGCTGGCCCTGGAGAACCTGGCTCTGGGTTGCGGCGAGCATTGTGACCCTGGCTGTCGTCGCTGGCGGCACGCGCTATTGGACTACCCGCCCGGCAATCACCCCCACGCCCATCTTGACCTACACACCCACGCCGAGGCCGCCCACGGCAACGCACACGGCCACAGCAACCGCCACGGCGACGCCCACGCCGACCGTCACGCCCACACCTACCGCGACCGCGACGCGGACGCCGACCGCCACGCCCACGCCGACCGCCACGCCCACGCCGATCATCCACATCGTGCAACCTGGAGAGACGCTGTACGGCATCGCCCGCAAGTATGCGGTGACGGTCAATGAGCTTGCCGAGATCAATGGGCTGACCAACATGAGCTATCTGCATCCGGACGACGAGTTGGTCATCCCCACCCTCGGCCAATATCCAACGCCGACCATGCCGCCGTCAGATATCCTTCACGTCGTGCAGGCAGGAGAGGGACTCAGCAGCATCGCCGAGCGATATGGGGTCGACGAGGAGAGAATCCGGCAGGCGAATGGCATGGGACCGGAGGACAAGGTAGCGCGTGGCGACAGGCTCATCATCCCTCTGAATCCCACCCCCGCCCCGACCGCGACGCGGACGCCCACTGCCACGCCCACGCCAGGGCCGCCCTACCTCGCGCCGCACCTTCTCTACCCGCCAGAAGGGGCGATCTTGAAAGGCAAAGACGAGGTCGTATTGCTCCAATGGGCTTCGGTGGGCATCCTCAAGGAGGGCGAGTTCTACGCGTTGAGCCTCCGCTACCTCGGAGAGCGGCCCGGCAACCAGCCCTCAGAGACCACCGTGCACACCCGGACCACGTCGTGGCGGATTCCTCCTGAGTGGTATCCGGGAGAAGGCGCCGTTGAAACGGGGTTCACCTGGACCGTGGAGGTCGTGCGCCAGGAGGACGAGAGTACGCCGCTGACGATCCTCTCCTCGCCCGGGTACGTACGCCGGCTCGAGTGGCAGTGAGAGAAGGCAGACACCGCCACTGATGAGAGGATCGCCCGACGATCACCAAGGCCCTTCGCGAGCCGGCAGCGGATCGACGTTCTCTGCCATCAAGCCGATGAGCAGATGCAGCAGTTCTGGCTGCCGCGCGGCCGCCTCAGGCCTGTCCCACAGGTTGGTCAGGCAGTCCGGGTCGGCCGCCAGGTCGTAGAGTTCTCCCCGTGTGCCCACCCCATGCCAGGTCAGGAGCGCATCACCCGTGCGGACTGTGCGCCGCGGCCCCTGGTTCTCGATCAGCAGCGCGTCGCGCACGCGATGCCCCCTATCGGCCAGGGAAGGCACCAGGGACACCCCTTGCACCGGCGAGGGCTGGGGGAGCGAGATGCCTGCCAGGTCCAGCAGGGTGGGCATGAGGTCGATCGAGCTTGCCAGCAGATCGCGCGTCTCTCCGGGGTGGGGGTTTCCGGGCCAGGACAGGATGCAGGGAACGCGAGTCACAGGGTCATAGGTCGTGCCCTTGAACAGGAGGCGGTGATCGCCCAGGTTCTCGCCGTGGTCGGCGGTAAAGACGAGGACCGTGTTCTCTAGCTGCCCCCGTTCGCCCAAAGCGCCCACCAACCGGCCGACGTTTGCGTCGATCTGGCTGGTCATGCCATAGTAGTAGGCCTTGATCCTCTGCCAGTCCTCGTCCGCCAGGTCGCACATGCCGACCGCCTCGTGCCCGCCCTCCATCGCGAAGAACTTTATCCTGTAGGCTTGAGGCCAGCGCTCGACCTCATCCTCGCGCCACACAGGAAGAGGCATGTCTGCCGGATCGTACATCGTGTCATAGGGAGCCGGCGGGTTAAAGGGATGATGTGGGTGGACGTAGGACACCCACAGGAAGAACGGGTGGCCGGCAGGATGTCCCCGCAGGGTTTCGAGGGCACGGTCGGTGATCCACGTCGTCTGGTGATGCTCCTCGGGAAACGCGGAACGCACCGTGGCATGCTGGGGGTAGCTCGCGCTGTGCAGCTCGTCCCAGACATTGTACCCGTGCCGGGCCAGGTAGTCACCGTACGGGCCCATACGATGGTCTTCGGTCAGGCAGACGCGGTCAAACCCGTACCAGGGGAATTGGTCGTCGTCCGGCTGCGGGCTGATCGCCGCTGAGGGATCGGGGTTGATGATCGGGCCCCCGTCGGGGGGAAAGTGCCACTGCGGGCCAAAGTGCATCTTGCCCGTGCCGTAGGTACGATAGCCCCGATCACGAAGGACCTGCATCAGGGTAAGCTCGGCCCCCGGCAGTCGCATGCCATTGGAGCGAAGGCGGTGCACGGAGGGGTAGCGCCCGGTGACGATGCTGGCCCGATTGGGCGCGCAGACCGGGTAGGCGGCAAACATGCGCTCAAAGCGCACACCACGCTCCGACAGACGGTCGATGTGCGGCGTCTGGATGACCGGGTTGCCATAGCAGCCCAGGGCGTCCGCACGCAGTTGATCGGCGGTGATGAACAGAATGTTGGGTCGTAATCTCATCTTCGCAGCACTCCCGTGAAAGGCAGGCACTCCCCATCCCCCCATCCCTCTTCCCGGTGGGAAGGGGGTAAGCCAAGCTAGATTTCCAATCCCATACACAGGTTATCGTAAAAGACCCCGTCCAGATAGATCTCTTTCTTGAGCCTCCCCTCAACGACAAAGCCCTTGCGCCTGTAGAGGGCGATCGCGCGATCGTTGTCGGCCCTGACCCGCAGATCGATCTTTTTGACGATCTCCCCGTCCTTGGCCCATTCCAGCAGAGCGTCGATGAGCAGAGAGGCGATGCCGATCCCCCAGTGTTCCTTGAGCACCGAAATACCCATCTCTCCGGCGTGCCTGACCCGAGGCCGAGGGCCCGCCTGGAAGGTGAGGGTCCCGACAATGGTCCCTTTCAGAAAGGCGAGCAAGTAGAGGGCGTTCTCTGTGCGGCGGCACTTTTCGAAATAGGCAGACTCTTCTTCGCGAGTGAGGAGGAACTCTCCCGGGCCAAAGGTCAAAAAGGTAGTCTCTCGGCTGATCCGGTCGATGTACGCCAGCACGGGGCCGGCGTCGCTCCCCCCAGCCTCGCGGATCAGAAGCCTCCGCCCGTCCACTGTGGTCTTCTCGGTGGGAAACATCCAGCCTCCTCGCGGGAGCGTTCGCGGTCTTGGCCGCACTGACAGCGTTCATCCCCCATCGCTCCACAGATGCGCCACGTCCTCTTCCCGTTCATTCCTCACCCCAGCCAACGGATCGACGGGGACTATGCCGTGTTTGGCCTGGAGCTGCGCGCGGAGCTCTGCGAGCGTATGGATGGCTTCCAGCTCCTGCTGCATCTCTGCCTCCCGGTCTTGTTGGGACAGGTGCTCGGCCAGGATCTCGCGTACGAGATCGGACAGGCTCCGGCCCTCCCGGCGGGCGATGTCAGCGAGCGCTCGATGCTGCTCTGGCTCCAGAAGGATTTGCGCGCGATACAGGGTACTCATCATTCACCTCCATGGCGATTATACACCTACACGCGTGTAGGTGCCATGCTGGAGCCGCTACAGGCGCATAGGGATGCGCCTGCTATGTCCCAGCCCGACCTTGCAGGAGTCCACTACCGGGCACCCACGAGGGGTGCCCCTACAGCAGACAGGCTTTCGCTACGAACTCGCGCCCCTCCGCGCCCTTGTGCCTGCCGGGGATTTGCTGTACACTATTCGAGCCAGAGACAGCGGGCGTCTACTGCAGCAGAACACTCGGAGCTGCCCTTTTGTGAGGCGTGTGACGAGAAAGGATGCCCGGCAAGGCAGGGGAGAGAGACGTGGCCGACCGTGGCGCGCGGAGCAAGCGTTTGTACCGTCTGTCAGTGGCCTATCCCATGGGGATTCCGCTGGCGCTTATGGGCGTCGCCGTGATCCCGCGGATCGTGGACATTCTCTGCTTGCCGCTGGCCGAAGCGTGGGGCGAGGCCTTTCTCCACAAGGCGCTGGGCTTTGCCCTGGTCCTGGCCTACGTGTGGGCTGCGGGCCAGTCCCTGCGGGCGATCGGCCTGCACGGCAGGGGCGTGGGCAGGGCGATGTGGATCGGTGGTTCCGGGATAGCGGCCGTGTTTGTCGCCGGGTTTGGGCGGCAGTGGCTCGTGTCGCGCGCTGCGGGTGCCGAACCCAGGCTGATCTTTGCGGCCATCGACCCGCAGACCGGGCTAGGGGGAGGGTTGCCCTTTGCCCTCTGGCTCTTTGCGGCCAACCTGGTCAACTCGTTCATGGAAGAGGGACTGTTCCGAGGGATTATGCTGTCCCACTTTCGGGTCCGTCTTACCCCGTGGAAGGCGAACCTGCTGCAGGCCGCCCTGTTTGGCCTGTGGCATCTGGCCTGGCCCACTCAGCGCCTGCTCACCGGGCAGGTTGACCTGGCTACCGCTGCTTCGCAGGCCGCGACCGTCGTCCTCGGGTCAACGATCAGCGGGCTGGCCTACGGCACCCTGTACCTGCAGACGGACAGCCTGTGGGCCCCGTGGCTGGCGCACACGATCAACAACTCGATCTTTAACCTGGTCCACATCCGGACGGTTGAGGGGCTGGACGCCGATGTCGGGGTCCTGTACGGGGTGATCGCCGTGGGCTATCTCGCCCTGCTGCTGTGGACCCGGGCCTGGGCCAGGCGCTGGCAGATGCGCCAGGTCAGGCCCTGCGATGTGGCTGAGGGAGGTGAATTGACGTGGATGGAACGGCAATGACACAGGAAGAGATCCGCTTCCGCCCAACCCGCGCCCAGCCAGTCGATCGCCTTTCGGTACAGCGCCCCGCCCTTCCCCCGTCGAGGCTCCGCACGGCCCCCTCTAGCGTCCGCCGCTTTCCTATCCGCTGCGAAACGTCTGAGACCAGCGTTCTTGCCTTTTTGCGCACCTTGCAGTAGACTTGTGCACGCGTCACCGGACAACAAGAGAGCCTACGTGCCAGGGTGGATGCGCTGACTGCTAGCGGCGAACGCCGCTTCAGACAGAGAGGAAGAGCGATATGTCCCGATTGGCGCTCTATCTACTTGGCCCCCCTCGACTCGAGTTGGACGGCGAGCCGGTGCATCTCCCCCGCCGCAAAGCGCTCGCCCTTCTCGCCTACCTGGCAGTCACAGGGCGCAGTCACAGCCGCGACTCGCTGGCGGCGCTGTTCTGGCCGAGATTCGATCAGCGCAGCGCCCGAGCCGAGCTGCGCCGCATCCTCTCGGTGATCAACGGAGCCCTGGGCAAGGGGTGGTTGACCGTCGACCGGGAGACCGCGGCATTGAACCCAGATGCCGACGTTTGGCTGGACGTCCATCGCTTTCGAGACCTGCGGGCAGCGGCCGACACGGGCGAACACCCTCCAGCGGAGGGCTGCCTGTCCCTCCTGGAGCAAGCCCTGGAACTGTACGGCGAGGGCTTTGTGGCCGGGTTCGCCCTCCGCGACAGCGCCCCCTTTGAGCATTGGTCCCTTCAAATGCGGGAACAGCTCGAACGCCAGGGCCTGGCCGCGCTTGAGCGCCTGGCCGCACAGTGCGAGGAACGGGGCGAGATCAGGCGCGCGCTCGCCTGTACCCGGCGGCTCGTCGAGCGGGCTCCCTGGCAGGAGAAGGCCCACCGCTCCCTGATGCGCCTCCTGGCCTTGAATGGGGAGCGCTCCGCCGCCCTGGCCCAGTACGAGACCTGCTGCCGCACGCTCAAGGAGGAGTTGGACGTCGAGCCGGCGGAAGAGACGACGCAGCTTTACCGGCGCATCCGGGATGGATATCCCGACCCGTCTGCGTACGGTTCTCCCACCCCGCCCCGCCGGCCATCGAACCTGCCCGCCCAACTGACCCCCTTTGTCGGGCGCGAGTACCTGCTCGCGCAGATCGGGGATCGCCTTCGTGACCCCGCCTGCCGGCTGCTGACCCTCGTCGGCCCAGGAGGCAGCGGCAAGACGCGGCTGGCCCTGGAGGCGGCGGCCCGAGAGATCGACTGCTACCCACACGGCGTGTTCTTTGTCCCCCTGGCCCCTCTGCGCGCCGTCGAGTCGATCGTGCCCACGGTCGCCCAGGCCCTCGGGTTCACCTTTTTCAGCCAGGGAGAGCCAAAGGCGCAGCTCCTCGACTATTTGCGCGGCAAGTGCCCGCTCCTGGTGCTGCACAACTTTGAGCACCTGGTCGAGGGGGCAGGCCTGGCGACGGACATCCTTCAGGCCGCGCCGGAGGTTAAAGCCCTGGTCTCCTCGCGGGTCGGGCTGCACGTGCAGGGCGAGCACCGCTTCCCCGTCGAGGGGATGGCGTACCCCGATCAGACATCGGAGGTCTGGCAGACCTCCGATGTCTTGGGCCACTACGGCGCCCTCAAGCTGTTCCTGGAAAGCGCGCGGCGTGCACAGCCGGGGTTCGCACTCACGGCAGACAACCTGGCAGACGTGGCCCGCATCTGCGGCCTGGTGGAGGGCATGCCCCTGGGCATCCTGCTGGCCGCGGTCTGGGTCGCGCTGTTCACCCCCGCTCGAGATCGGCGCCGATCTCGCGCGGGGCCTCGACTTTTTGGAGACAGACCTGCGCGATGCACCGGAGCGGCAGCGCAGCCTGCGCGCCGCGTTCGACCACTCCTGGAACCTGCTCAACAAGCCCGAGCGGGAGACCTTTGCCGCCCTGTCCGTGTTCCATGGCAGCTTTACCCGCCAGGCAGCGCAGCAAGTGGCCGGCGCGTCGCCCCGCGAGCTGATGGCCCTGGTCGACAAGTCGCTCCTCCACCGCTTGGCAGAGGGACGGTACGAGGTGCACGAACTGCTACGCCAGTACGCGGCGGAACAGCTCGCCGCGTCGCCGGATGGGGAGCCGGCGGCCCGCGACCGGCACAGCGTCCACTATGCCGCCGCGCTAGAGAGGTGGGCCGCGGACCTGAAAGGTCCCCGGCAGCAGGAGGCGCTGGCAGAGATCGAGGACGAGATCGAGGACGCGCGCGCGGCCTGGGGGTGGGCGGTAGAACGGGGACAAGTGGACCAGCTGGACCAGGCGATGGAGGGCCTGGGCCTGTTCTACGACTGGCACACACGTTACGAGGAAGGGGAGACGGCTTTTCATGCCGCGGCGGAGGCGATGGCGACCGCCAAAGAAGCACTGCCGGCAACGCCTGTCGAGAAGCTGCGAACGTGGGTCAACACGCTGTCGTGGCAGGGCCTGTTTGCCTTCCGGTGGGGACATGCCGATCAGGCCCGGGAGTGCCTGGGGCAGGGAATGGATCTCCTGGACCGTCCCCCCCTGGCCGATCGGGATGCGCGCCGGGAGAGGGCGTACCTCCTTGGGGTGATGGGCGACGTCGAAAACTGGTCGGGCGATCGCCGGGAGGCCAGGGAGCTGTACGCACAGAGCATGGCGCTGTACCGAGCGCTTGGCGACCGCTGGGGGCTGGCTCATGCCCTGAATCGTATGGCACGGGCCAGCCAGGGCCAGGGCGCTTTTGACCAGGCCAGGCAGTTTGCCCAGGAAGCCCTGTCCCTCCACCGCGCGCTGGGCGCCCCAAGGGGGATCGCTTGTTCGCTCGGGGAATTGGGTTGGAGTCTGCAGTTCATGGGATCCTTTGAGGAGGCCGCGCGTCTGGAGCGAGAGAGCATTGCCCTCGCACGTGGGACGGACGACCGGTCTGCGCTCGCGTACGGACTCGAAAGTTTGGCAGGGACACTCGGGTGGCAGGGCGCGCTTGCCGAGAGCCTCTCGGTGCGCGAGGAATGCCTGGCGCTTTGGGACGACTTGGGAGATACCCACGAGCGGGCTCACATCAACGGGGAGCTGGGCCTAGCGAAGGCATCGCTGGGTCACTACAAAGACGGGCGCCGCCACATCGAGCAAGGGCTTGCCCTCGCCCGGGAGATAGACGACAGGTATGGGATCGGCGCGAACCTTTTGTGGCTGGGTCTCGTGACGCTCGCCAAGGAGAGGTATGTCGAGGCACAGCAGCACCTGCAAGAGAGTGTCGCCGTTTTCCGGGCCTATGGGGATAGGAGTGCAATTATCTGTCCTCTCGCCGCCTTGGGAGGCGCGGAGGGCAGGTTGGGCCAGCTCACCGAAGCCCGAGAGCACCTCTGCGAGGCGCTTCGCATGGCTGCCGAGATCCGCGCCCAGCTCGCGATACAAGGGGCACCTCCCTTTGCCGCCCTTCTGCTGGCCGACCGGGGCGAGGTGGAGCGAGCGGTGGAGGTCTATGCCCTGGCCTCGCGCTTCCCCTGTATTGCCAACACCCGCCTGTGGGAGGACATTGCGGGCAAGCACATCGCGGCCGTCGCGGCAACCTTGCCGGCCGCCGTGGTCGCCGCGGCGCAGGAGCGCGGCCAGGCGCGGGATCTGTGGGCCACGGTCGAGGAGCTGCTGGCCGAGTGGGAGAAAACCTAGTTCTGGCCGGGTGGGAAAAGCAGAACACCGGCCGCCGATCGCAGATCATCCGCCGCAGCCGGCGCCCGGTCGTCAAATCAAAGGGATACCTTCGGTGTGGACGGCGCGGTAGAAGAGGGTATTGGCTTGCGCCATCCGCTCCCAGGCCGACGGAGGAATGACGCGGGGACTGAGCAGCACATCGAATGCCAGCGACATCTCGGCAGCCAGCCAGAGGATGGCGTGTTTGAGCGCATAGTCCGGGCGTTTGACCAGCACCAGGATATCCAAATCAGAATCCGCGCCGGCATCGCCCCGCGCCTGAGAGCCAAACAGCCGCACATCCACGATATCGGCGCCAAATTCGGTCAGCAGCCGCTGCACAAAGGTCTCGATCGCCTGTCGCTCATTTTCAACCAGATCAGTCAAGCGTCTCACTCTGACAACCTATCTCGTCCAGATACTTTTCTATTCGTTGAACAAAACGACGCGCCTGTGAGATCGCCACTTGAGCCATATCGGCATCGACCGGGATTTCGACGGCATAGTCAGCATCTTCGCGGACGACCAGTGTTTCGCCATAGATGTTGCTGTACTCGGCCTCGATCAGACCAGGCTTGACCAAGTGCTCACGGAAGGCGCTGATCACGCCCGAGTGTCTGCGCCGCTCCAGCCCTTTGGTCAACAAAGCAGCGTTGGCAGAGTAAAAGATGGCATAGTAGGCGCGGTTGACGGTTGCACGCCAGTCGCCAGCATCCAGGTCCACCTGTGCAGTAGCGAGGGCCTGTTCGGCCAGGGCCATCCATTGCTTGATCGGTGAAACTTGATCCCTCATTACGCCGCTCCAAAGGCAGTATACCGCGCACGGTGGGCAATGTCAAGCGGTTCAACGAGACGAGAGCATGTTTGGCAGTGGCCTGATGTCACTGCCGTGCAGGAGCGCGATCGGGCGCGGGACCTGTGGGTTACGGTCGAGGAGATCTGACCGAACTGCGAGAGGGGCGAACTGACGGCCGACCTCGGCCAGCTTGCAGATCAAAGGGCCGGGCGTTCTCCCCCTGACGTCGCGTGGACGCAGGGAGCAGAGACCTATCGCAGAAGCACCCACACCTTCTGCAGCACCTCAGCGATCATCTCCCCCGGCAGAACGCACATCCGCTCCGCATCCCGTGCCCGCCAGTCCAGTCTCCTGACCTGATCGGCCAAGACCACGCCAGTCACGGGCAGTCCAGCGGGAATTCGTACCTCAAAGGGATATCCTTTGACCTGGTTTGTGACCGGGCACAACAGCGCCAGCCCGACCCTGGCATTGTAGTCGCCCGGCGACAGCACGACGGCCGGACGACGCCCCGCCTGCTCGTGCCCAGCCTGAGGATTCAAGGTGATCCACACGACATCGCCGCGCTCGGGGACGTACCCGTCTCTCACCACGCCTCACGCCCTACCGCCGGGCCCGTCTCGACCTCGCCGTGCAGATTGTCCTCGGTCACCTGGGCCAAAAGATCCGCGAGCCGTAACTCCGGCTCAACCCCAGGGGTGATGACCAGTTTGCCATCCACGAGCGACAGCTCAACCAAGGAGTTGTCGTCTAGCCCCACTTCCGCAGCGAGAGGCTTGGGAATGCGCAGGGCCAGGCTGTTGCCCCACTTTTTGACGCGCGTTTTCACTCCGCACCTCCTTTGCGTATCTACAAAAAAGATACCACGCTTTGGTCGGTTTGTCAAGTAGTTACGAGGCAAATCCGGCGATCAGTCCCTAAAGGGCACTTGTGCACGTGAACTGATCGGGATATAATGGGAACTGAACGAGGCGATCCGCAATAGGGAATGGAGAGAGAGGCCAGTGCAGCGAGTGTACCTTGATGTGTGCTGTCTGAACCGGCCATTTGACGATCAGAGGCAGGCACGGATACGTCTCGAGGCATAGGCAGTTCTGATCATCCTTGCGCAGTGTGAAGCCGGTCTCTGGGAGTGGATCGGCAGCGAAGTAGCCGAAATCGAGATCACTCGCACACCCGATCCAGAACGCAGGCACCGCGTGCAGTTGTTGGCCTCGCGCGCCCACCGTTCGGTCATCGTAGGGGACCGAGAAGTCGAACGGGCGCGACAGCTTGAGTCGTCGAGCTTTGGAGCATATGACGCGTTGCATCTCGCTTGTGCTGAAAGCGCAGATGCGGATGTCTTTCTGACCACGGATGACAGGCTGCTGCGCAAGTCTATGACATCGAGCGAGCTACTGCGAGTCCGGGTTGAGAACCCCTTGATGTGGTTAAGGGAGGTGACTTGACGTGGACGTGACGGCAATGACACAGGAAGAGATCCGCCTGGCGGGTCTGCGTGCCCTGTCCAGAGAGCTGGGAACGGTGGGATTGGTGCGCTTTTTGCAGCAGTTTGAGATAGGGCACGGGGACTATACGACGGAACGGCACGAGTGGCTCGACGGGGACACGGTCCAAAGTGTCGTGAAGCAGATCAGGGAGCGGGGTGAAACGGTCAGCGATCGGTCTGACGACTGAGCCAGATTTGGTGAACCGTACGGCAGCTTGTTGGTTAGGTCGTCTTTGTGCTGCCCGATGGCAGAACGGATGTCCTGCGGATAGGAACATCGGCTTCCTCCCTCTCCCGACCGTACCGGCTTGGGCTTTCTTGTCTGCCCCGAACATACCACGCGCGCGCATAGAGGATGGAGAGAGAGCGCGCACGACAGGCGAAAACGTGGTACAATAGACACGACATCACCGCCCCTTTCCACTCCTGGCCTACCCCCGCCTTTCGCAGGAGGACGAACGATGGCTCGATTGGCGCTCTCGCTGCTCGGTCCCTTCGAGGTCACGCTGGATGGGGTGCCCGTCACCGCCTTGGACTCGCTCAAAGCACGCGCGCTGTTGGCCTATCTGGCCGTCGAAGCCGGCCGCCCACACTCCCGCGACCTCCTTGCCAAGCTGCTCTGGCCCGGCTGGCCCGACCGTTCAGCGCGCACCAACCTACACAACGCCCTCGCTAACCTGCGCGAAGCGATCCGCGACCCCGAGGCCGCGCCCCCACACCTGTTGATCGCCCGTGAGACGATCCAGTTCGACCCCGACAGCGATTACTGGCTTGACGTCGCCACGTTCAGGGCGCTGCTGGAAGCCGAGCATCCCGCCGCTCCCCGGATTGAGGATGCGCTGACCCTCTATCGGGGCCCCTTCCTGGAGGGCTTTTCCGTGGGCGACAGCGCCCCCTTTGAGCATTGGGCCCTTCAAGTGCGGGAACAGCTCAAACGCCAGGTCTTGGCCGCGCTGGAGCGCTTGGCCGCACAGCACAAGGAACAGGGCGAGATCGGGCGAGCACTCGTCCATACCCGGCGGCAGGTCGAGCTGGCTCCCTGGCAGGAGAAGGCCCACCGCTCCCTGATACGCCTCCTGGCCCGGAACGGAGAGCGCTCCGCCGCCCTGACCCAGTTCGAGGCCTGCCGCCGCCTGCTCAAGGAGGAGTTGGACGTCGAGCCGGCGGAAGAGACGACGGAGCTCCACCGGCGCATCCGCGATGGCCTCGCGCAAGGCCCATCCCCGACCCCTCTGCAGGACACGGCTCCATTGGTACCTCCCACGGGCACGGTCACCTTTCTCTTTACGGACATCCAGGGCAGCACCCCGCTGTGGGAGCAAAAGCCCGCAGCGATGAAGGCCGCCGTCGCCCGGCACCACGTCCTCCTGCGCCAGGCGATCGAAGCGAACAGGGGGATCGTGTTCAAGGTCATCGGTGACGAATTTCAGGCCGCTTTCGACCTCGCCCCACAGGCGCTCGCTGCTGCACTCGCCGCACAGCGCGCCCTGCAGGGGGAAACCTGGGGCGAGACCGGACCCCTGCGGGTGCGCATGGGGCTGCACACCGGCCCGGCAGAGTGGACCGGCGAGGACTATGCGGTCAGCCACACCCTGAACCGGGCGGCGCGAGTGATGTCTGCCGGCCACGGGGGACAGATCCTGCTCTCCCAGGAAGCCGCCGACCTCGTCTCCCGCCAACTGTCGCCCGGGGTCTCTCTGAGAGACCTGGGAGAGCACCGCCTGAAGGGCCTGGCGCACCCCGAACTCCTCTACCAGGCCACAACGCCCGACCTGCCCCAGGACTACCCACCCCTAGCGACGGTGTCCCAGCATCCCCATAACCTGCCCACCCAACTGACCTCCTTTGTCGGGCGCGAGGACCTGCTCACGCAGATCGGGGAGCGCCTCCGCGACCCCACCTGCCGCCTGCTGACCCTGGCCGGCCCCGGCGGCAGCGGCAAGACCCGTCTGGCCCTCGAGGCGGCGGCCATGGAGATCGACCGCTACCCCCACGGCGTGTTCTTTGTCCCCCTCGCTCCCCTGCGCTCCGTCGAGTCGATCGTGCCCACTGTCGCCCAGGCCCTCGAGTTCGCCTTTTACGGCCAGGGAGAGCCGAAAGCGCAGTTGCTCGACTATTTGCGGGGCAAGCGCCTGCTCCTGGTGCTGGACAACTTTGAGCACCTGGTCGAAGGGGCGAGCATCACGACCGACATTCTCCAGGCCGCACCGGAGGTCGTGGTCCTGGTTACCTCGCGGGTCGGACTGCACGTGCAGGGCGAACACCGTTTTCCTGTCGAGGGGATGGCGTACCCCGATCAGACCTCGGAAGTCTGCCAGACTTCCGAGGTCTTGAGCCGCTGCAGCGCCGTCAAGCTCTTCCTGGAAAGCGCACGCCGGGCGCAGCCAGGGTTCGCGCTCACGGCGGACAACCTGGCGGGCGTGGCCCGCATCTGCGGCCTGGTGGAGGGCATGCCCCTGGGCATCCTCCTCGCCGCGGTCTGGGTCGCGCTGTTCACCCCCGCCGAGATCGGCGACGAGATCGCCCGCAACCTCGACTTTTTGGAGACAGACCTGCGCGATGCACCGGAGCGGCAGCGCAGCCTGCGCGCCGCGTTCGACCATTCGTGGAACCTGCTCAACAAGCCCGAGCGGGAGACCTTTGCCGCGCTGTCCGTCTTTTGCGGCGGCTTTACCCGACAGGCGGCGCAGCAGGTGGCCGCCGCGTCGCCCCGCGAGCTGATGGCCCTGGCCGACAAGTCCCTTCTGCACCGCACGCCAGGGGGACGGTACGAGGTGCACGAGCTCTTGCGCCAGTACGCGGCGGAACAGCTCGCTGCGTCGCCGGATGGGGAGCGGGCGGCCCGCGACCGGCACAGCGTCCACTATGCCGCCGCGCTAGAGAGGTGGGCCGCGGACCTGAAAGGTCCCCGGCAGCAGGCGGCATTGAAGGAGATCGAGGCCGAGGTCGAGGACGCGCGCGCGGCCTGGGACTGGGCGGTAGAACAGGAACAACTGAACCGGCTGGACCAGGCGATGGAGGGCTTGGGCCTGTTTTACGACTGGCGCGCGCTACCAGGAGGGCGAGTCGGCCTTTCGTGCCGCGACCGAGGCGCTGGCGACGTCAGGGGAAGTGCTGCCGGCAACGCCTGTCGAGGCACTGCGGACGTGGATCAACGCGCTGTCGTGGCAGGGCCTCTTTGCCTTTCGGTGGGGACACGTCGATCGGGCCAGGGAGTGTCTGGGGCAGGGAATGGACCTCCTGGACCGTCCTCCCCTGGCCGATCGGGACGCGCGTTGGGAGAGGGCGTACCTCCTTGGGGTGATGGGCGAGGTCGAAAACTGGTCGGGCGATCGCCGGGAGGCCAGGGAGCTGTATGCACAGAGCATGGCGCTGTACCGGGCGCTTGGCGACCGCTGGGGGCTGGCTCATGCCCTGAATCGCATGGCACGGGCCAGCCAAGGCCAGAGCGCTTTTGACCAGGCCAGGCAGTTTGCCCAGGAAGCCCTGTCCCTCCACCGCGCGCTGGGCGCCCCAAGGGGGATCGCTTATTCGCTCGGGGAATTGGGTTGGATGCTGCAGTTTATGGGGTCTTTTGAGGAGGCTGCGCGCCTGGAGAGGGAGAGCATTGCCCTCGCCCGCAAGACGGGCGACCGGTCTGCGCTCGCGCACGGACTCGGGGCTCTGGCAGGGACACTCGGGTGGCAGGGCGCGTTTGCCGAGAGCCTCTCGATGCTGGAGGAAGGCCTGGCGCTTTGGGACGACTTGGGAGATACCCGGGAGCGGGCTCAGATCAACGGGTGGTTGGGCGTAGCGAAGGCATCGCTGGGTCACTACAAAGACGGGCGCCGCCACAACGAGCAGGGGCTTGCCCTCGCCCGAGAGATAGACAGCAGGAGTGGGATCGGCGCGAACCTTTGCTGGCTGGGTCTCTTGACGCTCGCCGAAGAGAGGTATGTCGAGGCACGGCAGCACCTGCAAGAGAGTGTCGCCGTTTTCCGGGCCTATGGGGATAGGAGCGTAATGGGCTGGGTTCTCGCCGCCTTGGGAGGTACGGAGAGCAGGTTAGGCCAGCTCTCGGAAGCCCGAGAGCACCTCTGCGAGGCGCTTCGCATGGCTGCCGAGATCCGCGACCAGCTCACGATGATGATGGCGCTTCCCTTTGCCGCCCTTCTGCTGGCCGACCGGGGCGAGGTGGAGCGAGGGGTGGAGGTCTATGCCCTCCTGGCCTCGCGCTACCCGAGTGTGGCCAATTCGCGCCTGTGGCAAGATGTGGCGGGCAAGCACATCGCCGCCCTCGCCGAAACGTTGCCACCCGGCGTGGTCGCCGCGGCGCAGGAGCGCGGACGGGCGCGCGACCTGTGGACCACGATCAAGGAGCTGCTGGCCGAGTGGGAAGGCGATGATCTCTAGTCCGTTCAAGCTGGGCCTGACGACCGATCCGGACGACCGGTTGTGGCTTTGTCTTTGGCACTCTAGTGTGCTACAATCCTCTATGAAATTGACGACCCGGTCGAGCGAGGGCATCTGTTGTCCACGCTGGACGCGATCGGCAGCCAAATCACGGTCGACCCGCATCGGGTTCGCCAGCGTGCGGAGCACTTGACAGATGAGGGACTCGGCCCAGCGGATGCGGCTCATCTAGCATTCGCGGAGGCGGCTGCAGCGAGCTTTGTCACTTGCGACGATCGCCTGATCCGTCAGTGCCGGCGCGTATCGCTGAGCATCTGGTCTGGGAGTCCAGTGGCATTTTGCAGTGAGGAAAGCCTGTGATGAGCGAGCATACGTATCTCCAAGAAGATGAGATGATCCGTCGAGCCATTGAGGCCCTTCTCAGAGACCTGGGGCCCGTCGAAGCCACCCGGTTCCTGACCCTGCCTCAGCGCCGGAGGATGGATTCGGTGACCCGACACCGCCTGTGGCAGGAGAGCCTGGAGCGAGATCGCTTTTTCGATCAGGTCTTTGAAGAGGCCAAAAGCTGACGATCCGCGCCGCTCATACGCTCCTACTGCCCGACTAGCCCACAACCTGCTCTCCGTGCGCCCTCCTCGCGACCGAGTGACGCAGCGCGCGCCGCCAGTCCGCCCAACCCGCACCCAGCCAATCGATCGCCTTCCGGTACAGTCCCCACGCCGTCCACCCAGAGGGTGTGCCGCCCGGCGTGGCCGCCGCGGCGCAGGCGCGCGGGCGGGCGCAGGACCTGTGGGCCACGGTCGAGGAGCTGCTGGCCGACTTGGAGGTCCGGTGCACCATGGGGCCTGACCGTGTGGGAACTCCCGCCGCCAGACTGCAAGGCACCCCCACTGGTCCACGCGGCCCTCACACCTCCGCCTGCTTGGGGTCGCGGATGTAGAGGGCGATCAGGAGGACGGCGATCCCCGTGGCAATCGCCGCCACGAACCAGGGGGAGGCCGGATTCCAGGCGTAGAGGTAGCCCCCGGCAAGCGAGGCGATCATCAGGGGGAGGATGGTCACAAAGCCCAGGCCGGGCCCGCCGACGCCTCCGGCCATCCCGATCAAGATCCCACCCTGCCCTAACGCCGCCATCACCCGCCCCCGGCCATCCCGGGGAACAAGGTCCGCCATCAGCGCCGAACACGACGGGATCCCAATGGCAAAGGCGATGGCAAGAACGAGGCGGATCACCAGGACGGCGACGAGGCCCGGCGCGAAAACGAACAGGGGGATGGACACCAGCGAGATCAGCAAGGCAGCCGCAAGGGAGGCCGCCCGTCCCCAGCGATCTACCAACATGCCTGCCGGCACCGCCATCGCGCTCTTGAGGATCGTCTCGGCCAGGAGAACCAACCCCCACTGCGATGAGGAAAGCCCGACGTGATCCATCGCATAGAGCACCCAGAAGGGCGTCGCTACAGCAGTGGCCACAAAGCTGAGCACGATCACGGCGGCCAACGCTTTGAGGGAGCGAGGCAGTTCCCTCAACATCGAGGGAATGCCGCCGTAGACTTCCCGCAGCACGCTACGGAGATCGGACAGGGCCATCCGGGTCTCATTTCCGGAGCGCGCCGTCGTCTCCTTGAGGAAGCGGGCCTGTATGAGCGCGGAGAGGGCATAGAGCGACAGCATCGCCCAGAAAAGTCCCCGCAGGCCAGCCCTCGGGCCCTGGGCCTCGACGACGACGCCGCCAATGTAGGGGGCAAAGACGGACAGGCCCCAGGAGATGGCGTTCTGTGCGGCGAACCCCCGGCCGCGATCCCCTGGAGGCAGCGAGTCCGCGATCAGCGCGGACCTGGCTGGGAAGAGAAAGACGGTAAAGCCCTGCAGGAGAGACGCGATGGCAAGCACCTCCCAGCTTGGGGCAAAGATGAACATCAGAATGAGCGCAGCAGACACAAGGTTCCCGAGGGCGACCACCTTGACGCGGCTGGCCCGATCGGCGACGTAGCCGCCGATGGGAAACATCAGCAGGCCGGCGAGGGGACCGATCGAGCTTACGAGGCCGATCTGGGTCGTGTCTCCGCCAAGCGCCAGGATATACAGCGAGACGTAGGGCAGGACCAAACCGCGGGCGAAATTGCCCAGCAAGTCAGTGAGGGCAAAGATCAGGTTGTTGCCCCGGACGAATCGAAGCGCACCGGCGAGCGTGCGGTTCTGTGACATGCCTCACCTCTTTAGCGGGTATGACGTCCTATCGTACGCCGGCCGGCTCGTGCCTGGTCTCTGGTCGAGAACCATACACCGTTACGGTCCGAGGGTTCCATCGCGCTGCGGTCAGCCTGCGGCCTTGAGGACCGTGATGCCCGCTACGATCAGCGAGGCAGCCGTTCCGCTGTCCACAGACGCGATGGACACGGACCGCACTTCTTTCTCCGGGAACGGGTTGGTCCACTCCATCCCGTAGAGCGTGACGTCCTCGCCGCACGCCGTCTTGCCCTGCCAGAGAGGGTCGACGGGATAGGTAGCCACGTAGCCCGCGTGCCGGTGGAACGTGTGGCCGAGCGGCGCGCCGTGCCGGCGGTTCCACTCGGCGAGGTGATGGCCAAAGGCGACGTCGATGATCTCCACTGCCCCGTCGGCGTACTCGACCGTGTACCGGGCGATCGGTTGGCGCGCGCCGATAGAGCGGGCGACAGGCCCCATCGCCGTGCAGGTGTGGGCAAAGATGAGGCCCAAGGCCTTGGTCCCGATGGGGATGGTCACCTCTTCCGGGCAGACGCGGTCCCTGACGCGCTCGGCCTCGACGAGGATCACGCCGTACCCAAAGTGAAAGGGCAGGGCGCGCAGCACCACTTCGCCGACCGGGAGCCCAGTGAGGTCGTAGCCTCCCCTGGCGCCGGCTGCGTCGCGACACGAGGCAGTGAGATAGGCCCGCAGGTCGAGTGGATCCAGCGCGCCCGCGCGGGCCGGCAGGGGGCCGGCCTGCCCGCGAAGCCGGGACCGGATCCGAGGCAGCATGTCGGCGATCACCCGATCGAAGGTCCAGCGCAGTTCATCCTGGCAGTACGGGGACCACGCCGTGTTGGCCGAGTAGATCATATCATAGAGCTTGCCCAGGCGGCCCATGGTCTCCTCATCCGTCGTGGCCCAGACAGAGACCTGCGCGCCGATCACGCCCGGTTTGGAGGTCCGGCGCTCGTAGCGGGTAAAGTGGGAGGAGTAGCAGTTGCCAAAGATGACCTGGAAGCCATTCTCGAGCAGGATGTCCTCGGTATCCGCCCAGGGGCGAAAGTACCAGACGAACTCGAGCATGACGATGTCCTTGGGGATGAGGGAGGCCGCATCCGGCCCGGCATAGGTCTGCCACGGCTGGAGCATATCGGCCCAGACCATCATGCCCACGCCCTTTGCCTTCAAATAGTCATAGATGGCGTTGACGTCGTGGGCATAGAGCTCGCCGCGCGACTTGCCGGTGCACCGCGGGCACTCGGCCATAGTGTAGACCTCGTCGTGGCCCATGTGCAGGTAGCGCAGCGGCCCAAGCAGGTCGATCACTTCGTCGATCATGTCAAAGACGATCTCCCGGCTGCCCGGGTGCAGGGGACAGTAGGAATCGGGATAGCCCTCCTCGACGGGTACCTCGGCGATCTCGGGGTAGGTCATGGTGAGATACTGGACGTGGCTGAGGGATTGGATCTCGGGGATGACCTCGATGCCAAAGCTCCGGGCGTAGTCGACCAGGTCCTTGACCTCGGCCTTGGTGATCCAGCCGCCGCCGCAGACATCGCCGTGCGGGACGGACGCCGCTTTGCCCTCAGCCGCCAGGCGGTTGTTCCGCTCCCAGGTCTCGCTGATCTCTGGACGCCGGTCAAAGCGCATGCCCCCGGCAAGCTCCAGGAAGATGGTATTCAGCCTCATCGGGACGAGCAAGTGGCGGATCAGGCGCTTCGTATACGCGATCTGATCTCTCGCCGGCAAAAAAAGGTGCACGCCGCGGAAGAGCATCCGCGGCGCATCCTGGATCAGGCAGGGCTCCGCCGCCGGTGCTCCCTCTCCCGCCGCCAGAAGCTGGACCAGGGTCTCCACGCCGTAGAGCAGGCCCCGGCGATCGGCCGCGAGGAGGGCAGCCCCCTGCGCATCGACTTTGAGCGTGTAGCCTTCCGCCACACCGGGGCAGGGCAGACCTGCGGAGGTCAGGTGGGGGGATTCCCCCGGCTTGCCGATCAGGATGGTGCCTGCGGGGAGCGCTTGCCCTCCATCGTGAGCCACGGGGAGGGTCCAGCCAAAGGTCTCGTCGAGCCTTTCGGCCAGCATCGCCGCCGCAAACGAGGTATCATCGGAGGCCGCTGGACCGATCCAGATGGCCGACTCCCAAGACAGGACGTACGGCGACCCCCGCAGGCGCTCCATCTGGGCCGGGATGGGAAACACAGCCGGCTCGCCAGGCCCGGCCCCCCAAACCTCAAGATCGGCCAGACGGATGTCGCGGCGGTAGGAGAGGAGCCGGACCACGAGTTCGTCGGCCTCGACGCCCACGCTCACAGAGAGGGGACCGTCAGGAAAGACATCGGGGCCACGCAGGCCAGCGCGCCCGACGAGGGCCAGGCCATCCCCACCCGGAGATGCTGCATAGACCTCTACACTCGACAGGCCGTCCGCCTCTACGTGGCCGACCGCTTCGATACCGTCGGCGCTGGGGGGCGCGAGCAGGGCGCCCTTGGGGATCTCCCTTTCGCCCGAGAGTTGATGCAGGATCACGCGGTCGACAAAGCACCGCTCGCCGAGCCGGAGCACGATGTCGACCCCGATTTCGCCGACCGTGCCCGCCCTCCAGCCCACGCCGGTCGCGGGGTCACCGTCAGTGAGCGCCCCTTCGGAAAAGGGAAAAGGCCCGCCGCCCGGCGCGCGATCGGGCCGCAGGTCGGGGGCGAGGGGATCGGTCACTCCCGGAGCGTAGAAGGCGTAGGCACCATCGAGGGGAGGACGCTTGCCGTTGCCGGTTAGACAGCCGATGATCATCGAGACCTCCATATCGTTCGATCAGGTTGCGACGGGTGTGCTGCCCGGAGCGGCTGGGACAAGCACTGGCCTGCCGCCAGATCAGCCATTGTCTCCGAAAACCGGGCGGATGGATTGCAGAAGAGATGGACCCCAAGGTCCGTCGCAGCGAAAGGAGACGCGGAGCCAAGATGGAAAGCGGTACTGCCGCCATTATACCCAGAGAGCCCCACTTTGACAAGCCTACACACAACGGCGAATTGCCACACGGCTTCGGGTTTGGCGGATCAGCAACCCGAATTGACGTGTCATCTCTCGCTGCGCTTCGCACGAGATTTGCGCTATACACACAAACGTACTAGAATATACACATCAAGCGAGGAGGTGTGAGATGCGGACCAACGTGGTGATCGACGACAAGTTGATGGCTGCCGCGCTCGAGAGCACAGGGCTCAAGACAAAGAAGGCTGTCATCGAAGAAGCGCTGCGGACACTGGTGCGACTGAAGGCACAGGAAGGGGTCCGGTCTTTGCGCGGCAGACTCCAGTGGGAAGGGGATCTGAGCATACTGCGAGAGGGACGATTCATAGATGTGGATCGTTGATTCCTCTGTCTGGATCGACTACTTTGGGGGCCTAGTCACGCCGCAGACTGACCGACTGCACGCAGCCCTGGGACAACGGGCTATCGGCCTGGGGGATATCATCCTGTGCGAGGTCCTCCAGGGCTACCACAGCCAACGAGACTTTGAGGCTGCACGGCAGGCGCTGCTTCAGTTTCCAGTCTACACCGTTGGGGGAACCGAGATCGCGCTCAAGAGTGCCGGGAACTATCGCCCTTTGCGCCGTCAGGGGATCACCGTGCGCAAGACGGTGGACTGTCTGATCGCGACGTTTGTCATCGAGAGGGGCTTTTCGCTCTTGCATAGCGATCGCGATTTC
>JADHXD010000162.1 GCA_016783145.1 Anaerolineae bacterium
GGGAGAAGTAGAAATGCGAGAACAGTGGATCGTATCGGACCCGAAGGTGATGATGGGTAAACCGGTCATCATCGGGACGCGTATTACCGTCGAACTCATCCTGGAAAAGCTGGCTGCTGGCGAAACTATCGAGCAAATCCTCGACGCGCATCCACGGCTCAGCCGCGAGGCCATTCAGGCGGCCCTGGCATTTGCCAAGGAGGCATTGCGCGCCGACGTGATTTACCCAGTTGCCGAGGCCCTTGGGTGAATTTCCTTGCGGACGAAAGCATAGATCGCCAGATCGTCGACCGCCTGAGACAGGACGGTCACGCAGTGCGGTATGTTGCCGAAATGGAGCCAGGAATCTCGGATGACATTGTGCTAGACCTGGCGCATCAAGAGGCAGATGTGCTCTTGACGCAGACAAGGACTTTGGCGAGTTGGTGTTCCGCCAAGGTCGGCTTACGTCCGGCATCTTGCTTGTTCGATTGGCGGGTTTATCACCAGCACGCAAGGCAGAGATACTTGCTGCTGCCATTAGCCAGCATGGTACAGAGCTGCCAGGTGCCTTCGCCGTGCTTGCGGCAAGTTCTCTGCGCATTCGCCAGTTGAGGTGAGACGATCGCAATCGGCACCATACCGACCTGCTGCCACAGGATTCGAGCCTGCTCGGGACCATGGCCGGGCCGGAAGGCCACTGTGCGGTCCTGTTGGCCGTATTACCCCGGGGTACCAAAACCCTGCCAGTTCGAGTGCTTCGACTGGCAGGTTCTCTTATTGCGCTGGGAATTCCCCACCAAGCCTTAGGTCAGTTCTTTCATCTCTCCGGTCTTGAGGTAGAGCACGCGTTCGCAGACGTTGGTGACCAGGTCGCCGATGCGCTCCAGGTTGTGGGCGACAAAGAGCAGGTGCATGGCCCGCTTGACTGTGCGATCATCCTCCATCATATAGGTCAGCAGCTCGCGAAAGATCTGGTCGTAGAGCTGGTCGATCACCTCGTCCTGCTCGATGATCGCCCTCGCCTCGGTCGCATCGCGCCCATCATAGGCCACGAGCGCGCGCCTGAGCATGTCACAGCACTGCTTGGCCATGTAGGGGATGTCGATCAACGGCTTGAGCGGGGGTTCATCGCCGATGCGGATGACGATCTTGGCCACGTTCACCGCGTGGTCGCCCATCCGCTCCAGGTCCAACACGACGTTCATCGCCGCGATGATGCGTCGCAGGTCGCTGGCTGCCGGTTGCTGGGTCGCCAACATCCCCAGGCACGCTTCATCCACCTCAAAGCGTACCTTGTTCAGCTCTCGGTCGTGGGCGATCACCTGGCGAGCCAGGTCCAGGTCACGGTCCTTGAGGGCGCTGATCGCATCCCGAACGGCCGTGCAGACCATATCGCTCAACAGAACCAGGCTGTCCTGAAGGCTATCGAGCTGCTGCGCAAAGGCCCGCCTCGGTGACATCCGTCGTTCCCCCTACCAGTTGCGTTCCTGCATGACGCCCGTCTGCATGAAAATGACCCGCTCGCCGATGTTTGTCACCCGGTCCCCCATCCGCTCCAGGTTGTGCGCCGCAAAGAGCAGGTGCATTCCTTCCCGCACGCCGTGCTCGCGGGCGACCATCGCTTGCAGGATGGACTCAAAGACGTCGCGGTACATGTGGTCCACATCATCGTCCATATCACAGACGCGCTGCGCAGCCTCTGTGTCGCCCTCGATGAATGCCTCCAACACGATGTGCATCATCTCGCACACCACCTGCGCCATGTGTACGGTCTTTTGCGGGGGCATCACCAACTCTTGTCCTTCCGTGGCCACCACGATCTGGCCGATGCCCTTTGCATAGTCCCCGATGCGCTCCAGTTCGGTGATGATGTTCAGCGCCGTGACCACGGTGCGCAGGTCGATCGCCGCTGGCTGCTGCGTGGCCAGGAGCATAAAACACGCTGCTTCGATGTCGAAACGAAGCTGGTTGATCTCCAGGTCGCCGTCGATGATCTGCTGTGCCAGTTCGACGTCTCCATCGACCAGTGCTTCGACGGCCTGGAGGGTCGCTCGCTCGACCATGTCCCCCATCCGCGAGACGTCGTCACGGATGCGTTCAAGCTCACTATGCAGCAAACTTCGCAAAGGTGTCATGCCATTCCTGCTCTCACAGCGGAATACACGGCAAACCCATGGGACAGCGCACGCGGGCAGCCAGGACAGATCCCAGCATCCGCGTGCGGTCTCACTCGACGGTCAGCAGCGCGCAGTGGTCGTATGCCTGGGATGGCGTCTGCGTTGAGAGTGGGTCATCGAACTGGGGTAGATTATACTATATCGTCTTCATTCGTGCAAGCAGTTATTGAACGACGCAGGCAGTCTGAGAGCTCCTTGCAGGGCCGCAAGCGGGCCGCTTGCGCTACCGTGGGATTCACTCGCCGCTGCGCCTTCCGGGCAGGATGCCCTCCCCGGGGACAACAAAGCGCACCTCTTTGAACGGCTTGACCTGAGCGCTGACGTTGTCCTTGAGCAGGTTCCCCGAAACGTGCATCAGGGTGTCATCGAAATCCGTGTCGATCCCCATGCTGGCCAGGCAGGGATAGTGATGGTGGAGCAAGCCGGCCGCCTGCTCCGCGTCATCTGCCGACTGGCCGACCAACCCCGCTGCGACGTGACGCGCGCAGCCGCAGACCGCGTCGCGAACCACCTCGACGGAGGTGATGCGCCGTGTCTGGGGATCCACGGCGATCCGCAGGTCGGGCTGTCCGAAGTGGCGCGCAAACTCGGCGATCAGCGGATCCTCGTAGGCGACCCTCTGTCGGCGGCCCAGGCTGTAGTGCGTGTCGCTCAACGAGCACAGCGGTTTGGGCGTGACGCACGGCACGCCCATATCGGCCAGCCACCCTCGCAACTGGCGGGCCAACCCACGCGGCAGCCAGGCCTCACTGTCCACGGCCGCGATCACCGCTCGCGCGCCGGTCATCCGGACGATGTCGGGGATCAGTTCTGCGATGCCCCTGTGCTCGCCAAAGGCCAGGATCAGATCGGCCGGGGCAAAGCCCTCCGGCAAGTGGTCCTCCGGATAGTCTATCATGGGTGGCAGCACGGCAGGCGCGCGCCAGGTTTCCACCTGCCACGAGGCCGGCCTGTGGGCGCGGATATTGTCCACGTGTCGCTGTCCGTAGTCTCCTGAGATGATCGCCAGGATGCGCATAACCCCTCTTTTCATCGAGCAGGCGACGTTCCCCTTTGGTTGCGCGCAGGATGCACACGCCCATCTACAGGCACACACGGTCTGTAGATGGGCGTGCTCTGCGCCGGGAACCGGCCACAGACTCCTTGTTCCTACTGTCCAGCCGCGATCGCGGCCAGGTCTTCCTCTACCGTGGCGGTGGGCTTGATGTCAAAGTGCTCCACCAGCACGTTGAGGACATTGGGCGAAACAAACGCGGGCAGCGTCGGCCCCAGGCGGATGTGCTTTACGCCGAGCGAGAGCAGCGCCAGCAGCACGACGACGGCCTTTTGCTCGTACCAGCCGATGTCGTAGGAGATGGGCAGGTCGTTGATGTCCTCGAGTCCAAAGACTTGTGCCAGTGCTTGGGCCACGACGACCAGCGAGTACGAGTCGTTGCACTGCCCGGCGTCCAGGACGCGAGGGATGCCACCGATGTCGCCCACATCCAGCTTGTTATAGCGGTACTTGGCGCACCCAGCGGTGAGGATGATCGTGTCCTGGGGCAAGCCTTCGGCGATCTCTGTAAAGTAGCCCCTCGCCGGCTGTCGGCCATCGCAGCCGGCCATCACGACGAATCGCTTGACGGCGCCGCTCTTGACGGCCTCCACGACCTTGTCCGCGACGCTGAGCACGGTGGCGTGAGCAAAGCCGATGGGGATGGTCCCCTGTTCCAGCTCCTCGGGCTCCCCCGAACCCAGGGCCTTGGCGATCACGGGCCCAAAGTCCTTCTGCTCGCCCGGCACGCGGTCCGGGATATGCACGACGCCAGGCCAGCCCGCCAGGCCGGTGGTGAACAGCCTGCCCACGTAGCTGTCCCTGGGGGTAATGATGCAGTTGGTCGTCATCAGGATCGCCCCGCCGAACTTTCCGAACTCTTCTCGTTGGTGCCACCACGAGCCCCCATAGTTGCCTACAAGGTGGTCGTACTTTTTGAAGGCCGGGTAGGCGTTCGCGGGCAGCATCTCACCGTGCGTGTAGACGTTGACGCCCTTGCCCTCGGTTTGCTGGAGCAGTTCATCCAGGTCGCGCAGGTCGTGCCCGCTGATCAGGATCGCCGGGCCTGGTCTGACCCCGAGGTTGACCTGGGTGGGTTCTGGGTTCCCGTAGGTGGAGGTATTGGCCTGGTCCAGAAGGGCCATGGCCTGCACGCCCATCTGGCCGCACTTGAGGACCATGCCCACCAGGTCATCCACCGAGGCGCCCTCGTCCGCCGTGGCCAACAGGCCCTCCTGCAGGAAGGCCAGCAGGTCGTCGTTCTGATGGTCCAGGACATAGGCGTGATCGGTGTAAGCGGCAAGTCCCTTGAGCCCGTAGGTCAGCAGCTCGCGCAGGGAGCGGGTGTCCTCGTTGAGGTCGGGATCGGACATGACGCCCACGGTCAGGCCCTTCTCGATCCACTCGTCCGCGTCACCCGTCTCGGGGGTCCAGGTGGCCATCTCGGGCAAGGAGCCCGTAACCGGCGCTCCCTTTGCCCCTTTGTACTGGGCCTTGAGCCCATCCCGAAGCTGCACCGCTCGGTTCGCCAGCTTCACAAACCGGTCGGCGTCAAAGTTGACGTTCGTGATCGTGGAAAAGAGCGCCTGCGCCACGAATAGATCCGCCTCCGGGTCCGCGATGCCCAGCGCCCTGGCCTTGACGCCGTAGAAGGAAATGCCCTTTAGCAGCCAGATCAGCGCATCTTGCAGGCACGCCACTTCGGCGGGCTTGCCGCAGACGCCGCGCGACGTGCATCCCGTTCCCTTGGCCGTTTCCTGACACTGAAAACAGAACATGCTCATTTTGATCTCCCTTTCTCTGTGTGTGATTGGTTAGACTCGTCTTGCCACCAGGATCCAATTCCCGCTGTGCTGCTGTTCATAGGGGCTGCCCGCCACGTCTCCATACTGCCCGACCTGGGCGAACCCCGCCTCCTCTACCGCACCCAGCAGTTCCGCACTTTGCCACGGGCGCAGACGGGTGGCCTCGACGCGCTGCTGCCACGCTCCCTCACCCGTGCGCTCGAGGGTGACGACGTTAAAGGTCAGCACGTCGTCCCCGTCCAGGTCATAGAAGCGAAGGAAAAGCCACTCCCGCGCGCCCTCGCGATGATGCTGCAAGGGCATCCACCGTGCCTGCCGGGCGATCACGGCGTCGAAATTGCGGGTCTGGAGGAGCAAAAGGCCCCCAGGGCGCAGGACCTGCGCAAAGTCGGCCAGCGTCGCGCCCAGCGCTTCGGCGGTCAACACGTGGGGCAGGCTGTTGCCCAGGCAGAGCAGCGCGTCGAAATCGCCTCCACTCCCCACTGCCAGCTCGCCAAACCCGGCGACCAGAAAGCGGACATCGCGCCCCTGTATGGTCGCGTTACGACGCGCCCGCTCGATCATTGGCGCGCTCAGGTCCGCGCCGGTCACCTCGTACCCCCTCTCGGCGAGGGCGAGGGCGTGCTTGCCTGTGCCGCAGGCCACATCCAGCACCCGGCGTACGCCGCTGCGGACCAACTGCCGCTCTATGAAGGGCAGCTCGACCGCCAGCCGCCTCTCCCAGTTCACAAAGCGGTCATAGTCGGCAAATCCGTCATACAGTGGCACGGCTTGCCCCGCGCTTGGGGACACGGATGCTGGCTCGTTCACCTTTCCTCCGCTACCCGTGGATGAGGACCGGCAGGCAGCGCGTGCACACCCACAGGCTCTCGCCCGCCTTGCGACAGGGGAGCAGCACCCGGCTGTCCTCGCCTGTGCCGCAGACGTGGCACGCCTGGGCGATATAGGCCTTGCCTCGCCGGGCCATCTCTTCCTCGGCTGCACCCTCGTCAAAAGCCACTGCCTCTCGTTCCTCGATCGTCAGTGCGCCGGTGGGGCACACGGCCAGGCAAAAGCCCGCGCCATCGCACAGCTCATCCCGAACCACGCGCGCCTTGCCGTTCACGATCTGGATCGCCCCCTCGGCACAGGGCGTCACGCACAGGCCGCAGCCATTGCACAAACTCTCATCGATCCGCACGATCTGTCGATTCATTCCATTCTCCCTTGGCGGTTACTTTACGAACTCGACTCTGACGGTGGGGGAAGCACGATCTCGTACACCAGTCCGATCGCCTCGACGGGGCACATTTCCTCGCACATGCCACAGTAGGCACAGTCCTGGACGCGCACGACAGCGGGCCGGGCGTCGATCATCTCTACCGCGTGGGTCGGGCAGAGTTCCGCGCACAGGCCACATCCGGTACAGCGCTCCAGATCTATGGTTGGCAGTATCTTGTCGTCCACCGCTCCACTCCCTCTACCAAGCTATCCTCATTATAGCACGGCCCGGGGAAAGTGTATGTGACTCTGGTCACACAAGCCTGCCATCCGCCGCCAGTGGTTTCTGGCAGGAAGCGCCCGACCCCAGGAGCTACCAGGCTCTTGGGGTCGGGGCTCGGGCGATTCACGCCGTGCTTGCGATGCGTCGTGCCGTCTAGGATTCGGCTTCGGCCTCCAGCGCCTCGCGATCCACCACCAGGATGCGGTGCCGCTCTACGCGGATCAAGCCCTCCTTGACAAAGGATCGCATGGTGCGGCTCACGACCTCGCGCACGGTGCCGATCTGCGAGGCAATCTCTTGATGGGTCCAACGAACGGGCGGTCCATCCCCTACCACTCCATGCCCCAGCAGGAAGCGGGCCAGCCGCGCGCGGACGGAGCGCAGGCCCAGATCGTAGGTCAGGTTCGTCAGGTGGATCAGCTTCCGGGCAAAGTCTCGGAGCACCGCCTGCGCGATCTCGGGCGTCTCGCCGACGATCCGGCTGAAATCCGAGCGCGAGATGGACAGCAGTTGGGCCGGGCCGACGGCCACAGCGCTCGCCGGGACCCCCGCCCCTGTGGCAAAGGCGGCCGGCATATTGAACGCCGCCCCCGGGCCGAGGTGGATCAAGGTCTGCTCGCGCCCATCGAGGTTGGTGCGAAAGGCCCGCACCGCGCCCTGGAGCACGAAAAAGATCGGCGAATCGTGATCTCCCTCGAGCATGATGATCTGGCCGTCGTCGTAGGAGCGCAGGCTGGCAGCAGCGGCCAACCTGTTGCGGGCCGCCGGGCTGAGGCCGGCGAAAAGCTTTATCCTTTCGATTGCAGACCTTGTGTTCATCAGCAGACCCGTTTCTCCAGGGAACCGGCACGTATGGGCGGAACGTCTTCGACCGCACCTGGCGGGAAACGCACCCCACGAGATGTGCCCCACGAGGCGCGTATGGGCGGAACGTCTTCGACCGCACCTGGCGGGAAACGCGCCCCACCCAGCATGTGCGCGAAGAGGCGCGTATAGGAAACGCGCCCTACGAGATGCCTCACGAGCGGCGCGTATGGGAAACGCGCCCTACGAGATGCAGTCCGCCAGCGCCTGGCGCACCAGCCCCTGGACGAGGTCGACCTTGTAGGCGTTGTTCGCCAGCGGCCTGACGCCCTCGGTCGCGGCTTGCGCTGCGCGTTCGGCGATCGCGTCGCGTAGCGCGCTGCCGATCAGGGCGCGTTCGGCCTCCACGGCGTGCCAGGGGACGGGAGCGGCCCCGCCCAACGCCACCCGCGCCGCTCGTACGACCCCTGCGGAGAGGACGAGGTGCACGGCCACGCTGGCCAGCGCAAAGTCCCACACACCCCGCTCGGCGGCCTTGAGATAGATGCCTCGCGATCCGGGGGCCGGGGTGGGAACGAACACCTCTGTCAGCAGTTCGTCCGCAGCCAACGCCACCTCGCCGCGCGGGTCCTGCCTCGGCAGCACGTAAAAGTCGCCCAGGGGCACGGCCCGCGTGCCCTCCGCGCCGGTCACGCCAACCGACGCGTCCAATGCCACCCAGGCCTCGTGCTCGAGAAAGGTGAGGCTCCCGTCCCGGCGGGCGCCGATGCGCACCCGCTGCTTGCTGCTCGGGCGGCAGCCGGCCACAAGCTGCTCCTCAGCGCGGTCGAGGACGACCTTGACCGGACGGCCCGTCTCCCGGGCGGCCAGCGCGGCCATCAGCGTGTACTTTCTTTTTTTTTTTCTGCGCCCCACTTGCTCCCGAACCCGCCGCCGACATAGTCATAGATCGCCCGCACCCTGTCAAAGGGGATGCCCAGCGCCTCGGCGGTGCTGCTGCGGGTGCCATAGATGCTCTGGGTCGAATTCCAGACCGTGGGCTGATCGCCCTCCCAGCGGACCGCACTGCCGTGCGTCTCCATGCGGCAGTGAGCGGCGATCGGAGTGGTGTACGTCCCCTCGACGATGACCTCGGCCTCGCGGGCTCCCCCCCCCACGCTGCCCCGCTCGTACACCTGGCCCTCGGGATCGATCACGTTCCCATCGCTGCCCGCGAGGACCAGGGGAGCGCCCTCCGCGGTGGCCGATGGGAGGTCGGGGGCAAAGGGCAGCTCCTCATATTCGACCTCGATCAGCCGCAGCGCGTCCTCGGCGATGCGCTCATCTTGAGCGGCCACAAAGGCTACTTCTGCGCCCTGGTAGGCCAGTTCCTCAAGGAATACCTCCCGCCCATCCAGCCGGTCCACCGGCGGGCGCTTTCCACGGTGCCACACGACCCACACGCCGGGGAGCTCCTCGGCCACGCTGCTGTCGATGCGCTTGAGACGGGCGTGCGGATAGGGGGAGCGAAGGAAGTGGCCGATGAGCATGCCCGGAAGCTGCACGTCGTGCGTGTAGACCGCCTGGCCGGTGACGCGGGCCACGCCGTCCACGCGGGGTGTGGCGCGCCCGACGACGTGCAAGGCGGCCTCCTGGCCCCAGGGAACGACGTTTTCCTCTTCGACGATCACCTCGCGCTCTTTTACACGGCCTACGAACTCAACCTTGGTTACCTTGATCGTCGGCATCGCCGCCTCCTCTCTCCGCCGCAGCGAGCACGGAGCGGATGATGTTGGGGTAGGCCCCGCAGCGACACAGGTTTCCGGCCATTTCGTGCCGGACCTCGCTCTCGCTGGGGCGCCCCCGACGCTCGAGGAGGGCCACCGCGGACATCACCTGTCCGGACGTACAGAACCCACACTGGCAGCCATCGTGCTCGAGGAATGCACCTTGCACCGGGTGCAGCGGCTTGTTCCACCTCCTTGTACGGTCAGCTCTGTCTCGGAAAGGGATCGGTTGAGACCCGGGTCCGCCTTGTAGAGGCAGCAGGAGTTGCGTTCAGGCGTATCATCTCAACGATTCGGGGGAAAGACTTCCGAAGTCTGGCAGACTTCGGAAGTCTGGACCCAGTTCCCCCACTCTCTGAGAAGACGCGTTCAGGCTATCTCAGCCGTGCGTGGATGGCCCAGCGCGGCATTTGTGAGGGCGTGGCAGGCGCCGGCGCGGTGAGGGCGCACGGCACCCTCGCCGTCCGCTCAGGCAAAGCAGGCGTCGCCATAGGTGCAGATCAAATTGGCCAAGGCCAGCGAGTGCACCCTGGCCTGTGGTGGATCGGAGCGGGAAGTGAGCACGATGGGCGCGCGGGCGCCCATGACTATGCCCGCGATGCGCGCGTTGGCCAGGTATTCGAGGTTCTTGTACAGGATGTTGCCCGCGTCGAGGTCGGGGACGAGCACGATGTCGACGTCGCCGGCGACGGGGCTGACCATCCCTTTCTCGCGCGCCGCCTCGGCGGAGATGGCGTTGTCAAAGGCCATCGGGCCGTCTACCAGCGCGCCGCGGATCTGGCCGCGCTCGGACATCTTGTGCAGGCAGGCGGCGTCCACGGTGGAGGGGATCTTGGGGTTGATCGTCTCGACCGCCGACAGGGCGGCGACCTTGGGCTGCTCGACGCCTAACTGCACGAGCATATCCACCGCGTTCTGGATGATCGCTGCCTTTTGCACCATGTCAGGGAAGATGTTGATCGCGGCATCGGTGATGAGCAGGAGCTTGTGGTACATTGGGATTTCCATGACAAAGACGTGGCTGAGCAAGCGGTCGGTGCGCAGGCCCACCTCGGCCTGCAGCACAGCGTGCAGAAAGGTATCGGTGTGCAGGTGTCCCTTCATGAGGATGTCTGCGGCACCCTCGCGCACCAAGGCCACAGCGCGCGAGGCCGATTCGGCGGTGGTTTCGGTGGGGACGATCTGATCGTCGTCAAAGTCGAGCCCTGCGCCCGCGGCCGCCTCTCGGATGTCGTCGGCACGCCCGACCAGCAGGGGCTCGATCAGCCCCTGAGTCTGGGCTTGCTTGATCGAGCGCAGCACCAGGGCGTTGGCCGCTGCCGCCACGGCGACTCGCTTTGGCCCGCCCTGCTGGGCCATGGTCACAAACTGCTCCAATTGGGTGAACATCGCGCCACCTCCCGAGCCACAGAGTCAGATCGCCACGAGGGCCATCGCGGCGATCTGATCATCCACCTTGACATTCAACGGGCCGCAGGATCAGATTTGGGTCCCGATCAGCCGGAGCGCCAGGTCGGCCGTGGTCAGGGGACTGACCTTGAGCTCGGATTCCACCAGCAGGCCCCCCTCATCCACCGCAAAGTGGCTGCGGATCAGGCCCACGGTGGTCTTGCCGTTGCTCGTCTTCTCGCCCCAGGCCCCGTACGCTTCGGCCACCGCGTGATCGGGGTCAGAGAGCAAGATGAAGGGCAGGTCGTACTTGGCGCGGAACTTGACCAGCGCAGGGAGCGGATCCGGGCTGACGCCAATCACCACCGCGCCCTGGGCATCGATGTCGGCATAGACATCACGGATAGCACAGGCCTGCTTGATACAGCCTGAGGTGCCCGCCTGGGGGTAAAAGTAGACCACCACCTTTTGACCGCGGTAGTCCGACAGGCTGACCTGCTTGCCACCGTCCGAGGTGAGGGTAAAGCCGGGTGCGATTTCGCCAACTGCTACCATATTGTGACCTCCTTGAGAGAGAGAACCCATCCCAGATTTGTCCCCTATTATATCACAGAGTGCGCATGCCTGTCCACGACAAAAGTCTCGTGAAAAATGGGCATGGTTCAAGTTAGATTGACACTTTTGCCGGACGCATTGTGCGCGGAGGAGCAAAATGGCCTGAAACCATAGGTTTTGCCCGGTTTTCAAACGAAAAACGGCTGTTCTGAGACCACCCGCCCGGAAAAACCTTC
>JADHXD010000163.1 GCA_016783145.1 Anaerolineae bacterium
GTAGGGGCTGAAAAAGCTGACCGCCTCGATGCGCATGGTCCGGCACCCCTTGGCGAAGGAAAAGGGTTCCGCCAGCTCGATGTTCTGAAGCTCGGCTACCCCGAATTCCGCTGTTTGTCAGAATCGAAGTGGAAGTGGATGAGCACATCACGTGTAGCCGCCATACTGCGCCAGGGGACCTCGGGATGTGCGGCGCGATAGGTGTCCCCTATCCGCTTGGCAGCCTCGCCAATCACCATCAGGTTATATAGGAGACGGCGTCCTGACTCATCCGATCGTCAAGGAAAGCGGCTCTGTCTTGGGTGAATGCTTCGATTCGTTCGATGCGCTCCAGGATATGCGCCAGACAGACACGAGGGTCTTTCACAGGGGACGGGCCTCCCTCAGAATACGCCGGCGCAGCAGCCAATAGAGGGCATCTTCGGTCACCACGTCTACCTTGCAGCCCAGCAGGTCCTCCAGGTCGAGGATAAGACCCGCCAGGTCGAGCAGGCTGCGATCGGGATCCAAGTCAACCAGGAAATCTACATCGCTGCCGGTGACAGATTCAGCTCGGGCCACAGAGCCGAACAGACGCACGTTGCGGGCTCCGCGCTGCGCGGCTACCTGCAGGATATCCTCCCGTTTTTCCTGAACCAGCTCGCCCAAGTCCACCCTGCTTGCCCCTCAGTAGAGTGCGTGTTTTGATTACGCATCGTGAACTCATTCTGGACCTGAGGTCACTATACTCTCGCTACGCTATCCGGTCAACCACAAACTCACTACTTTGGATGAGCTGGTTCCCTCGCCGCCTCGACCAGTTTGGCCACCTGGTACTCGGAAGCCTCCTCGGCCCGCTGCAGGGCGGCGATCACCTTGTAGCAGGCGTCGAGTCGCCGGGCCACTTTTTCCGGAGCCAGCTCCGGCTGGGCGCTGATCTCGACCGCAGCCAGGAGGAGCATCCAGCTCGTGAGCTCCTCGAACGCTTCGTGGTTGAACCAGAGCACGCCCCGGTGGCGGTTGACCTGGAGGTATCCCTGTACCCCGCTGTCCCTCAGCCAGGACATCAGCACCTGGGAAGCTTGCCCCTCTCCGGCCCCATCCAGATCCCACCAGCCGCAGTGGGCGATCAGGATCTTGACCGTCCCCACGGCCCACCAGGCCGCACCCTCGTCCATGCCCAGGTCCTGAAAAGAGGCGGCAACCAGCTTGCTCAACAGCCACTCCTCCATCCAGCTCAGGCTGCGCCCGGCAAAGCCCTCATCGCCTGCCACCTCGCCCAGGGCGTGGGTGAACAACCAGCCCAGCAAGGTGGGCCACACGGCCGGGTCGCCCTCCAGGCGCGCCCGGATGGCCTGCAAAGCAGAGTCGGGCAGCGGGTAGCGGGCCTCCAGAACGGGCAGGCGCAGGATGGCTTCCAGCTTGAGCCGGATCTCGTGAGCGATGGCCGCGGGGTCGCCCGTGCCGCCCGTGAACCGCCGGGCCTCATCGAGCAGGCGCCGCGCACGCCGCTCCGCCTCTGACCCGACCTCCGAGACGAGCTGCGCGTCCGGGTCGGTGAGGCGGTGGTCTATCAGCCAGCGTAAGTGCCCTGCGTTGAGCAGCTCCCGGAAGGGGGCGTGGATCGGCTGCAAGAACACCTCGTGCAGTGCCTCCTCGATGCTGGGCACACCCCGCCCGTCGAGGTAGGAGGCCAGGTGAGCGTACTGGTGCCACTCGTTGTCCAGGACCTCCCGGAAGCCGAGGAATACGTGACGCTGGTAGGCGCCCAACTCGACGTACATGCCCCGCTCGTGCATCTCCCCGCTGACCCGGATAAACTCCAGGCCAGAGACGTGGTCCCGAAAGATGCAAAAGGCCGCGGGGTCGTCGCTCAGGCCCAGGCCCTGTCCCAGGCTCTTGCGCACCAGAGGGCCCTCCTGTCCGGGCGCGGCGTAGGACGCGGAGGTGTGGATCCAGCCGCGGGCCTCGGCATAGCGGTTGTGATAGACGACCAGGCACCGCTCTCCGCCTGCCGCGTTCGAGTAGGCGAATACGTCCTCGTTGACAAACCCTTCAGGCGACACCAGGTCGTAGAGCAGAAAACTCTCCGCCCCGGCAAAGAGATGCCGCTGCCGCAGCAGGGGAAAGATCTGGCTCTCGTGCGCCGCGACCAGGTGCGGGTCGGGCCCCTCGTCCCAGTACGCGCGGCGGTATTCCATCCCGTACTTTTCACGCAGGCCCTCCACCTGCCCGTGGCCAAACATCGGCAGGCCGGGCATGGTCGCCATCAGGGTGCAGATGCCCAGGTACTTGTCCCCGCTGCCGAACTGGTCGATCGCCGTGCGCTCGTCCGGGTTGTTCATAAAGTTGACGTACCGCGCCAGGATGCGCGGGTCGAACTCGAGGGTATTCCGGATGACCAGGCGATACTCGGCGTTCCTCTCGTCGCGAAGCATGTTCATAAAGGCGCTGTTGTAGACGCGGTGCATGCCCAAGGTGCGCACAAAGTGGCCCTCCATCATCCAGAACGCCTCCGCTAGCAGCAAGGTGTCGGGGGCTTCCTGAGCCACGCGGTCCACCACGTCGCGCCAGAACTCGCTGGGCATCAAGGCATCGAACTGCTCGGCGGTCATGCCGTGCGCGGCCCGCCCCGGTATGGCCCCGCCCGAGCCCGGTTCAGGGTACCAGAGGCGGCGAAAGTGCCGCTTGGCCAGGGTCATGGCCGCGTCGAAGCGGATGATGGGAAACATGCGCGCCACGTCAAGGATCTTGCGCGTCACCGCCTCTCGGACCACGGGATCGAGGTAGTTGAGCTGGGCCGTGTCGTTCCAGGGCATGCTGGTCCCGTCGTTTCCGTGGAAAATGTACCGCTCGCGTCCCGACGCACGATCGTGCAACCTGAACACCACCGCGGCGTCCGTCCGGTCATAGTAGTGGTCCTCCAAGTAGATCCCGACGCGCCCGTCCCAGGAGAGGTCGGGGCCGCCAAACGTATACGCGGGGAAGGGGCTGTGGTCCTGGCCGATGAACCAGTCGGGATGGTCGATCACCCAGGGCGAGTCGATGCCCACGTGGTTGGGCACCATGTCGCTCGCCAGGCGAACGCCCCGCGCCCAGGCGCGCGCGCGCAGGTTTTCGTACGCCTGGTGGCCTCCCAGGCCGTCGGCGATGCGATAGTCGAACAGCGAGTAGGCCGAAGCGACCGCTTCGGGGTTGCCGCACATCTGCTTGATCGTGCGCGATGCGCGGCTGCGCTCCCAAAGCCCGATCAGCCACAGGCCGGTAAAGCCCCAGCGGGCAAGCTTGTCCAGCTCCTGGTCGGGGATCTGATCCAGACGGGTGATGGATCGCCCGTACTCCTTGGAGAGCTGATCGAGCCAGACGTAGCTGTTCTTGGCGAGGAGCACCGCGCGGGGCATCCAGTCACTGTCCGAGGAAAAGCGCTCGTACTCGGCCTCGAGCCCGCGAAAGTCGTAGACCAACGCCCGCCCAGGGCCGCCGAAAACGAGCTTTTCCTCCTCCTTGATCAGGTCGAGGCTGCTCAAGAGGCGGTACAGGTAGCTGCCGATCAGGTAGCCCCAGCGTTCGCGGATGTACTCTAATTGGCCGGACAGCGAGTGGGGGACGGCGACCGCGGGACTGTGAAGCATGCCCACGAGGTCCTGCCCCTCGGGGCCAAAGGACGGCTGCGCGTGGAAGAACGCCTGTAGGTGGGCGACCAAGGAACGGTAAGCCGTCTCACGCTCCAGGACGGCATCGTCAAAGAGCTCTTGGAACGGGGCGGTAGCCGGGTTGGCGTTCGCCAGCCAGAGGAGCATCATTTCTTCCAGGACGAGCTGGCGGTGGGGCACGCCTTCCGTACTGCCCTCCAGGTAGGCCTCGAGGGCGACCTCTCGCCGGTAGACAGCCACCGGTGGGAACTCGTCGGCGAAGCGACGCAGGGTCTCGTCCACCGGCTGGCGACCCAGACGCTCGTACAGCCAGCCCAAGGCCTCGCCCCAGACGGACGGGTTTCTCTGCTGGCGGTAGAGGCCGATCACGTAGTGCAGGACCTCGTCGATCAGCCCCATGGCGTTGATCTGCCCGGCTTTGACCGACTGTTCCGGGAAGCTGATTAGATCCCGCCGTTCGTTCATCTCTTGAGCGAACACGCGCACCGCGTGAAAGTCGGCAAAGAGGACGCTGCCGCTGAGGGAAAAGAGCGAAGCATCGAACCGGTACAGGTCCCTCGCCTGGCGGGAGATATGGAATTCCATCATCGTAGGGCTCCTCTTGTGGATGGGCGGTTTTCACGACGCCCGATGCTCGCCGGGCCCCTCCAGGGTGAGGCGCCAACCCTCAAGCGGGAGGCTGCCGGATGCTCGTTGCGCGCCTATTCTAGCACAGTTGGGAGGATCGTACAAGGCCCGGCGGACGCGCCAGACCTCAAAGGTCTCGGAGACCTTTAGGGTCTATCTCGCGCATAAAGATTCACAAAAGATTCACTCCTCCAGGACGTTCCTCAGGTGAAACCCCTATTGCCTTGGGGCACGTTTTGTCCTATACTGGTATATGTGGAGAGCTACATAGATTCGTACACATTATTCTCTATCCACTATCATCTATTTATTTAGGACTATTCATAGGAGCGTGTATCATGCCAAGTTCATACGCTGCGCGAGGGCAGGGCCTGGTCGAGTACGCCCTGCTCATGGTCCTGGTGGCGGTGGCTGTCATCGGGGTCATGCGGGAGCTGGGGCCCGCCATATCCGAGTTCTACGGCGAGGCCGTCGATGCCCTCCAGATCCTTGGCGGCTCACCCGCGGAAGCGATCGTCGGCGTCTCTGCGAGATGGCAGCGCTATTATTGGTTTTGGTGGCGCGTGCGGGTGGAGGTCGAGGTGAACCAACCGGACACCGACGTCACGGTCGATATCACCGAGGGCAGCGGCACAGTAGTGTCCCCCGCCTCCAAGACGTGCGAACCCGACGTAGAGTGCCTCTTTCTCATCCGCTGGCCTTCACACCACGGGACAGTCAGGGCGTCAGGCGGGGGCGGGGAAAAGACGGCGGACTGGTAAGCCCATAGACCCGGACGGGCACGGCCCACGCCAATCGACGCACGGCGGCCCCGCCCCGTGTTCGCTGCGTGGGGGGTAGATGTGCGCTGTCGCCAGGATGCGGAAGGGGTCTCTGCCGCATCGCAGGACTATGGAGGGCAGGTCTCCCGCAAGGTGGCGACTTTTCGATGCTGCTGTCCAACAACCACTCCACTGGCGGCACCTGCTTTGGCGACTCGGGCGGCCCTAATTTCCTGGGCGACAGCAGCGTCGTCGCCGGGGTGACCCTCTTTTGGCATGAACGGCAACTGCGCTGGTACCGGCGGCGTGTTCCGCATGGACAGAGCCGATGTCCTGGATTTTGTCAGCTCGTTTCTGGAGTGAGCGCGCAGACTCGCGGGGGATCGGCTACTGGGACAGCCTGGCAGCCATCCCAGGAGCATAGACCGTAGGATTGCCGCTCAACGTAGCTATTCTGCTGTTAGGCAGTGCACTTGGCAAGACGCACAGCCGGCCCTTATCCGGAGTAGATCCGGAGAGGGGCCGGCTTTCTGTGTTCGGAGCCAGGCTCCGCGTCCATTCCCGCACATTGCAGGCCATATCCGTGCAGCCGTAGGGACTGTCTCCCCGCCCCCCATACGCGCCTACGGGCGTGGTGCCCTCGCTCCCCCTTTGAGGGTGTCGCACCAATCAGGGAAGGTGCTGTGAACTAGCGGCCCGAATTGTCCGCGGAGGGTGCCCTGTCGGCCAACCAGTGCCGGATCGCCTCGGCAAAACGGTCGAGGTCTTCCAAGCGACCTAGCACCCCGTACACCTCGTCCCAATCGACTGCCACATACTCGTGCACCAGGATATTGCGGAAACCTGCCAGGGGGGCCAGATGGCGGGCAAAGTCGGCCGGGAGGACGCCCAACTCGCCCATGCGCAGAATGGCATCATAGTAGTCGACCGGCTTCCGAGCACCTTCCAAGGAGATGATGCGATGGCTGACGTCGATGCAGCACTGTGCTGCTACCTCGAGGTTGCGCTCCACGATGTCGCGCAGGTACGGATCTTGGTCAAAGTCACTCCGAGCCCTGTCTCTGAGCGGCTGCAATCTGGCCAAGCGTTCGCTCAGTTCGTCCAAGCGCCGCTCGATACCGGCGAACTCGGCGGTCATGGGTATCCCCTCGCAACATCTCATCACGCTGCGTGCGCAGCACGGGTAGGAAATCGCCGTAGCGGCTCAGGACAGTAGCCTCGTACTCTACCCGCGTCGCTATGTCCTGTTCGTAGAGGACCTCGCCCTGAGCAATGATCGCATAGGCCAACTCGATAGAAGCGCGATTCAGGAGCACTACGTCGATGCGCTCCGTCTGGAGGACGCAACTCAATTCGTGGGCGAGACGGGATTGTATCTCACGCCCGTCGGTTGCCCTATCGACCAGTACGGCCAGGTCATAGTCGCTCATTGGGCCGAGATTGCCCTCGATTTGGGAGCCAAACAGATAGACCAGGCACACGCCCTCGAGGCCGAGCACTATGGTTGACAATTCAGCTCCTAGCACCTGTGCGTCCATAAACCAAGTGTACCACAGCCCGGGCGAATCCGCAACCGGCAACGGCCCCCCGCGCGTCAGGCGACGGGCCCAGGGGAAGGCGAACACGCCACACGACACCCGTAGCTCATGCGGCGGCCTGGAAAGTACCCGGGCCGGTACGCGCACCGGGCGAGGACCCGGCTGTTGAGGAACGACCCACCGCGCACAACGCGGCGTCCCTTGGCGTCCATCTCTTCGCGGCCATCCCCTGGGTCATAGGGATAGGTGCCATACAGGCTTCGCGTCCACTCCCACACGTTGCCGGCCATATCCGTGCAGCCGTAGGGACTGTCTCCCCGCCCCCCATACGCGCCTACGGGCGTGGTTTCCCCGACCCCGCTTTCGAGGGCGTTGCACCGTTCTGCGTCCCATTCATTCCCCCACGGATACAGGCGACCGTCCGTGCCGCGTGCGGCCTTTTCCCATTCCGCCTCGCTGGGCAGCCTGTAGGACCTTCGGGTGACGTGGGCCAGCCACTCACAGTAGTCCACGGCCTCGTGCCAAGAGATCCAGGTCACGGGATGGTCCTCCTCGCCCTTTGGCGGTGTCTTGGACTTCCAGTGTTCGGGAGGCTGGCAGTCGGTGGCCTGCACGCAAGCCAGGTACTGCGCGTTGGTCACCGGCGTCCTGGCGATGTAGTAGTCCGGGAGGTACAGGATGTGCTGGGGCTGCTCGATGTCCCGAGCGTCACTGTCCACCCCCGTATCGCTGCCCATCAGGAACGGGCCAGCGGGGATCCATACCATCTCCGGCTCAAAGGGCTGGCAGGGGACCTGAGAGGGCGAGCCTGCCGGGACGGACAGGCCGCCCGGCCCGGAGAAATGAGCAGCGATCTGGGCGATCTCTTCGGACAGTGGACCGCCGGCGAGGGGGAGGTACTCGGCAAGGTAGCCCTCGATATTCGTCCACTGCTCGTCGATCGCGCGCCGGGCGCGGGCTTTCTCCTCCGGACGGGAGGCGATGCGGATCTGGTCCTCGTACTCGCGGATGATCTCGTACGAATCGCGGATGCTACGCTCAAGATCGTCTTTGCGGGACATCGATCTCTCCTGCCGTTCAGGCGGCGCCCGGGGGCTCGGCATTGCGGACACGCTGCGCGATCGCGCGCCCACACTTGCCGCACTCGTGCTCGGTGAATGCCACGCCGTCCCTGGAGGACATGCCGTGGTAGTAGAGCTCGTGGTCGCAGTCCGGGTCCCCTTTGATGAGGACGAGACAGCCGCCGCACTCGCTCTGGCCCTTTGGCACGCCGGATTCGCGAACGTTCACAGTGACCTCATCGGGCTTTCGTGCCGCCGGTCGAGCACGCCGTTGCGCCACAGCGAGGTGCATGCCGGGCAGAGGTCGCCGTGCGCTGTCTCGACCTTCCATCGAAAGAAGGCGACGGCGACGCGCTGTGCGTGCTGCGGGGTCCGGGCGGTTCTTATCGCATCCACGCGGTGACAGTGGTCACAGCTCAACAGGTAACTCTTGGCGTAGGTCTGGTATGTGAGCACCTTGCCTCCACATCAGCGGGTGTGATCCTCCCGCTCCATCCAGGCCGCCGTGCTCGTGCCGTGCGGCAGGACTGCTTTCATTGTACCACAATCTGCCCCGTTTGGCACGATGGGTTGGCGTGCGCAAGGCCTACAACGAATTCAGAATGGAACGAATGGTCGCGCGTGGGAGCAATTCGTTTCTTTGCCACCTGCCCGGTCGGCACTCGCCCAGAATCTCGCCGAATCCCAGGGACTGGGCATTGATTGGCGTTCTTGCTTATGGTACAATGGGTACATCGCTGCCCGCCCTCCCCTGGCCTCAGGTCTATGGAAGGAATCGCCGTGCACGCAACCGCTCCCCTGAAGACCATCGGCAGACGCTACGTCCTGCACGAGCAGTTGGGCGCAGGCTCAATGGGCGCTGTCTACCGGGCCACCGACCGCTTGACCGGAGAGCTGGTGGCCCTCAAGCGTGTGACCACGCCCGCCGAGCAGCTTGTGTTTGCCTCCCGCGGTGGGCGGACAGATCCCCCTCTGGCACTGGCGCAGGAGTTCAGGATCCTGGCCTCGCTCCATCATCCGCACATCATCCGCGTGCTGGACTATGACTTTGACGAGCATGGCTGTCCCTTTTTCACCATGACCTTGCTCGAGAACGCGGGAACGATCGTCGCGGCGGGACGCTGCATTCCCTGCAGGCATTCCTGCGAAGCGGCGTAGGCGGCGTCCTGTTGTGGGCCGACCCGGTCTACGACGTGGTGGGGAGCTTTACCTCCGTGACGATGGATGATCGCGCCGTGTGCCAGGACCTGTTCCTGAACGCGGTGATGGCCGCGGTGGTCGAGGTTTGGAGCTTGGGAATGCCTGACGTGTTCCGTATTGCGTATTGCGTGTTGCCATTGCGAGGTGGTCAAGAGGACGCCGGGGGGCACCTCGACTGAGGCGGCCGTGCGGCACGTCGCGCGCGGCTGAGGGAGATCGTGGAGCCGGTAGGGATGGGGGATGGACCATCCCGTGTAGGCTCCGGGTCGTGGCCGCGAAGAAGGAATGGCAGCGATGCGGGAATACGCACAATTCGCCCTTGGTGAGCTGACGTTCCGCGCCCCAACAGCGGACGACGTGCAGCGTGCCCACGAGCTGATCGGTCGCTGTGAGGTCCAGGACTATGGTGAGCCGGACACCGATCTGGACGATCTGACGTTCGACTGGGATCGGATTGACCTGGCACGTGACGCCTGGCTGGTTGCCACGCCCACAGGCGACCTGGTGGGATACGGGGCGGTCATACGCTGGAGAACAGAGCTCGAATACGCCATCTATGTCGACCCGTCGTGGGTCCCTGCGGTCTGCCACTCGTCCTCCGACAGCGATTCGGCAAAGGCGATCAGTTCGTCCGCTCCACGCTCAATGCGCTCGGCCAGGGCTTGTGCTCTCTTGCTCATCGACATTTCTCCCTTCTGAGGCGGCTGGAAGGGGGGCTCGTCTCGCTTTGCGGCCTGCTCGCTGCCTCCTGATGCGCTAGCAATGCGTAGATCATAGCACAACCCATCACCCCGGGATATGACTTTAGTCTTGCACTGGATCTCGATCTCGACAATTGGCCCTTGAACGGCGGCTTGGTCTGTGGTATGATAGGATCGTTCACCACATTCGGTCGCCTCATAACGCCCATCGCACTTGGTCAGGTGCCAGGCACTTTCGGCGTCCGCTAGACCAGGGGGCAAACGAGGCTCTGAGCAATCGTCGGGTCAAGGCGATCCTCATCTGCAAGTGCCTGGCACCTCTGGTGCTGAACTGAAAGGAGATCACGATGGAAAAAGAGATCTATCGGAAACTGGCAGAGCACCTCGACCGGCTTCCCGGCGGCTTTGCGCCGAGCGAGACGGGCGCGGACCTGCGCCTCTTGCGCAGGCTGTTCACGCTGGAAGAGGCCGATCTGGCCACGCATCTCACCCTGGAGCGCGAGGAGGCGCAGGTCATTGCCGCCAGGGCCGGCCTGGCCCTCGCCGAGGCCGAGCAGCGGCTGGACGAAATGGCCCGCAAGGGGCTCATCTTTGCAGTGGGGCCGGAGGAGGGCCCCGCGCTCTACCAGGCCGTGCCCTGGGTGGTCGGTATCTACGAGTTCCAGGTCAACAACCTGAACGAAGCCCTGCTCGAGGCCCTGGGTGACTACTGGAGCACGGCCAAGCGCGTGAAGCCACAGGCGCCGATCACGAGCCAGATGCGCACGATCCCCGTTGGTCGCAGCATCGAGCCCCGCCTTGACGTGCTCCCCTACGAGCGGGTCGAGGCGCTGGTCAGCGCTCACGAGACGTTCGCGGTGGCGCCCTGCATCTGCCGCCGCCACGACAAGCTGGAGGGAAGGGGCTGCGACGCGCCCGAAGAGAGCTGTCTGGTCTTTGGCGAGTTTGCGCAGTACTATGTGCGCACCGGCAGGGGGCGTTCCATCGACCGCGCAGAGGTGATGGACATCCTGGACCGGGCGGACGCGGCGAACCTCGTGCTCCAGCCGACCCATTCCAAAGAGATCTCTGCCATCTGCTGCTGCTGCGGGTGCTGCTGCGGCGTCCTGGGATGGATCAAGCACCAGCCCAAGCCGGCCCAGGCAGTGACCAGCTCGTTCATCGCCCAGTTCGAGGCGGAGACCTGCACCGGCTGCTGGACCTGCCTGGAGCGATGCCAGATGGAGGCGCTCACCGCCAACGGGGATCGGGTCGCGCTGGACAGGGACCGCTGTATCGGCTGCGGGCTGTGCGTGTCGACCTGCCCGAGCGGTGCCTTGACGCTGGCGCGCAAGCCGGGCAGCGCGCAGGCGCACGTTCCTGAGGACTTTTTCGGCGCCTGGCGGGAGATCAGCCAGGCCCAGGCCGAGATGTAGGGGACGGTGCACCCTCTGCGGACCGCTGACCGCTGGCGCGTGACGACTGACGATGGACGACTGACGATGGACGACCGACGATGGCCGACCGCTGACCGCTGACTGCTGACCGCTGGCGCGTGGCGACCGACGATGGACGACTGACGGCTGTCCGCTGAAGGCTGACCGCTGACCGCTGACCGCTGGCGCGTGACGACCGACGATGGACGACTGACGGCTGT
>JADHXD010000001.1 GCA_016783145.1 Anaerolineae bacterium
GGGGCCCGCTTTACAGTAGAGGTCGCAGAGGATGGGACCACGCAGATCGATCTGCAGGAGGGGACAGCCGAGGTGCACATCGAGGGGCAGCAGGCCCTCACCCTCGACATGGGCAAGCGCATCACCCTGGAGCCCGATGGCGAGTACAAGACCGAGCAGCTCTTTGAGCCTGATACCGCCCCTGCAGTCGCAAAGGTGACCACCTCCTGGAACACACCTGACGATGTCTTGCGCTTTGAGCTGACCGAGGCTGAGGTCAACCAGTTCCTGGCGGCGATGAGCGATCAACCCGACTTTTTCCTGCGCGACGCCCAGGTCTGGTTCCTCCCGGACGAAGCCCGCATCGCAGCGACCTTGGTCCAGCCCACCCGGCTCGACCTCAGCGCGTCCCTTGGCGTCCAGGTCGTGCGCGGCAGGATCGAACCACAGGTCAAGTCGATCGCGGCTGGCGTGGCTCTGCCGGTTCCCCGTCCGGTGCTCGATCTGGCGATTGAGGCCCTGCTCGGCCGGATGGAAAACTATCTGGACCAGGCCTATGACTTTGTGGAGTTTGACCAAGTCCGCATCGAGGACGGATCCGTCCTCGTCACAGGCCGCAAGAGACCGGATGCGCCACTCGCCCAGTGAAACTCGTCCTTGACAAACAGAACATTTGTTCATATAATAGAGTCAGGCACAAGAACGAGCTGAGGAGAGCAGATGAGCATCGCCATCCGGGTTCAACCTGACGTCGAGCAAAAGGTCAAGGCCTTGGGGCAAGCCGCACAGTATGATGTCTGCGGCGAGGCTTGCGGCACAGACGCAGCCCGCAAGCGTAACAGCCTTGGGCACTGGATCTACCCTGCCGTCATGCCAGATGGGAAGAGAGTAAAGCTCCTCAAAGTCTTGCTGACCAACTTTTGCGAGAAGAACTGCGCGTACTGTGCCAACGGCATCGATCGCGATGTCAGGCGCACCAGCTTTGTGCCTGATGAGCTGGCTCGCCTCTTTGACCAAATGGTCCAGCGCAAACTGGTCGAGGGCTTGTTTCTCAGTTCGGGAATCTCCGGCAGTGCCCAGCGAACGATGGACCGCATGCTCGCAACCGTCGAGTTGGTCCGCAAACGGTACCAGTTCAATGGCTACGTGCACCTCAAGCTCTTGCCAGGTGCGACGCGCGCTCAGGTCGAGCGCGCCGGACAGATCGCCCAGCGAGTGTCCGTTAACCTGGAGGCTCCCAACAGCCAACGCCTGGGCCAGATCGCACCACTCAAGGATCGCGATGAGGTGCTGAACCCGATGCGTTGGGCCAGTGAGTTCATCAAGCGCGGCGAGGGCCGGTGGGCCCCATCGGGGCAAACCACTCAGTTCGTGGTGGGAGCGGCTGACGAATCAGACCGCGAAATCCTGACCACAGCTTCCTACCTCTATCAGAAGCTGGATCTACATCGCGCCTACTTTAGTGCGTTCCAGCCAGTGCCCGGCACTCCACTGGAAAGCAAGCCCCATACACCTGCCTGGCGAGAACACCGTCTCTACCAGACTGACTTTTTGTTGCGACTCTATGACTTTCGGCTGGACGAACTTGTCTTCGACGATCAGGGCCGTCTCCCGCAGGAGGCTGACCCGAAGACGCTGTGGGCGCGCGCCCATCCCGAGTTCTACCCTGTCGAGATCAATCACGCCCCCCGAGATGCCTTGCTTCGTGTGCCGGGCATCGGTCCTCGTTCAGCGAGCCGCATCCTCCATGGCCGGCGACAGACCCGGTTGAGGTCGCTCGCCGATCTCAGAGGAGCGGGCGCCGTCGCCTCGCGGGCGGCTCCGTTCATCCTGATCGGGGGCAAACGACCGCCCCATCAGCTTCCCCTGTGGTAGCATAACTTGGCACTGAGGACAGTAATGTGTCCCGCGCCCGCCGACGATGCTGCGCTCCACAGTCGTTCCGCAGCGAGGGCATGGAGAGCCTGCCTGTCCATAGACGCTCAACCCTTCTTGCTGCCGCCCCGCCTCTCCCTGCGGTCGGACGAACATCCCGTCGAATGTCGTGCCGTGATGGTCGATGGCCTGCCGCAGCACGGACTGGATCGCGTCGTGCAGCCGGACGATCTCTTCAGCGGTCAACGTGTTGGCAGCGCGCCGCGGGTGCAATCCAGCTCGGAAGAGAGACTCGTCCACGTAGATATTCCCCAGCCCGGCAACAAAGCGCTGGTTAAGCAGGAGCGGCTTGAGCATGGCCCGCCGGTCTCGCAGGAGAACACGCAGCGCATCCGAGGTAAAAGCCGCCGAAAGCGGTTCTGGGCCAAGATCACCCAGTACGACATCGGGGTCGTCCACCAGCCAAACCCGTCCGAACTTGCGCTGGCAGTAAAAGAACAACCGGCCTCCGTCAGAGAGATCAAAGACAGTGCGCAGGTGTTGCGGCTGCCCCAGGGCAGAGAGCAAGAGACGCCCGCTCATTCGGAGGTGGAAGAGAACATAGCGCGCATCGTGGAGGCCCAAGATGACGTACTTTCCCCGGCGTGTCAGGCCGACGATCGTGTGGGCTGACACGCCAGCGCGGAATCGGGGAATGTCCTCAGCGGGTTGAGCAATGATCCGTGCCCAGTCCACGTGTGCATCCAAAATGACGCGCCCCACCAGGTGCGGCCGCAGCTCGCGCACGACGGTTTCGACTTCGGGGAGCTCAGGCATACTCACTCCGGATCAGGCAGCCACCCGCATTCTCTAGCCTTCCCGCTGTCCCATTCGGTGAGAGATCACGCAGGATGTACCATCCACTCCCATCGAGATCCCATACACAATGTCCGCAGCCTCGATGGTATACCGGTTGTGGGTGATGACCACGAACTGTGTGCGCTCCGAGAGTGCTTTGAGCACAAGACGGAACCGTCCGGCGTTCGCCTCATCCAGAGCAGCATCTACTTCATCCAGTATGCAGAAAGGCGTCGGACTGACCTTGAGGATCGCAAAGATCAACGCCGTCGCCGACAGGGCCCGCTCGCCGCCAGAGAGGACGGCCAGGCTTTGCTGTCGCTTGCCAGGCGGGCGGACGATCACATCGATCCCTGTGTCCATCAGATCATCCGGTTGAGTCAACTGCAAGCGGGCCGACCCGCCATCAAACAGCTCGGCAAAGTAAGCCCTGAACTCGCGCGCCACGGCGTTGAACGTGCGCCTGAACTCGCGCTGCATCACCGCGTCCAGCTCAGCGATCACTTCCCTCAGATGCGCCGCCGCACGCTCGAGATCGTGTGCCTGTGTGGAGAGAAACTCGTGCCGCTCCCTGGCTTCCCTGTACTCGTCTGGTGCGTTCAGGTTCACCGGCTCAAGGCGACGAAGCCGGCGCTTCAGGGCACGGATCTGCTCCCCCATCCCCTCAGGGAGCGCTTCGACCTCTGGCAGAGATTCGACCAGGGCGCCCATAGGCAAGAGCGCTTGACCAGACACGTCCTCTCCCATCTCCAGATCCACCAGGCCCAGATCGTCCTCGATCTGCCGCCTCAAGCTGTTCATGTGATCTTGCTGGCGTGAGACTTGGAGCTCAGCGTGGCTGTGGCGCGTCTCCGAAGCTTGGAGCCGACTGCGCTCCTGAGACTCTTGCTGCTCGAGCTGATCCTGCTTTTCCTCCAGCTCGACCAGCTCGCGTTCTGCGGGCTCGATACGATCTGTGTAGGCCTGAATCTCGGCACCCAGGGCGCTTTGCTGGCTCCCAAGCGCTTCGATCTGGTCCTCGGTTTGCGCTAGGTCTCCCTTCACACCTTCAAGCCTTCGATCCTGGGTCTCGATCTGCTCATCCACCTGGCGGATGCTTTCCCTGTGGGCGCGCAGTTCGGCCTCAATACGTGCCTGGCGCTGCATTGTGAACGTCAGGTCGGCGCGCCGTTCAGCCAACCGAGCATTCAGGTCTTGATCGTCCATCTGCTCGAGTTGGGCTGCCAAGCGCGCCAGTTCAGACTCCCTATCGCCAACTCGGGCCAGCAGGTCGTCCAGGCGCTGCTGCAGATCATTCGTGCGCTGGCCCAGTTCGTCCAGATCGCGCTCCGAATCTGATGTCAACGAGCGATACCAAAGCTGCTCCCGCTCAATCTGCTCCACCTGCTGTTGAACCTGGAGGTGCTCGCGCTCGCGCTCGCGCCGCCCCTCATCCAGCTTTGCTCCCTGTGCTGCCAGGACTTGGATCTCGGCACGGACGGCTCTGACATCCACAGCCACGCCATCGATCGAACGCTCAAGCTCGTGGCGCCGAACCTCGAGAGCCGCTATCTGATCGGGCAGTTCGCGCCACTCACGCTCGCGGGCCAGGATCCCCCCTCCTCGCTGCCGATTGCTCGTTCCCCCAGTCACCGCGCCACTCGAGCGCACCAACTCGCCTTCCAGGGTGACGATCTGGTAGCCGCCCTTCACCTCGCCAAGCACCCGGCGGGCGTGGGTGAGATCCTGGCAGACAATCGTCCGCCCCAGCAGGTACTGAACCACCCGATGCATGCCGGGCTTGCACTCGATCAGCTCACTTGCCACACCGACCACGCCAGCCCCGCGTGTCACGCGAAGGGGCTGCCCGGCGCGCAGCGTGTCGATGGGTAGAAAAGTGGCCCGTCCTCCCCGCGTACGCTTCAAGTAGGCGATCGCCGACTGTGCCGCCGACCACGATTCGACGACAACGTCCTGGAGTTGACTGCCCAATGCAACCTCGATCGCCGTTTCCAGGTCTTGGGGCACGTCGACCAGCTCGGCAACCGTGCCCAGGATTCCCGTCAACCCGTTGCCAGAACCCGGCGCCCTGGCCTGCAGCACATTGCGCACGCCCTCAAAGAGGCCGGCACCCTCGTCGCGCATGCGGGTCAGCAAGTCATGGCGTTCTCGCAGCCGGCCCAGACGCTGGTCAAGTTCATTTCGACGCTCAGCCAGGTCCTGTTGGCGCGTCTGCAGGGTGACAACGCGCTGTTCGCGCTGTTCGCGCTGATCCTCCACCTTGCGTGCGGCAGCCTGCACCGTCTCCATCTCGGTATCCAGGTGAAGCGCGCGGTCCTGGAGCTTCTGCTGGCGCTTTGAGAGCAGCTCGAGCGATCCCCGGTAGGCCTGCAGCCCATCACGCAACTCCTGGCGCCGTTCAGCAAGCTGCTGCAGCCGGTTCTCGTGGTCCGCAATCTGCCCGTGCAAGGTCACCAGGCTCGCCTGCATCTGCGCACGGCTCTCCTGCAGTTCGGCCACCTCTACCTGTCTTCGTTCCAGGTCAGACTGCACGCCTTCGACGAGCGATTGCTGATGAGCTCGCATCTCCAGCAGGTCGGCCAGGTCCGACTCGGTCTCTGTGGATTGATCTGCCTGGTCCGCACGGCGGACCTGCAGTCGCGCGATCTCGGAGACCGTCTGATCTCTGAGCTGGACCAGCAGCCGACGCCGTTCCTCTGCCACGGCTAGCTCTCGCTGTCGCGTTTCGGATCGAGTGTGCAGGGCACTGCTTTCTCGGTGCCACTCGCCGAGCCGGTGGCGCAGCTCGGCCTGGCGAGACCTGGTTTCCGCGATCTGATCGCTCAACTCCTGAACGAGAGCGCGATGCGCATCCAATCTCTCGCATTGATGCTCCAGGATGGCGCGCACGCGTCGCAACTCTTCTCGCCCATACTTCCATTGGTAGCTGTACCAGACCCGCAGTGCCTGATCCAGTTCTCCACGGACGCGCTCATAGTCGTGGGCCCGCTCTGCCTGGTGCTGCAAGCGCGGCAGGCGCGGCGAGATTTCGGCAATGAGGTCGTGAACGCGCAGCACATTGCGCTTGGTTTCCTCTAGCTTGGCGAGCGTATCCGTGCGGCGCGATTGATAGAGGGTAAGCCCCGCTGCTTCCTCGATCAGGCCCCGGCGCTCCTGTGGGCGTAGAGACAGGGCAGCATCGATCAAGCCCTGTCCAATGACAGTGTACGTTCGGCGCGACAGGCCACTCTTGCCCAACAGGTCGCTGATGTCGCGCAAACGCACCCGGCTGCCATTCAGCAGATATTGATTCTCGCCCGAGCGGTAGGAGCGCCTCGTGAGCGTCACCTCGCCAAACTCCACTGGAAGCCACTGTTCACTGTTGTCCAGCGTCATCGTGACCTCGGCCATACCCATCCGGCCCCGGCGCTCGCTACCGGAAAAGATCATGTCTTCGCTTCTGCGGGCACGCAAAAGGGAGAAGGATTGCTCGCCCAATACCCAGCGCACAGCGTCGGCGATGTTTGACTTGCCGCTTCCGTTCGGGCCGACGATCGCCGTGATGCCCTTGTCAAAGACAAAGTCGGCGCGCTCGGCGAAAGTCTTGTATCCCTGGAGCTGAAGGCGTTTCAGAAACATCGTTAGCGGGTGAACAGATCGAGGTGACTCAACAAGGCGGGCACAAAGAGCAGGAGCAGGTTGACCGTGCTGTGACAAGCCAGAGAGGTCGTCATGTCAAAGCGGTCATACAAGAGGCCGTACACACCGCCCAGGATCGCCGAGACCCCGCTAACCGCAGCCAGCACAACGGGGTAACGCCCAGCGGTAGGCAGAAAGAGGATCACGCACGCCACAGCATAGAGCACGGCAGCGATCCAGAACCCACGTTCCTTCTGCACGATGTCGTGAAAGAACAGCGATTCGGCCAACGGGGCGAGCAGAACCAAAGAGACAAAGATGGTCGTTCCCCCGACCCCCGAGATCGATGGATCATCCACGCTCACGTACAGGATCGGTATCGCTGTGGTCAGCACACGGAAGGCCAAAAGCAGCAAGGGAAGGCCGAGGATCAACCCAATCCCGATTCCGCGGCCAACATCTACGAACTGGTAGTGCACCTTGATCGACTGCCCCTCGCGATAGGCCAGCCACAAACCCAACAGCGTCGACCAGAGAATGACCAGGCGAGGGCTAGCGCCCAAGCTCAACGTGCCCAGTCCCATACCGGCAAAGACCAGGCCGGCAAAGTAGGGATCTAGGGCGAACCGGCCGCCCTTCCGGCTCTTCGACCTGGTCCGAGTTGCGCTTCCCGACTGCTTACTCACCCCATGCCCCCCATTACCTCGCGGATCGCGCCGACGGTCGTTTGGATGTCGACCTCGGTGATGCCATAGTGTGTCACCGCCCGGATCTGTGTCGGTCCAAAGGCGGTCATCTGAATGCCTCGCTCCAGCAGGGCAGCGACCAACTGCGCAGCGGAGACACGCTCCGACGTGACCTCAAGGATGACAATGTCGGTGCGAACCTTGCTCGGGTCAATGGCGATCCCCCGGGCATCGGCAATGCCCTCAGCCAAGAGACGGGCGTTCTCGTGGTCCTCTGCCAGACGATCGACCATCTCTTCCAGGGCCACGATTCCCGCCGCAGCCAGGACACCGCACTGGCGCATGCCGCCGCCCACGGCCTTGCGCCAGCGGCGCGTCTCGGCGATAAAACCCGCACTACCACACAGCACCGATCCCACCGGCGCGGACAGTCCCTTGGACAGGCAAAAGCCCACTGCATCCACGCTTCGCGTCAGCTCGGAGACTTCCACCCCCAAGGCCACGGCGGCATTAAAGATGCGCGCCCCGTCCAGGTGCACGCTCAAGCCGTGACCGTGGGCCAGATGGCACACGGCGTCGGTGTACTCGGGGGACAACACGGCGCCTCCGCACCGGTTCTGAGTGTTTTCCAGGCACACCAGGCGCGAGCGCGCGAAATGGACATTGTCTGGACGGATCGCCGCCTCAATGTCCTCCAATCGCAGCGTGCCATCTGGCTGGTTTGGGATGGCATAGTGATGAATGCCACCCAGTGAAGCCGAGCCACCCGCTTCATAGAGAAAGGTGTGCGACTGGTGGCCGATGATGATCTCATCTCCCCGGCCACAGTGGGTCAGGATCGACACCAGGTTCGCCATCGTTCCACTGACCACGAACAAACCGGCCTCTTTCCCCAGCCGCTCAGCAGCCATTGCCTCCAGGCGGTTTACGGTCGGATCTTCCCCATATACATCGTCGCCAACCTCAGCCTCGGCCATCGCCCGGCGCATAGCCGGGGTGGGTAGGGTAACGGTATCACTGCGCAAGTCTATCATGGGTGCTCCTATGCTGCCAGTGAGTAAGTCACATAGAGCCAGCATCCTCTGGCCGAAGCCAGTCTCCTCGTTGCCGATCTAGTACTTTTTCACCACTGAGCGGTAGGTCTGCGGCTGCCGGCACTGGAAGAACTGGAACTCTTCTCGGTACTGCCTGACTTGGTCGAGATCGATCCGAGCCACGACATATCCCTCTTCACCGCCATCGACGGTGCCGTACACCTGTCCCCGCGGCCCGACGACCATGCTATCACCAAAAAAGTGGTAGGTGTATTCCTCGCCAACACGGTTCGCCCCGACCACGTACACTGCGTTCTCGTAGGCACGAGAAAGGAGGTACGCACGCCACTCGTCGGCATTTGGGTTTTCCCAGTTCGCGCAGGCGCAGACCAGTTCAGCGCCCTCCAGGGCTAGGCTCCGCGCTACCTCTGGAAAAGCCAGATCCCAACCGAGCATGACGCCGATGGCGCCAAACTCAGTCTCCCAAACGTTGTACCGGAAGCCCGGGCGAAAGGCGAGGCGCTCCTCACCACGCAGATGGACCTTGTTGTACCTGCCCACGACTTCACCGTCGGGTCCGATGAGCACAGCCGCATTGTAGAGAATGCTCTCCACCTTTTCCTTGGCTACCATGCCAAAGAGAACGTGCGTCCCATAGTCGCTGGCTCGCTGGGCGATCAGGTTGGCCGTGGGTCCAGGAACGCGCTCGGCCAACTCGGTGAATTGGACACCGCACTCATATCCCGTGGTGATCAGCTCAGGGAACACGACAAGGTCAACCCGCTGTTCCGTGCAGACTTTGTCGAGCCACTCCCCTACCCGAATCAAATTGTCTTGCTGCTCGCCCAGTTTGGGGTGCATCTGGACCGCTGCTACGGTGACTTCGCGCATCGCGAACTCCTTTCTGGACACAGGTCGTCATAACGCAGGCAAGTATACAACCAATCCCTTGCCAGGTCAAAACCATGCTTCCCCCCCGCTACGCAGCGCAAGCGGCTCGTCAAAGATTCCCACAGGGGACTTGCGGCTTCAGCAGCGCCCGCGGCTTGCCACAGACCTTCGCGGGTGCTTGCACCCCCGACAAAGGGATTTCATGAATGTCTGCCCCAACAGGTTTGCGCCTGACGCAGGTTTCGAGTACAATTAGCGTCACCCCGGCGGCCGCGGGACGGGGCAGCGGGCAAACACACAGGCAGAGGACACACTATGCAAACGGACAAAAGCGCAACGATCCTCGAAGCGCAGTGGATAGAAAAAGAGATCCCCAGGCTTGAAGGTGAGCTGCAAGCGCTGAAAAAGCTGGAACAAGACCTGCTCACCACCCCGCTGGAGACGGTGAGCCAGGCATACACGGAAACGTACCGCACTCACCGAAAAAGGACATACCTCTTGTACCATCGACGACGTTCTGTGACGCCGACGCGGTATGGCTACCGCGAGCGTATGCGAGACGTTGGATGGCTGGCGATCCTGGCCCGGGTGCTGATCATCGGCATCATCGCTCTGGCGGCCTACGTGGCTTACCACAACCACCAGATCGGGCACACCACGAGGGGAGCGGTTTGGGGATCCGTGTTGCTGGTCTTTGCGATCCTGCTTGCCTTTTCTCCGATGGTAGCGGACCAACTGCTGGAGCGACTGGCGCGCGTGAAGGCCGAGCACGCTGCCGAGGAGGCAAGGGGGTCCGAAGCATTCCTGCAAGAAAAGGCGGAAAGACAGGCCAAGCTGAGACGATGCCGGGAGCGCATAGCCGAACTGCAGGAGCGACTCCAGTTCGCACGCATCCGGTTTGACGAGCTGCGCAAAGAGCTCACGACCGACAACCATCACGGAGAGGACCCGTTGTGAACAGGGTCGTGATCCCAGATTGGGTCAAGGACGCCGTCTTTTACCAGATCTTCCCGGATACGTTCGCACGCAGCCCGCGCGTCCCGAAACCGGGCAACCTGCAACCCTGGGACGCGCTCCCCTCTACCCACGGCTACAAGGGCGGCGACCTGTTGGGTGTCGTCGAGCACTTGGACTATCTCACCGATCTCGGCATCAACGCCATCTACTTCTGTCCGATCTTTCAGTCCGCCTCCAACCACCGCTACCACACGCACGACTACTATCGCGTGGATCCCATGCTGGGTGGCGATCCCGCGTTTCGCGAGCTGCTCGATGGGGCGCACAGGCGTGGCATCCGGGTCGTTGTCGATGGAGTGTTCAACCATGCCAGCCGGGGTTTTTTCCAATTCAACGACATCCTGGAGAACGGCCCGGGTTCGGCCTACGTCGACTGGTTTGTCATCCGGGACAGAGGCCAGCCTCTCAACCCGTATGACGTGAAGGCGATCGCAGAGGGCAAAGCGACCTGGGACACCAACTACCAGTGCTGGTGGAACTTGCCCGCCCTTCCAGAGTTCAACACCGGGAACTCCGAGGTGCGCGAATTCCTGTGGGGCGTGTCGACGTACTGGATCGAACAGGGGATCGACGGCTGGCGGCTGGACGTGCCCGAGGACATCGACGATCCGTCGTTCTGGCGCGAGTTCAGGCGCCGGGTCAAGGCCTCAGATCCCGATGCATACCTGGTCGGTGAGATCTGGCACCCAGCGCAGGACTGGTTGGCCGGTGATCGCTTTGACGCAACCATGAACTATACATTCAACCGTGCCTGCCAGTGCTTCTTCGGAGGAAACAACCTCGACACGAGTGTCAAGCCAGGTGGATTCACGCTCAGTCCCATCCAGGCCGAGGAGTTTGCCGCGCGGGTGGACGAGATGTTGTCGATGTACGACTGGCAGGTCACCCAGGCACAGTTGAATCTCTTGGGCAGCCACGACACACCTCGCATCCTATCTGTTCTGGGAAGCGATGTGGAGCGCCTCAAGCTGGCGATCCTCTGCCAAATGACACTGCCTGGTGCCCCTTGTGTTTACTATGGGGACGAGGTCGGGATGACCAGTGTGCCTGTCGCGGGTCTCGAGGGCCGCGCCTCGATGTCCTGGGACGAGGCAGACTGGAACCTCGATCTGCGGGACACTGTGAGACGTTACATCGCCCTCCGCAGGGCTCACCCTGTGCTGCGGCGCGGTAGGCACCTCTCTCTCTACGCGAGCGACTCAGCGAACGTCTATGCCTATATGCGCCGCCTGGGTGACGAAACAATGATCGTCATCCTCAACAACAGCAACACCTTCTACGAGGTGCACGTCCCAACCAACGGCGAACTGTGCGACGGGGCCAGGTTCGACGACCAACTGGGAAACGGCAGCTATGCGGTTCGAGCGGGATACCTCGTGGGGCCGCGGATGTCCCCGCGATCGGGGCTCGTACTGGAGGAGCAGAACGTATAGAAAGGAGCAGGGCAAGATGAGTCGAGATCGTAAAGCCATCATCGCTCTGGCCATCGCGCTGTTCGTGGCCTGCATCGTGATCACGTGCTTGGCCGGGCTGGTTCTGGGCGGGGCCTGGAGAGCGATGGCTGGCCGCCTGACCGAACGGTCGCCGCGTCTGATCGAGCGAGGGTTCACCGAACATCCACCTGAGTTCCCTGGGCCTCGGACGCGACCGACAGACGTTGGAGTGGGCGCATTGATCACAGAAGTGATCGAAGGCAGTCCCGCATCTCAGGCAGGGCTCAAACCAGGAGATATGATCCTGGCCGTCGATGGAGAGCGAGTCGGAGCCGGCGCAGACCTGAGGGATATGCTCTCTGCGTTCCGGCCTGGAGATCGGATCGAGCTGACTATCCGCCGCGGAGCCTCGGAGCGAAGTGTACAGATCAAGCTCGGGCAGCGAGACGACGACCCCCACCTACCCTATCTGGGCGTGACCTACCGCTTGGTGCCGACGCACACAGACTAGCGATCCACCCCAGCCATCATCCTTCCCCTCCACACGCCAATCCGACTGTCTTTCAGAGGCCGGGGGGGGCTGGTACGGCTGTTGCATTGTCGCTTGACTTGACTGAGGAGCGGAGCATCCCCTGATGCGGAGCGGTCTTCGTCGATGCCGTTCGCATCAGGGGATGCTCACTCCTCGGACTTTGCAACAGCCGTAGGGGGCTGGCGTGCTGTCTTGACCTCTTCACAACTCTGTGATATAATGTCCCTGTTCTGTCCTTGATGGGTCAATGACCCCGCACTTTGGTTTTCGCAGGTCCGAGTCGAGCGTATTGCAGGAGAGTGTGACTATGGCAACTGTCCCAGGCATCCAGCCTCACGGCGGGACTTTGATCAACCGGATCTTGCGCGGCGTAGCGCGCGAGGGCGCGCTGGAGAGGGCACACAGCCTGCCGCGCCTGTTCCTATCCCCAGTCGGCGTCTCTGACGCAGAGCTGATCGCCAACGGCGCTTATAGCCCGCTGTCTGGCTTTATGAACAACGCCGACTATGACAGCGTCGTCGACACAATGCACCTGCAAAGCGGCCAGGTGTGGGCGATCCCCATCACATTGCCCGCGAGCCCATCGTTCGCCGCGAGCATCAAGGAAGGCGATGAGATCGGACTCTATGAGCCCGACGGCGGAGAAGGTCATCTCCTGGGCACGATGGAGGTACAGGAGGTATTCAGCTGCGACAAGCAACGAGAGGCAAGGGAGGTTTACCGCACAACTGAGGAAGCACATCCTGGGGTAGCCGCCCTGTACGCTCGAGAAGACACACTTCTTGGCGGCCCGATCACTCTGCTCAACCGACCGCTGGATCAGACGTTTCAGAGATTCCGCTTCGATCCGATCCAGACGCGCCGCATGTTCGCCAGTCGGGGATGGCGGCGGACGGTCGGCTTTCAGACCCGCAATCCTATCCACCGCGCACACGAGTACATTCAGAAAGCCGCTCTGGAGATCGTGGACGGCCTGTTGCTCCATCCTTTGGTCGGCGACACCAAAGAGGGTGATATCCCCGCCGACGTACGGATGGAGAGCTACGAAGCCATTCTGCGGGACTACTATCCTGCCGAGAGGGTGCTGCTCGGGGTCTTCCCGGCGGCGATGCGCTACGCAGGACCACGTGAGGCGGTCTTTCACGCGCTCTGCCGCAAAAACTATGGCTGCACACACTTTATCGTGGGCCGCGATCACGCTGGCGTGGGAAAGTACTATGGAACCTACGACGCGCAGCTCATATTCGACGAGTTCAGGTCTGAAGAGATCGGCATCATGCCCCTCTTGTTCGAGCACGCCTTCTACTGCACCAAGTGCCAGGCCGTGGTCACAGCCAAGACCTGCCCACACGGCAGGGAAGACTGGCTCTTTCTGAGCGGCACCCAGGTTCGCGAGATGCTGGCCCGAGGCCAGGCTCCCCCGCCTGAATTCACGCGACCCGAGGTGGCAGAGATCCTGATCAAGGGTTACCAGGGCCTCTAGAAAAGGGCAAAGACCTTGACGAGCATACCGAACCGACTATTCGTCATCGGGCTGGACTGCTTTGATCCCACCCTGACCTTTGATCGCTGGCTGGACGACCTGCCGAACCTGAGGGCGCTGACAGAACAGGGCACCTATGGCCGGCTGGAAAGCACCATCCCCCCGATCACGGTACCTGCCTGGACGTGCATGTTGAGCGGCAAGGACCCGGGCCAGCAAGGCTTCTACGGATTCCGCAACCGATCGGACTATTCGTACGAGCAGATGGACATCGCGACTGCCGACCAGATCCGGTTTCCCAGAGTGTGGGATCTTGTCTCCCAGGCGGGCGAGCAGTCGATCGTCATCGGAGTGCCTCAGACCTACCCGGTCAAGCCGATCAACGGGATCGTGGTCAGCAGTTTTCTGACTCCAAGCACCCTCAGCGCATATACCCATCCACCTGCCTTCAAGGAGGAGATCCGAGAGGTGCTTGGTGAGTACATGCTCGACGTGCCGAACTTTCGGACTGAGGACAAGGTTCGCCTGCTGCAGGACATCTACCGTATGTCGCGGCAGCGCTTTGACCTGGTAGAACACCTGTTGAGAACGCGCCCCGCCTGGAAGTTTTTCATGTTCGTGGATATGGGCCCTGATCGCGCTCATCACGGACTATGGAAGTACATGGATCCCGGACATCCCAAGTACCTGCGTGGCTCTCCCTACGAGAACACCATCTTCAAGTACTACCAGTTCATCGATGCGCGTATTGGCAGGCTGCTGGATATGCTGTCTGAAGAGACGGCTGTGCTCGTCATGAGTGACCACGGCGCACAGGCAATGCAGGGAGGGATCTGCATCAACGACTGGCTGATCGAGCAGGGCTATCTAGCGCTCCTCGACAAGCCAGGCGGGATCGTCTCTCTCGACCAGTGCGAGATCGACTGGAGCCAGACCAGGGCCTGGGGAGCCGGGGGCTACTATGGCCGGATATTCCTCAACATCCAGGGGCGCGAACGAGAGGGAACCGTCGCGGCCAGCCAGGTAGAGGGACTCAAGGACGAGATCGCAGGCAAGTTGGGGACGCTGACCGACCCCGAAGGCCAGCAGATCGGCACGCACATCTACCATCCCGAGCGGGTGTACGCCGAGATCCACAATATCCCGCCCGATCTCATCGTCTACTTTGGCGACCTGGCGTGGCGATCGATCGGCTCAGTGGGCAACAAGACGATCCACGTCTTTGACAACGACAGCGGCCCCGACGACGCGAATCATGCCCAGCACGGGATGTACATCCTCCGCCATCCTGGTCAACCAGAAGCGCAAAAACAGGATCACACGTGGCGCGCGATAGCTCCGACCATGCTGCAGCTCCTGGGGATGGACGTGCCGCCAGGAACGAGCGCCGAAAGACTGGGACAGCCCACGTGACAGGCCGGTGACACAATCCGAAACACCACGAGAGGACACCATTATGACACAAGACACAAAGGGATTCACGCTTTGGTTCACCGGGCTATCCGGTTCGGGAAAGACGACCCTGGCCAAAGAGCTAGAGCCCAAGCTGCGCCAACGCGGGCTTAGAGTAGAACGGCTGGACGGCGACATCGTGCGAGAGAGCCTGACACGTGACCTGGGGTTCAGCAAAGAAGACCGCGACAAGAACATAGAGCGCGTGACCTTTGTCGCCAAGCTGTTGACCCGAAACGGCGTTGCCACGCTTTGCTCGTTCATCTCACCGTACATCGAGCGGCGGGACAAGAGCCGCCAAGAGATCGGCAACTTTGTCGAGTGCTACGTCGAATGCCCGTTGCAGGTCCTCATCGAGCGCGATGTCAAAGGGCTGTACGAGAAGGCGCTGGCGGGCGATATCCAGAACTTTACCGGGGTCTCTGACCCCTACGAGCCGCCCCCCAACGCCGAGATCATCGTCAACTCTGCCACGCAGACCGTTGAGGAAAGCGTGGAGGTCATCCTACAGCGCTTGGAGGGGCTGGGCTATCTGCCCGTCGACGATGCCAGGGATGGGGCGTACAGCGAAGAGGAGGAGGAAGAGATAGAAAGCCGCCTGCGCGCGCTGGGATACATCTAGAGAAAACGGCGCCCGGCACCTGAGGGTGCTGGGCGCGGTCCATCAGTCGCTCTCGCCAGATGTGTCCGGTCCTCTGTAGTGACACGAAATGCCGAGCTCGCCTTCTCGCGGCCGGCATTGATTGCACGAGATGCACGTCGCCCTTTCCTGGCCGTCGCGCATGCGGTTGGGTAGATCGGGTTCGCGGATCAAGGGACGACAGAGAGAGACCATGTCGGCACTTCCCTCGTCCAGGATCTGCTCCATCCTCTCTCTGGAGCGAAGTCCGCCGACCAGGATGATCGGCAGGTCGGTTGCATAGCGCGCCTTGCGGGCGATGGGCAGAAAGTAGCCCTCCTGGTCTGATCGGAGAATGCCTGCGCGCGTGCTCCCCTGCCCGATCCCTCCGCTGATCTCGACCGCGTCGAAACCCATGTCCGCCAGGTGACGGATGATCTCCACGCCATCGTTCTCGGTCAAGCCGTTCCGCACGAAATCCACAGCCCCAAGCTTGATCAGCACCGGGTAGTCAGTCCCCACCACGTCGCGCACCGCAGCAGCGACTTCTTCCAGAAAACGTAGCCGGCGCGAGAGGCTGCCTCCCCAGGCATCACGCCGCCAGTTGCTTGCCGGCGAGTTGAAGGTGTTGATCAGATACCCGTGCGCGCCATGGATCTGCACGGCGTCGAATCCCGCCTCGCGCACGCGCCCAGCAGCATCGGCAAAGGCGCGGATCAGACCCACGATGTCCCTCTCGTTCAGCTCCACAGGTCGAGGGGCATCTGCATTCAGCGAGATGGGAGAAGGAGCCAGCAGCGGACCGCCGACGGCCGCCGGGTCGCACTGGCGCCCACCGTGGTTGATCTGCATCGCGATCTTGCCCCCCGCCTCGTGGACGGCGGCAGTCACGTTCTGCCACGGCGAGATCAACGACTCATCGTGCATGCCCGACATCCCTACGCGGCACCGCCCGCTGCCGGCCACATAGGCGTGCCCGGTGATGATCAGACCCACGCCCCCCTCTGCCAGGGCACAGTACGTCTTGGAGAGCTCCAGCAGCGGGCGTCCTTCCCCGTCACTCAGGGACTCTGCCGTTGCCGAGCGGACAAAGCGATTCCCCATCTCCAGGGACCCAACGGAAATCGGTTCATACAGCTTGCTCACCCTTCATCCCCTTTCCAACAAACCTGGAATCTCATCCAAGGACCGAGCCACGCGCACCCCAGCGCTTTCCAGGGCGTCGATCTTGAGCTGCGCTGTGCCGGCATAGTCCCCGACGATCGCTCCCGCATGCCCCATCCGCCGTCCTGAGGGGGCATGCTGCCCAGTGACAAATGCGACCACTGGCTTGGTCAGCCGATCCGGTATGAACGCAGCGGCCATCTCTTCTTCTTGTCCACCGATCTCACCCACGATCACGATCTGTTCGGTCAACGGGTCGTCCTCAAACATCGATAGAACGTCCACAAAGCCGGTGCCCACGATCGGGCCGTTGCCACTGCCGACGATGGTGGACTGGCCAAAGCCAGCCTGCGTGAGCAGCCAGGTTACCTCGCAGGCCAGGGAGCCACTACGCGAGAGGACCCCTATCTTTCCAGGTGTGGCAATATAGGCCGGCATTGCCCCGACCATGCACCGAGCGGGCGAAAACACACCAGGGCTGCCCGGACCGATCAGGTATACGGGGGTCCCCCTCCCTCGTATGCGAACGCCTCCCTCGAACGCATACACCGAGTCCACCGAGACGACGCTCCGCAGGTACGCCTTCACACGTACCATGTCCTGGGCTGGGACACCAGAAGTGACACAGACGATCACCCGCAGTCCAGCGTCCGCTGCCTCCAGGATCGACTCGGTCGCCTCGCTGGCTGGCACGCACAGCAACGAGGCGTTCGCATCGGTGGCGTGGACGGCTTCCTTGACCGTACCGAACACGGGCAAGCCAGCACACCACGTTCCACCGTGACCCGGACTCACCCCCGCAACGACACGTGTGCCGCAGGCCAGCATGTGCTCTGTGTAGAGAGTTCCCTCGCGACTGTCTATCCCCTGCACCAGGAGCCTCGTCCCGCCATTCACCAAAATGCTCATCGACCAGATTCTCCCCGACTGCCGCGCACGAGGTCGACAACCCGTAGCACCGCATCCCGTGAGGATCTGGCAGTGTAGAGGCCACTGCGGCCAGTCCTACCCGGGATGGCATCGAGAAGCGCGTAGCCCGCCTCAGTGTCCAGCCCCTCAAGGCGCACGACCATGGGGACATTTAGGGCCAGCTCTTTGCAGGCAGTCGCGATCCCGCGGGCGATCACGTCACAGGGGATCAGCACACAGAAGCAGTTGATCAGGATCGCCTGGCTGGAGCCATTGAGCGCGAACCGTATGCCCTGAACGACCTTTTCGGCGTTCGCTCCCCGGTGAATGTCCACGAAATTGGCCGGCCTCACACCATTGGCCATCAACAGATCGATGGTCGCCATCGCCAGGCCTGCGCCATTGGAGAGACATCCCACAGTCCCACCCAGCCTGACGTACCCGATGCTGTGACGTCGGGCCAGCCGCTCGATCGGCGTCTCCTGACTCTCATCTCGCACGTCGATCCACTCACGGTGACGGTACAGTGCGTCATCGTCCATGACGATCCTGGTGTTGAGGCTGACCAGGTCCCCATTGGCGCGGGCGACGAGAGGGTTGGCCTCCACCAGCGTCGCGTCATAGTCCACGAGCACTTGATAGAGGCTCAGGGCAATCGACACAAACTGGGGGATCTGTTCGCGGCTCAGCCCGATGTCATCTGCGAGCTCGCGCGCCTGGTAGGCCCGCAGGCCGAGCAGGGGATCGATCGGGATGCGGTACACGTGCTCCGGCATCTCGTGCACCACCTGTGCGATCTCGATTCCTCCGCGCGCAGAGGCCACGATGACCGGCTGGGCCAGTGTGCGGTCGATAGCGATCCCCAGGTAGAACGCTTCCTCGACATCGATCGCTTCGTCGATCAGCACCTTGGATGTCATATAGCCCCGTATGTTCATGCCAAACATCTGCCCGGCCAACTGCTCTGCTTCAGAGGCGTCGTTCGCCAACCGGATCCCTCCAGCGCTACCTCGCCCACTGGTCAGGACCTGCGCCTTGAGCACCACGCGTGCCCCTAGTTGCTCGGCGGCTTCCCGCACCTCATCCATGGAGGTCGCCACCCGCCCACGAGGTACGGGGATACCGTACTGGCTCAGGATCTGCTTGGCTTGATACTCGTGCAGTCTCATCTCACCCTCATCCAGGCCACCACGCGCCCTCTGCCGGCAAGTACAGTACATCCGGCGGGATCACTGTGAGGTCCTCCTCAGGTAACTGCCAGTACAGGTAGATCTGAGAGTGGGCCTCGTCATCCAGGTATCGCACCTGGATATCGTGCATCCCGGCCTCCAGATATACCTCGCCGCCCACATAGCGCCCGAGCGGTGAGTGCTCCACTAGAGGCCACCCATCGATATACAGCGAGGCGCTGCTGACTGCCTGAACGCCCAGGCGATACGAGCCTGAGACAGGAGCCGCTAGACGCCCCACCCACTCCACCGTATACGGCCTGGCCAGCGGTAGAAAGTGGAAATAGTACGCTACCTGGCGGTCGATGCGCGCGAACGCCGGCACTCCGGACCAGTCCGCATTCGCATACAGGCGCGCCAACAGGCCGCGCACTGTCCAGGAAGGACGGTACAAGGCATCACTGGGGACAGGAACCAGTTCCGGATGCTCGGGCGTCTGCCATATCAGCCGCAGGCGACCTGGTCCGGTGACCCGGCATTCCAGGCGCAGGGTATGAACACCACGTGCCATCACGATCTGTCGGCTCTGGGGCCCGGGCCCATCCAGGAGGATCTGGTCGTCAAGTTCCAGGGTGAGGTCACCCTGCACTTCCACGTGCAGCGCGTACAGACCATAGGTGGGAGCCAGCAGGCCCCCCACCCAGGTGACCAGAAACGGATAAGCGAGCGGCGGGCGGTCATCCCACGCAAAGTCGATCTCGGCATCTACCCGGCTCAAGCCCTCGGCTCCCTCCTGTCGCCAGGGCGCATAGCTGGCGTCGAGCCCTTGCGCGCCAGCGATCGCATCCTGAGTAAAGATGTACTTGTGCAGGACGACGTTTCCGCTGTCAGGATGCGCAAAGGCCTCTGTCTGCACGCCCGGATAGAGCGCGCTCGCCTGCTGGCGCACAAAGCGCGTATCTGGAGCGATGAACAACAGCATCCCTTCCCGGTCCGTACCTCGGATCGGGAACACGGTGGCTGGATCAAAGTGATGATATACTCCAAAGTCAGGATTCAGATAGCGAGTCGCCAGGTGAGCGGTCAACAAGGGATCAAAGCGCAGATCGTACCGCTCCCCGTAGCGGCGGATGTCCTGGGCCATGCTCGTTTCGGCAGGGTTGAACGCAGCCCAGGAGGCAAAGTCGCCGGCCCAGAAACGAAAATAGATCACGCCATTCATCAGGCCAATGCTCGACAGGACGAGCACGGCCACGACGTGTAGGGGTCGGGAAAGCGCCCAGCGGCGCGACGCGGTCGCCCGTACTTTCGGAAACCGGAGGAACCATTCGCCTGCAAACCACTCCATAGGCAGGCAAATCAACGCGCAGACTGCCGGCAGAGATCCAATGGATCTCAAGGATTGCGGAGCCTCAAACCGGGTGGAAAGGATCCCACCGCTCAGGGAGATCAGCAGCCACAGCAGCAAGAGAACGGCCCGCGGAGTGCGCCAGCGGAGAACACAGAGCACCACGCCCAGTACAAAGAGCACAGCGCTGATATGATCCAGCATAGGTGCTCCAGGCAGATTGTGCCGTCCATTCGGATCGCCGCGGTAGTTGAACATCAGCAGATGCTGCACCGTACTGCTGACCACGGTCGCAACCGGGCGCGCTCTGAGGCTTGGATCGCTGAACACCGAGACACTCTTTGCGCGATCCCAGAAAAGGTCGGGATGGCGGATGGCGAACTGGGCCACAGGCGCCACGGCGATCAGCGCTCCCAGGATCAGCAGCAGGAGGGGCAGACTCCACGTGGACAAGAGATGCCGGGCGCGTCCCGCCGCTCCCCACCCCGGGTTCCGGCGTCGTGCATCGCTCACCCATCGCCACAGCCAGGCCACAAGGAACGCCAGCAGTACGGCCGGAAAAACCCGGAACGGGCTGTAGAAGCACAGCCCCAATCCCGCTGCAATGCCGGCCCACCCAAAGCTCGACCAGCGGCCCGTCCGCAGCCCGCGGAGCAGTGCGGCCACAACCCAGAACTCGAAAAACGGCAGCGTCACGCCATGCATTCCGACACGGCTCCAGTTCACATCCCAGCGCGTGACAGCCACCAGGGTAGCCAGAGCCAGGCCCAGGCCCGATCCGTAGGTCGCACCGAACAGCTCACGCCCGCAAAAGTATGCGGCGACGATCGTCAGCATCCCAAAGACAACGGCCACGGCCCGGATGGCATGCATCGAATCGCCCAGCAGGCGAAAGGAAAGAGCAACCAGGTAGAGAAAATGGGCCGGGAGATTGGTCGAAGGAACATAGACGGGCCGGAACTGGGGATTGGCGAGAATCTGGCGCGCCCAAAGGCCGTTGTCCGCCTCATCATACCACAGCCCATAGGGCACCTCGGTGAACCGGTACAGGCGAAAGAACGCCCCGACGAGGAGAATCAACGCCAGAGCGATCCACTCGAACCGGATTCCACCGACATTCCCAGGCTCGGAGGCCTGGTCTTGAGGAATCTGCCTGCCGGTGGGCGCCAGTACAGAGAGGGCGACCGCAAAGACCAGAATGGATCCCAGGTAGAGGAGCCACCCCATCGACGGCTCGACGGCGTCACCAAAGCAGAGGAGCGCGAGAATCAGCGCGCCGCCAGAAACGAGCAAGAGCACGACGGCCCAGGTGGTCCGCCGGGCGTCCAGTTTCGGACGCGTGGCCTGCGCGCAGGACGACAATGTAGGCGGCGGAGGCGTGCGCATCACCGCGGCGGCAAACATGGCCACCACGCCCACATAGACCAGCAGACCATCCACCGGCGTCGACCTGGGAAGGTAGCTCTCAAGATCGACGAAGAAGCCCTGAGCAATCAGACCCAAGATCAGAGCGCCCACGGCGAGAAGCAAACTGGTCAGAGTGCGCTTGTGTCGGAGCGTCTTCATTCCTCAAGAGGCGCAAGCCTCATCAGTCGATCGGTCGCCGGATCAGCGACATAGATATACCCCTGTGGGTCAACAGCAATGCCCGTGGGGAGCATGAACCCCTGATCATCCCGTCCATACTGCTGCAGCGAAGCCAGGTACGTGCCGTTTTCGTCAAAGACCAGGATACGATATCCCTCTGGGTCCGTGGCGTAGACGCGGCCCATCGCATCCACTGCCAGGTATGGCTTGTTTGACAGAGACTGTCCGGGCCAGGTATAGACCTCCCACTTGTGGCTGTAAAAGTGTGCCGAGTCAAAAGCCTGGATCCGCTGGTTCCAGGTGTCGGCCACAAAGACCTGGCCATCTGGGCCCAGGGCGACGCCCACGGGTTCGTCAAACTGGCCATCCAGCGTACCCTTGCCGCCCCACTGGGTCACCGGGTCACCGTCGGCCGTAAAGACCTGGATGCGCTTGTTGCCCGTGTCACTGACATAGATCATCCCCTCCGCATCCACGGCAACAGCGCGGGGCCCCCAGAAGGATCCTGCGGCACCCGCTGCGGACTCGGACACGCCGTATACCCCCCACATCGTGACGAACTGCCCGTCGGCAGTGAACCTCTGGATCCGATGGTTCCACGTATCCGCAACGTAGACAAACCCATCTCGATCCACCGCGACGTCCCACGGATCATAGAACCCACCCGCCCCATCCGCCGTCTGGCAGCCATCCTTGTTCTCATACATCCTGCACAGATGGCCCCACGCGGTGATGAACTGGCCGTCGGCGGTGAATCTCTGGATACGGTGATTCCCACTGTCTGCGACATATACAGAGCCGTCCGGACCGATCGCCACGTTGCGCGGTTCCTCGAATCTGCCCTCAGCTACGCCCTGGCCTCCCCACACGGACACCGTGTTCAGCGGGCGCTGGTTCTTGGCGTAGGGGTCCTCGTCTTCGCCCAGATCCACAGCCGCCGCTTCGGCGCCGAAATCCCACAACTGGGCGGCGACGTCCTTGCGAACGTAAAAGGCAAACGAGTGTGAAGGCTGCCAGTCGGCCAGCGATTGGTCGTATTTGCGGTAGAACAGGACATTCCAGAGCTGACGCCGTTTCTCAGGATCGCGCAGGTCGATGAGCAGGTACTTCTTGCCCAGCTCGCGATTCTCCTCCGGTGGCGTGGCGAGCGAGAGCCCCATGTAGTAGTCCTGGTGCGGCCACCAGACCACCTTGCGGTCGAACCGGTAGTACCGCTTGCCCAGGAAAGGTTCGGTCTTGCCGATCTCCTTGCTGCCCACCACCAAGACCGGCACGTCCGTGTTTTCGCGAGTAGGTTCCTCACCATAGAACACGCGGTTTGGAAAGCTCGTGTCAAAGTACCATTCAAAGGGCCACGTCGCGTCAGAGCTGTAGGCGAACTTGATCGAACCCTCATCGCCGTACAACCGCCGAGATATCTCTTTGATCTCCTCGACCGTCTGCTTGACATCAGGTGTGCCGTGAGCGTACACCAGGAACTCTTTGGCCGTGTCATAGTTGATGAAAGAGGCCATCCACGCAAAGCGAATGGTCAGCAGCGCCCCAAGAATCAACACCGAGGTGAACACCACGCGCCACGCCGCCTTTTGACCCAGGCGGCGACCAAGCCGCAGCGCGATCCAGAACAGCGCGCCGCCGATCACCAGCGCAGAGAGCCATCTGGATGTGTCATTCAGGTCTCCCAACGACATACCCCGGAATGCCTGCCCAAAGAAGAGCAGGCTAATCAGCATCCCCAACGCCAGCAGGATGATCGGTACCAGCAGAGCCAGTACAGCACCCCCCTTGCGCCACACCTGCCGCCAGTCAACGCCGTAGAGCAGGTCGTTGACAAAACGCCCAGTAAGGACGATCATCGGCTGCACGACGTGAACCAACAGCCACGGCATCTTTTCGCCAGCCCAGGTATAGATCAGCCAGGCAGAGAGCGTCCAGTATACAAGAAAGGCCACAATAGGAAGGGACGGCAACTGACCTTCTTGGTCCGCGGCCGCTTCCCCATCCTCCGGTCGGTCCACCTTGCCCGTGACCAGGTAGTAGAGGACTGCCACCAGGCCAAAGCCAATGGGCAGGAACTCGTACAGGGGCGCGATGATCAGATAGTAGAACCACGGCTGACCGGCCCGCTTGACCTCCTGCTGGGCAAGCCAGTAGCTGATGGCACCGAACGTGCCCGTACCCATGCCCTTGGGGTTGGTAAAGAACGTCGTGTACAGCAGCGAGAAGATGATCACCACCAATGCCACCGTGACATACAGGACCTGATCACGGAAGGCTGCAGGCAGCCATCCTGCCTTGCGTCCATAGCCCAGCAGGCGCCACCAGGCATACCCGCCTGCCACCGCCCCCCCGCCGATCCCCACGACCTGTAGGAGCGTAAACGCGAGAGGGGGCAAGACGGCCTCTGGCATCTGGACCAGCACCAGCCAGACTGCCCCCCCCGCCGTCGCGCAGAACACGACAAGTGCACCGATCGCCACCACATAGGCCGCGATCAAGCCGATCGCAGGTTTGAGCCGGACATCGCGCTTGATCAATAGGGTCCCCATCAGCATACTGATCAGGACCCCGATCAGCAGGAACACCACCTCGTCAACCTTTTTCACCTGACCGCGCGTAAGGCCCTCGGATGGTTCGGTCGCACCAGGAGCTGGATCTGGCAGCGTCCCCATATACGAGTTCAACGCGATCCACACGATGACCAGCAGGATGACCAGCGCGATGCCGATCGTGTACGCGATCCGCGACCCCTTGGCAGAGAACATCTGCTGGATGAAAAGCGCGACCACAAAGGTTAAGCCGATGAACCCCGTGATATAGGCCGTTTCCTTTGTGGTGAGGGCCAAGGTGACCGCGATCGCGCCCAAGTAGATCCACTTGTGTTCACGCGACTGCAGGTAGCGAAAGAGCGCGATCACCATCAACATAGCCCAGACCATCATGTAGATGTCGTTGCGGATGTAGCGGGCATAGTACAACGTAGTCGGTGAGATGAGCGTCAAGGCGGACGTAGTCAACGCCCCTACCCGGCCCAGCTCCTTCCTCAAGAAGGCGGGCAGCAGAACCAGGATGACCCCAAAGGCTGCCGCCGACATGCGTGCCGTAAAGTCGCTCGTGCCAAAGAGAAAGTAGAACAGCGCGTTGATGTGAAACAGGAAAGGCCCATGCATCATCGGGTTGTGTTCGTAGCCTTCCCCGGCGTAGAGCTTCCACGAATACAGGGCGTGCAAGCTTTCATCGTGGCTCTGCGCCCGTGCGCCAAGATTGTAAAAGCAGGCGACCACGGCAACGATCGCCAGAAACACGTATAGCAGGACCTCCAGGTTGATGTGCAATACGCTGAACACGGGCGTATCCAGCAGGGCAGCCTGGGTCCGGGGTTTTCCTGAGGTTCCACTGTTCTGCATGTTCACCACCTTATTCGCCACTCTCAGTTCTCTCTTCCGCTTTCACCCACAGGATCGCTTTCTCGATCGAGACCGGCATGGCCTGGCTCTTGCGATACAGCCACCAGCTCAACCGGTCTTCGGCGACCAGCAGGCTTGGCTGCCACCACGTCCGCGTGACAAAGTCTTGCCCGATGTACTGGTCGCCCAACGCAGGGGCCCGCTGCGCCTCCGAGGCCAGCACCAGCGGTGTCGCTGCGCCTGAGGTGAGTTCCTCCACAAAGGTGACGTCCTCCCAGTCGCGCAGATACCAGCGCCACACCGGGCCCAGACCTGCTTCGACGGTGAGCGGGATCGCCGTTGGAGAGCCCCGCTTGCGGTACGATAGATCGGCCATCGCTTCCAGCGCGTCGCGGGTGCCTTCGTCGGAGGCGACCAGGATGTGCAGCTCACGCGGATCGTTTGCGCGACGGTAGTTGAGGCCCGTCGTTTCGGAGAACGCTCCCAGCAGCAGCACCGCGAGCAGCACTGCCCCTGCCACTCGCCAGGTCACGCCGACACCGAACCAGACCCAGGAGAGCCCGGCCAAGATAAGGACCAGCAGCACTGCCAGAAGCCAGAACCACAGGAACTGCGAAGCCTGCGGCAGGCCGACATAGAGGCTGCGCGCGTAGAACGCCGCCTCAAAGGACACGTAGACCATGATCCCCAAAATGACCAGGACAAAGAGCCCTTCACGTGTCAGGCGTGCCTTTTCCTGCCAGCTATGGGTGAGATGGCCGACTGCCCTCCCCGCTGGCAAAGCCAGGAATGCGCAGACCAGAGACACGTCGCCCGCATCGCGACCGCCAGCCAGCAGCGCGGCGACCAGGGAACCCGCCGCCATCCAGACCGTGATCGCTGCCTTGTCGCGACGCACAAACAGATCCACTGCCCCGATGACGCCAAACAGCAGCAGCAGCGGTTCGTACATCAGCAGAGCGCCTAGCGGATAGGTCCACGCCTGCCCGTTGACCACCGGGGTCAGGTGTGCGGCCCACGCCGCCGGGTAGTCCGCCCACGCGCCCAAGCCGCTCGGGTTGAGCCCCAACGTCGTCACGACCAGGAGCAGTGCTCCGCCCAGCGTCAGGCCAAGGCGCTTCCACGGGATCGGGTGCTCCACATCGGTTTGGATAAAGCTCCGCCTAAAGAGATATCGCTCGATCGCCCATGCCAGGAACTGGACGATCAGCACGCCCACCACCCGCGGGTCCGCGATGAAAGCGAGAGCGTCCATCACGGCAATCGTGTACAGATAGACAGGCCTTCGATCTCGCTGATAGGCCAGCCACAGAACCAAGGATCCCAGCACGCAGGCGGCAAGCAGGATCGAGCCATCCCCGTACCGAGAGCTGTAGACCAACGTGGGCGAGAGGGCCAGTATCAGTGCGGACACCAGCGAACCGGCGCGGCTGAGACAAGAGCGTGCGTAGACCGGCAAGAGGACCATCGCACTGCCCACCAGGGCAGGCAGCAAGCGAGCGGTGACCTCTCCGGCCCCAAATAGGCCGAACAGCAAGGCTTGACCAGAAAGGAGCAGCGGGCTGTACGAGCCATCCGCCGCTTGCCCGCTCGCCAACCGCCATGCCTGCCACGCCTGATCCGCTTCTGGGACATCCATGATCCGCACGTCCAATCCGCCCAGGCGCACGCTCAAGGCCAGCAGCAGTATCACCCCATAGAGGGCAGCTTCGCCGGTCAGCCAGGGCAAAGGTGGGCGGGAGACAACGCTGCGGTTCTCTTCAGTCTGCACGTGGGTTGTCATACACACTCCCTCCCACAGTGCCCAACCGGAGATCATCGGCCGATCCCACGAAAACGATGTTTCTCACCAAGAACATCCTCACTTTCCTCGCCTCTTGTAGACCACCGTATTGCCATCCCGGAACGCCACATCCATGAAGTGGTCGAACTTGTCCGCCGCGTTCCCGAACTCTGCACGCTCCAGGTATCCCACAAAGACGTATGTGACGTCATACTTGTCCATGATGCGGACGGCATCCTGGGCGCTTCCCCCATAGAGCGCGTTCACATCTCGCTCGCGCTCTGCGATCTCATCGTGCAAGCCGTGCCACTGCCCTTCGTGCCCGGTCCAGCCCATCACCGCGGGCAGTCCGGTGCGGCTGGAAACACGCGCGTGCTCGTATGAAAAGGATCCGCGCACAGCCTCGACGATTACCGGATGGCCCGTCACATTCTCGTTCAGCCAGGTGATCGCTGCGTGCTCTTCGGGAAGATCGCGTGCCACAAACGCCGTCCCGTCCAACGTGGCCGGACCGGCGAACCCGTTTGTGCGGTTGATGCTTGCCCCGAGCGGGTAGAGCAGTCCCGCGAACAGGAGCAGTGCAAAGACGATGCCGAGCACCGATCGCCAGACTACGTGCACCTGCCGACCCTCCAGCACCTCGTACATGCCATACGCTGCGGCCAAACCCAACAGAGCCCAGGCCTGAAAGTAGAACTTGAACACGGTGTTCATGCGCGTGCCGAACGCGTCACGCAGGTACACAAACTCGACACTAAAGATGAGCAGCAGCCCCGTAAGGGAGAGCAGCAGTGCAAAGCTCAGGCTGGAGGATGGCGCTTCGAGCTCTCCAAGATGTTCCTCGTTCCTGCGCGAGAACACCGTCCGCGCAAACCAAAGGAGAATGGCAGCAAGGAACAGCGACAGGACGACAAAGGTCCACGGTCCAGCGGACAGGCCAAGCGCCCGGAACTGCTGCGGCAGCAGGCCCAGGCGAATGCGCAGGCTGACCCCCAGCAGCGAGCCCAGTGTCTGCGACCCAAGGAATTGCTGCACCTGAGGGTTGGCCAGTGCGTCGTCGATATAGGTCCGCATAGAAGGAGACAGGACAACTGGCACCAGCACCAGGAGCAACAGGACTGGGAAACAGAGCATGGTCCCCGCCCAGATCGGCAGGCCCTGGCGGAGCAGCGTCCTGCCAGTCACCCTCTTTGCTTTCCACAGTTCCGCATAGAGCGCACCCAGCAACGCCGCCAGCACGCTCAAGTAGGTACCAAACATCAGAAAGAGCTGCGAAAAACGCGAGACGTTGAACAGGTTGGGCAGGATACCCGCGCCGGCCCGGGGCCGGCTGTAGAGCCAATACGGAAGGTAAAGGATCACGCTGGCGGCACCCATCTCCAGGGCCCGAAAAACGACCTGGCGCAGCCAGGGAGCGGATGCCAGGAACCTGGCTTCTCTCTTTGCCAGCGCACGTTCGATCAGCGTCCTGGAGGCGAGATCTGGATGTGCGTAGCGGTTGAGTCCGTAGGCGACGACGAGCACAAAGTAGTAGAAGGGCATATCCCAGCTATTCAGAAAGCCGACGGCCCCAAGGCATAGGTAGACCAGCCACCATTCCGCCTCTGTCGGCGCTGCCGTGGACAAGAGCAGGTTGAGCGCGAGCGCGAGCGCCAGGAACACAAAGGGATAGGCCAGCACATGCGGGTGCATATCGCCGAGGAGAAAGCTGAAGGCCGGGAACTCGTCGATCACCTCCATGTCGTTACCGGTCAGACCCTTGTCGTGGATCACGCGCGATGCACGCCACCACCACCAACCATCTGTCGGGTACCACGTTCCGCTGACCGTGCCGCGAGTGGTCAGATTCTTGACGTCGATCCAATCCCAGAAAGGATGGTGGCTGACAATGCGTCCCTGCTCGTCCACCGTCACTCCGACGCCGTTCGCGTGCAGGAACTCCAGAGCACCCTCTAGGTTGCCGACCAGCGGGATCAGTACTGCTGCGATGACGCCGTAGTAGATCGCCGCTCGCGCCACCTTGCGCAGGCTCTCGCGCGACCTGGTCCGCACCCTCGCGCGCGCGGCCACGAACACCATATCATAGACTACGCTGAACGCTCCACTGGCAGTCAAGGCAAAGAGCATCGCGATGCCCAGGTTGAACGCATAGTTGGTGGGAATGTGCGCAAACTTGGCCAGGGTAGCCACTATCACGTAGCCAAAGTAGTAGTAGCTAATGCTGTATCCTGACATCCAGGGATCGTAGGGCGGAAAGCGCTCACTCCGCACGATGGCGTTCAAGAAGGCAAACTCCATCGGCTTTTCTGTCACCGCGATGTCCGGGTCATACGCCTGGTAGAAAACCATCAGGGCGAAGGCCAGGGTGAAGACGAGTTCGCTTGCAAGCACCGTGACCCAGTGCTTGCGCACCCACGCCAGGAGCGTTTCCCCTCTTGACTCACGCTGCCCGATCTCCTGGCGATACAGGAGCACGCCTGCCACCAGGCATAGTACTGACGATACCAGGATGTTTCCCCACGAATTACGGAGAAAGCCAAGCGTGCCCAACATCCACAAGGTATAGTTGACGACGATCAGCCCCAACGGCTTGGAGAGGGCATATCCTCGGTCGGGCAGGTGCCGGAAGAGGCGAAAGGCCAGGGGGAGCGCCAACAAACCCGCGCCCTCAAGCACAAGCCACCACGTCAAGGCATAGACGACTTCACGGCTCGTATCCGGGATCAACGCCAATGAACTCTACCTCACCCACCAGACAGTGCGCCAGACAGCACGTTAGCGCACAGATCTCGCGATTCGCAGCGCCTCATCTTTGGAAAGCGTGTCTGTTTCCAATTCAAGCAACAGGCCATCCCTCTCCCAGAGCACAGTGTACGTCTCACCCTGACGCGACATCGTCAGCAAGGTGCCAGGCACTCCCGAGACCTCCACCTGCTCAAATGCGGTGACCACATCGTCTGCTACCTGGAATCCGCTGATGCCGCCATACTGCCTGAACAGGAGGCGATACTGCCGCAAGCACACGCCACACGGCGCGCCCTCTGCGCCGTAGCACTGCTCGACAAAGAAAGGCTGCGAAATCCATGCCGGCAAATCGGGGTAGGACACGGCAGTGATCTCTTGCAGCTCATATGCTTCCGGCAGCGTCCGTGGTACAGAAGGCGCTCGTCCCATGAGAAGTTCGGCGGCGACCAGATCGCGCAGTGCCTCTCGAACCTCCCGGGTTGGGACATCGCTCTCCAGCGTCGGCGTCAGTTCCACACGTGTCTGACCCAGCAGCGCGCGCATCATCGCTGCTCCGACCTCTTGGCCGTTGGGCACAACCACCCACAGGAGCAGGAACACGAACACCGCCGTCATCGCCCCGGAAACGACGGATGTCCACGACCGCGCCTGTGGGGCCGGCGGCGACCGGACGATGGCCTGGACCCGGCGCTCCAGCTCTGCAGGCACGGGCGGAAACCGATTATTGGCCTGACTCAGGCGTTGAGCGATCGACAGCTCGCCAGAGACCGGCAGCGAACCTTTTTCCTCGCCATCCGATCGCGCATCGCCCAGCAGACGATTGACTTCCTGATTCAGTCGATGGGCCGCTTTCCACCTTCTCACGGTGACTCCTCGGCTTCCAGTACCGCACGCATCTTGCGCAACGCGCGAAACAGGATGACGCCCACATTTCCCGCACGCAGTCCCATTGCTCTGCCAATGGACCGATTGGTCAGGCCGGCAAAGAACCTGAGACGAACGATCTCACGCTCGCGCTCGGACAGCGTCGCCAGCGCCCCGCGCATCCTCGTCACCTCTTCCGAGTTCACGATCTGGCTCTCGACCGGCAGGTTCGGAGCAGGACAATTCAGCGCACTCTCCAGCGGCAAGTCCCGCCGCCGATGGCGATAGTAGCTGGCAACCACGTTGCGGGCGATGCGAAAGAGCCATCCCCCAAACGCGTCCTCATCCCGCAACATCGACAGCCGGGATAGGGCACGCTCAAACGCCAGCGCGGCAAGGTCTTGAGCTACGGCTTCCTCATCCACGCGCAAGCGCATATAGTTGAGCACGCGAGGCAGGTACACTGCATAGTGCTGGACAAAGAGTTCATACTTGCCTCGTCGGTCCACAGTGCACTCCTCGTCTCAAGCTCTATGCATAGGGACGCGAAAACGGCCCGAGTATTACAGGACTACTGCTCCACTTTGTAGATCGTCACCTGTTCGTTTTGATAGGCCACTGACAGATACCGGCGAAAGGCAAGCTGCTCAAACTTGCCCGCCGCGTGCGGATATTGGGTCCTTTCCAGAGGCCCAATGTACACATACTCGACGTCCAGCTCGCGGAGCAGGTCGAGGGTCCTTTCGAGACTGGCCGTGTGAAACAAATCGTTCGCCTTTCCACTCCGCTCGCCCACCTGCCAGGCATAGCGCTGCTCGGACTCGTGCATGCCGATCAGCGTCGGAAGCCCGGTATGGCTGGATACACGCACGCCGAACTCCCGATAGTAGCCGATCGGGGCCTCAGCCAGGACGGGCGTACCCTCCACGTGCTCTCTTAGCCAGCGGATCGCCTCATAGTCCCCTTGCAGGTGGATCCGATTGCCTTCGTTGGGCCAGGAATAGGTGCCCACCGTCATAAACGCCATTCCGTCCAGTGTGCCGATCGCGGGGCGTTCTCCCGGAAAACGATCCATCACGCGCGCGGGTGTGCCCAGCACGGGATACAGAGCGGCAGACACGAGGAGCGCCCCCAGGAGGAACGTCCAGATCCAAGCCCAGCCTTTCGACCACCTCTCGACCGCATGCCAGATCTCGGGCAGTGACGCTCCCACGGCAACGGCCAACATCACCCATACCTGCAGGTAGAACTTGAACAAAGTGTTCATGCGCCACCACCCTGCTTGATCGCCGTCAAGGTGGTCCTTGAGGTAAAAGAGCTCAACCCCCACTAGCAGGAGAAAAGCCGTAAAGATCAGTGCCATGACAAAGCGGCCCTCACGCGTCAGGCTGCGCTGCAGGAGCAACGCTGCCGCCAAGATCACCAAGGGCACCATCAACGCTACGACCCAGTATCCCCTCCACGCCCCCCATGCCAGGGCCACGACCAGCAGGATCGCTCCCCAGACAGAAAAACGGTAGCTGCCTCTGGCCTCGCGTACCAGCAGGCTGTACAACTCCTCGACGCGGTGCAGGCGGGACAGGTGGTGGCCCACCAGGCGCGCAAGGCGCAGAATCGCCCAGCGAGAGCGCTGCACCGAGAGCGTGATCAGCAGGAACGTGACAAGCACGAACAAAGAGAACCCCCACACCGTGAGGAACTCACCCAGCTTGGTATGCCCTCGACCCAGGCTCCAACCAAGGCCGACATAGAGGGCCGTATAGTACTTGAAAAACGGCGCGTATAGCAGCAAGCTGACCCCAGCCAGCCCGACACCCGCCAAAAGTGCCGGCACAACACCGCGCCTGCCGTGCGTGCGCACCCAAGAAAAGAGCAAGATCAGCCCGCTGAATCCGGCATAGGCGGGCCAATCCCAGGTGTTGATCGCTGCCAGCGCGCCCAGCGCGACGGCCCACAGAGCCCAACTCAGCACACCGCCCCAATCAAGCCGGCGCTTGAGGTGCCGACTGCCACCCAATGACGGTGTGCCCTCGTCCCCAGGGAGGCTCTCGACGCTGTCTACAGAACCGGTTCGGGCAGGATCTGGCCTGCGACACAGCCAGCTCAGAGCCAGGGCAAGGACCACCAATGTGAACGGGATGTTGATCATGTGCGGGTGTAGGTCGGCGAACAGAAAGCTCCAGTAGGGGAACTCGTTGATCGTCAGCCCGACCACGCGGCTGGGATCCCAGTAGTTGAACCCCGCAAACTGGGTCTCCCGGGCCAGGATCCGCATCGCGCCTGTCACGGCACGCACCAGGGCCTCCAGGCCAGGGATCCGGCTGGTGAACTGGCTTTGACTTGCCCATCCCAGGCGCTCGATGACCTGTGTGGCGCTGGCCAGATTGCCGAGGACTCCCACGCAGAGCGCCGCCAGCAAGCCGTGGGCGACCCCGAACCCCGGGGACTCGCTCGCGTTCCCTCGCCTGGCCCAGACCTTGCCCGCCAGTGTATACCCGATGGAGAACGCATTGCTTATCGTCAGTGCAAAGAGCAGGGGAACGGCCAGGTTGAAAGCCACTGTCGACTCGATGCCGGTCAGCCTGGTGAGGATCGAGACCAAGAGGTGGCCATAGTAGTAGTAGTTGAGATACCCACCGGAGAAATAGGGATCGTACGGCGGCAAGTACGCACTGCGTAGGCAGGCGTTCAGATAGGCGATGTCCATCCCTTTCTCGCCACCGTTCCAGGGCTGCCACAGATCAGGGTTCAGAATGCGGATGATGACAAAGAGCAGGAATGCCAGTCCAAAGGTCACCTCGCCGATGACGACGACGCGCCACTTGCGGCGCAAGAACGCCGCCATCTGTCCTCGCCTCCACCAAACCACGAGGCCGGAGGCCAGGGCCAGGAGCGCGATCGCAGCGTACGTCAGGGGTAAACCATTCTTCAGCCAGTGCAGACTGGACGGCAGCCAGACCAGGTAGCCAAGGACCAGCATTCCAATCGAACGCGTGAGCAGGTATCCGCGGTCGCGAAGGCCCTGGAACACTGCAAAAGTCAGCGGCCAGGCCAGCCAGCCCAACAGAGCGACCGCCAACCACCAGATGCTCACCGCGCCCCAAGTTGACTCGCTGGCCCAACGATTCCATCCCAGGCCAGAGACCACGGGCAGCTCTCCGACCGGTCTATCGAGCAGAAGCGTGCGTGTGGCGTCCTCTTGGGCGGTGGGTTTGCGATCCAGGATCGACAGCAGATCGAGCTTCTCCGTGGGTTCCCACACCGGCTGGATAGACAACACCCCGGCAAACAACTTGTCCCACTCCAGCCCGTCCAGGTCGCGCACCTTGCGAAAGACGATGGGCTTGGGATGATCATAGACGGTAAAGCTCTCATCGGCATCGTCATCTACGATCTCGGCGCCCAAGATGCCAGGATAAGCTGTGAACTCGCGTGCCCGCACGTATCCCAGTTTCTCTTCAAAGAGCAGGCGATAGAACTCTGTGCCCAACGGGTAGCGCTTTGGCAGGCGTGGGATCGTCCGGTAGAGACGGTTGGTCGCCAGGACCAGGTAATCCGCCTCCTTGAGCACGGAGCGGATCAGCAGATACTTGTCGTACCCGTCTCGTTCATACATCGGCAGTGTGACATGTCTGTAGCCGTGCTCGCCCGGGCTGGCCCGGTCCTCCGGAAGGGACAGAGGGAGGTGGTCATCCCAGTGTTCGACAGCGATCACCGACCCATCCGGCACCTGGGCATAGATCCATCGCGAGGCCTGGACCCACGGGTGCGTCTGGGCATACACGCGCATAAACGCCAGCGCCCACAGGCTTGCACCGACCAGGACAACATAGGGCAGGCTGGCAAGCGCCCCACGGACTGCGGGCCGGGCGCGGCGGAGCGCCGGACGTGCATCCATGTCCGCCATCTGGCTGCGTGCCCATCTGCTGATCTCGTACAGCATCGCCGCAGCCATCAAGACGAACAGCGGCAGCAGAGGAAGCATATAGCGCATAAACTTGACCATGAACGAACCGGTCATCGCAAAGTAGGGGATCGCCCAGCCGAGGAGCACCAGCTCTTCCGCGTGCGGGCGCTGGAACTGCCGCACGATTACCCACCCAAAGCCAGAGAGCGCGGCAATTCCCAGGGGCCAGCCCAATCCCCAGCGGACCTGCTGCACAATGTGATATAGGAACGGCGTGGTATTCCGGTATTGTCGAGTAAACGGCCAGTCAGTCTCGCCGCGCACCATCGCTCCCTGCTCGGTGATCTGCTTGAGATAGAGTTTGAGGTCAAGGACGGCAAAGGGTGACGCGATCAGGAAGGCCAGCGCGGCAGAAAGCAAGCTGAGCAAGATGTTCGCCCACGAGCACCGCAGTATCCCGATCGCCCGATGTCGCTGGGGGCTACCCACGCAACGCGCGGCCCGGATCACCTGAGCGACCACGAGCACCGCGACGAGCGGCAGGGCACTGAACTTGGAGGCCACGGCGAACCCAGCCGCTGCCCCGGCCCAGATCGTGGGCCCTATGCTCTCCTTCCCGGCCTGCGCCACGCACACGGAGCCATATACGGAGAGAGTGATGAAAAAGGTGGTGATCACGTCGAACGTAGAGAAATGGGATAGCTGCACGTGCAGCACCGTAACAGCCACCAGCGCCGCCGCCAGCAGACCGACGCGTTCCCGGTAAACCCGTCGCCCCATCAAGTAGACCAGATAGATCGTACCCAGATCAAAGAGAGCGGAGAGGATCCGGCCTGTGACATGGATCGCCGCGTATTCGCCGTACGCCTCCAGCTCACGAGCAAGCGCCGCGTAGCAAGGAGACCATTGAGCCATCTTGCGTCCGGCGCCAGCCAACGCGTGACCGGCCAGCGACTGGAGGTAGAGAGGCAGGTGCCCGTAGGCAAAGCTGCGCACCTGGCCCCCTCCCTTCCCATCGGGCACCCACAGCGGATTGAGCGTGGACCGGCGCGGATCGAGCACCTCGCTCGCTCGCTCGGGCCAGGTGATCGTCGGCGCGACCATCGCGATCCACCGCTCGTCAGGATGGCTGTGTTGGCCGCTGTCCCAGTTCAGGCCATAGAAGCGCAGCCCTGCCGCGACGATCAAGACAAGCGCCAAGATCCAATGTGAGGCGGTTCGTTTCGGTGATTCCATTCGACGTCCTTGAGAACAGCAACCTGAGAGCGCGGGATATTGTATCATCACCGAGCCTTTCAGGCAAGACGACAACAAGAGAGCCCTCGCCCAGGATCAGGTGAGGGCTCCAATCAAGATAGATTTGCGAAAGCACAATCGCTGTGATGGCGCAGTTGGACAGCAACCCGGCACGCGTGCTCCGACTGGCCCGGCTCTGCGCTCAGATATGGACGCAACAGAACGTCCACGGGACCTTCTCAAGCAGGAGCAGGGATCTACATCGATGCCCTGCGTGACGTACGCCATCAGTGGTGAGCGCCCTCCGGAACAAAGGGCACACTCACCTGAGGCGGCGCCCGGTTACGATTCGCTTCTGTAGGATCTCAAGCAAGGCTTCCGGGGACGCTGCCTCGATGACATCGAGCAGCACATCCTGGTCCCCCTGAAGCCTGGCAAGCACCTCTGGATCAGGATTGATCGCCGTGACAAACCCCTTGTTCTTTAGAGCGGACTGTACGCTTCGTCCAGAACTCGGTCCGAAGCGCATCAGGTAGTGTAGTAGGGCCGCGTACCAACTCCGTCCCGCCGACGGCGACATCAGGATGTAGTCGACATCGGAGGGCGGCGGCTGCGCCAAGTGGTGCCCATCCTCGATGCGCTCAGCAAGGGCCGTGCTCAGCTCGACCGGCGTGGCGGCAAGAATGACCTCGACGCCGAGCTCCAGTTCTTCCATCTCGGAGAGCAGCCCTTCAGTCGGGTTGATGGCAACGATAACCCCGCCCAGCAAGCCAGCGTCCTGCCGCCTTTTCCCCGCACTGATCCCAAACTCAGCCAGGTACGGGACTGCGGCCTGGTACCACTCTGCGCCCGCCCCCTCGGGCAGCAAGAGATAGTCACCCCCTGTCTTTAGCATCGGCTCAGCGTACAGACGCGCCTCGTCCCAATAGGAGTCATTGTGCTTGACCCGCCACTGGACCGTCCCTCGGAGAAACACCGTGATCGTATCTGACACGGCTTCGACGCTCACTGTGCGCTGACCCCACACATCATACTCCTCGGTCAGCTCGCCCCAGATCACTTGCGGAGCGCGAGGATCGGTGCCACCGTAGGGATCGATGCCCACACATGTCTTGTAGCAGCCGTTTTCTTTTGACTGTTCGATGTTGTCGTGCTTGCTGGACCAGACTTGTACCCAAGCGGAGAACGTGACCTGCTTGCCCACGGAAACGCCGGATACTTGCTGATAGATGCCTGCCTCGTGCGTGGAAAAGGTGGTGAAGAGCTTCTGTGCAAAGTCGCCCGTCCGTATACGTCTGTACCCAAACCTGCGACCATCTTCTGGCTCATAATCTGGACGGTGGAGATAGCCGGGCTCCTGGTGATCCTCCCCCTCCCGCCACCAGGCATGCCAATCGTTCGCCACCGTCAGCTCGCCGATGTCGTTGTAGTTCCGGAATCCATCGCAAAAGTCCTTGTTCTTGAGTGCCAACTCGGTTCTCTTGACCATCTGATGCTCCTTCCTCTGCTGGTCGTGAGTGGCCGGGATCCCCCCCCGGGCACCTGCGAACATCACGGCTCTACTATACACCATCCCACAGCATCTGTCAATAGCTCTCGAGAGGACAAACACCGCAAAATCCGTCACAAACATGCACGATCACGCTCCGGATCGGCCACAAGTGCGCAGGACTTGACAGTGCTCTCCACGCGTGCTATAATGCACGCGTCGTTGGCAGAGTGCCTCATTTGCAGTTCCGCCTGGGCCATGCACAGTCCGCTGCCGTTGCCACCATGCGTACTGCGGCAGATCTGGCGAGTTGGCCTCCACATAGCGAGGAATGAAAGTGCTTGCCGCCGAACGTCGCCGGGCAATCACGAACCTGATGCGCAAGCAATCCAGTGTCCGCGTGGAGGACTTGTGCACGCGCTTTGGGGCCAGTGCCTCCACCATTCGCCGCGACCTGGAGTACCTGGAGCGGCGCGGCACCCTGAAGCGGACGTACGGAGGGGCGATTGCTGCCGACGGAGATGAGGTCAGCTTGGCTGTGGAAGACACCGCGCTTTCCGAGGTCAGATCCAGGATCGGGGCCGCCACCGCCGCGCTGATCAGGGAGGGAGAGACGGTCTTCCTGGGCCCGGGGCCGACTACGTTGGCGGTGGCACAGCATCTCGTGACCCGATCGTCGGTCACGGTTGTGACCAACGCACTGAATGTAGCCACCTACCTGACCGCACACTCGCACCTGCCCGTCATCGTCACGGGAGGTCAGGTCGACCGCCCACAGACAGCCCTCTTGGGGCACCTGGCGCAACTGACCTTGCGCGAGCTGCGCGCAGATCGAGCCATCATCGGTGTGGGCGGCATACACGTGCCCGATGGAGTCACCGGAGAAAGCCTGCCCGGGGTGCAGTTCCTGCGCTCGGTCATCGAGCTGATGCCTGAGCTGGTGATCGTCGCCGACTCTGGCAGGTGGGGGCGCGTCGGGCCCGCATTTCTGGCAGCGCTGGAGGCCATCGATGTCATCGTCACAGACCTCAACGCGCCTGCCGCGATGGTCTGGGATCTAGCCCAATTGGGGATTCAGGTCATACAAACTTGACTCAAAGGAGGAACCTGTCATGGCAAGCGTAACGTATGAGCACGTGAGCAAGCGATTCGGCAACGTCGAAGCGGTCAACGATCTGAGCATCGAGATCCCGGACAAAGAGTTCCTGGTGTTTGTAGGCCCTTCGGGTTGTGGCAAGACCACCAGCTTGCGCCTGCTGGCAGGGCTGGAGGAGCTGACCGAGGGAAACATCTACATCGGGGACCGCCTGGTCAATGATGTAGCCCCCAAGGACCGCGACATCGCCATGGTCTTCCAGAGCTATGCGCTCTACCCGCACATGTCGGTCTATGACAACATGGCCTTTGGCCTCAGGCTGCGCAAGACCCCGAAGATCGAAATCGATCAGCGGGTCAAGCAGGCTGCGGGAGATCTGGGCATCGGCGACCTGCTGGATCGCAAGCCCAAGCAGCTTTCGGGTGGCCAGCGACAGCGCGTGGCCGTGGGCCGGGCCATCGTCCGCGATCCAGCCGTGTTCCTGATGGACGAGCCGCTCTCGAACCTCGACGCCAAGCTTCGCGTCGAGGCGCGCGCGATGCTCAGCAGGCTTCACCAGCGGCTGGAGACGACTTTTATCTATGTGACCCACGACCAGACCGAGGCGATGACGATGGGCAGCCGGATCTCTGTGCTGCGTGACGGGGTTCTGCAGCAGATCGATACCCCGCAGGTGCTCTATGATACGCCCGCCAACATCTTTGTCGCTGGTTTCATCGGCAGTCCGAGCATGAACTTTTTCGACGCAACCCTGGTGGGCAGCGCAGACGAGATGGTTGTCCAGTCGGACACGTTCAAGCTGGCCGTCCCCCCGGGCAGGGCCAAGATCTACGCCGAGAGAGGATACGCAGGGCGCGAGGTCGTCTTTGGCATCCGGCCCGGCGACATCTACGACCCCGAGTTCCAGGCCCTCAACGTCTACGCCCAGACACTCACCGCCAAGGTGGACGTCACCGAGTTGATGGGCAATGAGATCTTTTTGTACTTGCTGACCGGTGAAAAAGAGTTCAAGGCACGGGTCGACCCTCGCTCCAAAGCGCGGGTAGGCCACGAACTGAACTTTGTCTTTGATATGGAGCGTATGCAGATCTTTGACCGCCAGACCGAAATGGCAGTCCGGTAACCAGGACCGCCGTAGACATCAAGCCGGTCACCCCCAAGAAGAGGGTGACCGGCTCTTGCTTTCCTTGCCTTGGGCCCCATCCTTCGGCTCCGCTCAGGACGCTATGTGTAGCGAGACACCTCGAATCGCGACAGCTTGATCGGTTCGTCCGGTCCGATCCCGGCCTTGAGGCGGCAGATGCGGATCTGCTCCGCCACCGTGTCCACTCCCTCCAGGTCGGGGAGAAGCAGCCCCCTCCTGGTCCAGCCCTGCGCGGCCTCGACGATCACGCCGTAGCGCCTGGGATCGAGTTCCTCCGGGCTGGAGATCGGTTCCGGTTGGCTCAGCACGTCGACCTTGGTGTCCAGCCCGTCGAGCTCGCCCGGCATCACCGGCGGGAAGCGGGGATCCCGGGTGGCGGCTGAGATCGCATTCGAGATGATCTCCAGCGCTACGTTCGGCTGGGTGGGCAGAAACGTGCCAATGCAGCCCCTCAACTGACCATACCGATCGTGCAAGGAGACAAATGTCCCGGCCTGCTCGTGCATCTCCGCAGTCAGTTCGTCAGGAGGATCCACGACTCGGCCCTCACACACGTATATCCTGATCGCCTCGCTCGCCAGTCGCACCAACGGATGGCTCTCTTTCACCGACGCACCTCCCCAGTCCAGAACCTGTACGCAACCTTCACGCAATATCGAGCAAAACCTGTTGCACCCTCTCACAGCACATGCTACAATAAATAAAAGTATGTCGCGCACGTGGAGCACGCCCTCGCAGCTTCCCGCATCGCAAGAGCGGACGCCTGCCAGGAGTGCCCATCCAGACGTCTGAGACGTTCACCGCAACACCGTAGGTCCCTTACGGGAGAAGTGGATCTCCCGTTGAACCAGCCAAGCTCAGAGAACAAAGGAGAAGAACCGTGTCACTCTTTCAGAAGCGAGAGAACCTGACAGATGAAGAGAAAAAGCTAAGCGTTGTCACCTTCTGGCTCTTTGTCGTCGGCTTGTTTGCCTGGGTGATCCCATTTGCCGTCCTCTTTGTGCTGCAGCTTCCGACTCAGACGGTGGCCGGCGCGATGGGAACTGCCCTCTGGCCAAGCATCGTCTCTTTCATCGTTACCGCCGTGCTATGCATCGTCGCATACGTGATCTATCGCAAGGCCGTGCTCAGGATCTAGCGACAACCCATCCTCGCCATAGCGACAGAGCCCTGGCTGCTTTGCCGCCAAGCCGCGCACCGTCTAGGCTGTCCTGAGGGCCAGCCGGCGAGCCTCCTGCGTGCAGGGGGGCTCGCCGGCCATCCCCAGGTCAACGCTGCATGCCTATGGGTGGGCGGCTGCCTTCATTGTACCACATCGGGGGGATTAGTCAATCCCCCACCCCTATCTCTCCCCTCTCCTCGCAATTGCGGAACATCCCAAGGTATGCTAGAATAGCGGTTCGGAAAGGAGAACGGGACCTTGAGCATCATCGAATCGCTAGGCAAGGGATTCCAGGTCGTCCGCCGATACTGGTGGCTACCCCTAATCCCTATTCTGTTGGACACTTTTCTCTGGATCGGGCCGCAGGCGTCGGTAGAGAACCTGATGCGGCAGACCCTCGATGCACTACCGGTCGAGATGGCTGACGCACCCAACGAGGACATGTCCGAGTGGGTAAAATCTCTGCAGGCCGCGATGGGAGAAATGGCTTCCCGGTACAACGGGTTCTCTGCGCTTCGCGTGGGGTTATTGGGCGTGCCCAGCCTCATGAGCTGGGGTGAAGTGCGTCTTGGCTCTGCATCGACGTATGAGACGATGTGGATCATTTTCTCACTGATCACGGATCGGCCTGACCTGCTGGTTTCTGTGCCGGACGCAACGTTCGTCGACGTGCTCGTGTTGCAGCTCACGCAGCCTTGGAGCTGGCTCCTGTCCAGCATCCTGCTGGCCATCGCAGGCATCCTCATCGGATGCACGTATCTGGCCTCCATCACGCACACCCTGCGCGGCCTGAGCGATTCACGGACCTTCTGGCAGCGCGTACTCAGATTGGGAAGTCACTGCGTGCTCTTCTGGGTCCTGAGGGCGGTCGTGATGTTGATAGCCGGGGTCCCGTTCGTCCTCGTGTTCCTGGCCTTGAGCGCGTTCAGCCCAGCTCTATCCTCGCTGTTCGGCACCATTGTGCTGGGGATGGTCACCTGGCTTTCGTTCTATGGCACCTTTCTTGTCGCCGCGATGGCCATGAACGATGCCTCCGTACTGCAGGCGATCTGGTACAGCTTTAACGTGGTGCTGCGCAACTTTGGGTCTACGCTTGGGCTCTTCTTGCTGATCAACCTGATCGGTGGCGGACTGACCATCCTGTGGCAAAGACTGAGCACCGGATCGTGGTGGACGTGGATCGGGATCGTCGGCAACGCCTACGTAGGAACCAGTCTGGTGGTGGCAAGCCTAGTCTTCTACCACGATCGATACACCAGGTGGAGGGAGGCCCTGATCGGCGCGCTTGCCGGTCAGAGCAAGCGAACTGCCTGAGACGAGACTAGCAGGAGCGAATAAGAGAATGTCTCACTACTTGATCACCGGAGGGGCAGGGTTCATCGGCTCTCACCTATCGGAAGCCCTCCTTGAGCGCGGTCACTATGTGACTGTCATCGACAATCTTTCCACGGGACGGTTCGAGAACATCGCCCCACTGGTCGGCAATCCCCGTTTCCGTTTTGCCATCGACACCATCACCAACGAGATCGTGATGGACCGGCTGGTGAGCGAGTGTGACATCGTCGTCCACATGGCAGCGGTCGTCGGCGTAGAGCTGATCCTCAAGGACCCAGTGAACGTCATTGAGACCAACATCCTGGGGACACATTTCGTGCTCAAGGTCGCCAACCGCTATCGCAAGCAGGTGCTGTTCGCCTCTACCTCCGAGATCTATGGCAAGAACGAAAACGTTCCTTTCCGTGAAGATGATGACCGGGTCCTGGGACCGGCGACCGTAGCCCGGTGGAGCTACTCCTCTTCGAAGGCGGTAGACGAGTTCCTGAGCCTGGCATACCACCGGAAGAACGATCTGCCCGTTGTCATCTTTCGCCTGTTTAACACGGTAGGACCCCGGCAAACAGGTCGCTACGGAATGGTCATCCCTCGGTTCGTGAGGCAAGCTCTGTCCGGCGAGCCCATCACCGTCTATGGAGACGGGAACCAGGCCCGCTGTTTCGTGCACGTCAAGGATGTCGTCGAGGCGATCATCGCCTTGTCCGCGTGCCCGCAGGCGATCGGCCAAGTGTTCAACATTGGCTCCACCGACGAGGTCTCCATCCTCGAGCTGGCGCACCGGGTGCTGAAACTGGCGGACGCTGCGCTCGGACGTGCTCCTACAGGCATAGATGAACGTGTCAGACTCGTGCCCTACGAGCAGGCCTACACCGCTGGGTTCGAGGACATGAAGCGCAGGATGCCGGACATCGGCAAGATAGGCCGGTACGTAGGGTGGCAACCTCGTTCGTCGCTCGACGAGATCCTGCAGGATGTCATCCAGTTCTCCATGCAGAGATCGCAGTAGAGACAAGGAGTGAAGGTTGGCAGAAAAGGTCCTGGTCACAGGGGGAGCGGGGTTCATCGGATCGCACCTGGTAGATGCGCTGCTGGCAGCAGGGCACGAGGTACGCGTGTTAGACAACCTGGAGCCGCAGGTGCACGGCGGTTTGCGGGAACGCGGCCAGTGGCCAGGTTACCTGGCTGCAGAGTGCGAGCGAATCCTGGGGGACGTGCGAGACCGAGATACGCTGCGAAAGGCCATCCAGGGCGCGGAAGTGATTTTTCACCAGGCAGCAGCGGTGGGCGTGGGTCAGTCTATGTACGCGATCGAGCACTATGTAGACGCCAACACGCGCGGCACTGCTGTGCTGCTGGACGTTCTGGCCAACGAGAAACACAACGTGCGCAAGCTCCTAGTCGCTTCTTCGATGTCCATATATGGAGAGGGCAGGTACCGCTGCCCCGAGCACGGTGAGACCTCTCCGCGACTGCGACCAGTTGAGCAGCTGGCTCGGCGAGACTGGGAAATGCGCTGCCCCACATGTGGGGCGCGAGCCGATCCCTTGCCTACGGACGAGGACAAGCCGCTGTACCCGACGAGCGTCTATGCCATCACCAAGCGATCCCAGGAAGAGATGTGTCTGGCTGTGGGGCTGGCCTACGGTCTGCCCACGGTGGCCCTGCGTTACTTTAACGCCTACGGCACTCGACAGGCGCTCTCCAACCCATACACCGGCGTGGCAGCGATCTTTTCTGGCCGCTTGCTGAACGGCAAGCAGCCGGTTATCTTTGAGGACGGGTTGCAGTCACGAGACCTGACACACGTAAAAGACATCGTACAGGCCAACCTGCTTGCGCTGGAACGAGATGAGATGGACTACGGCGCGTTCAATGTGGGTACAGGACGGCAGTTGACGATTTTGGACGTGGCTGAGGCACTGAATGACCACCTTGGGAACGAAGGCGAGCCCGAGATCGTGCATAGGTTCCGTGCGGGAGACATCCGCCACTGCTATGCCGACATCCGGCGCATTCAGGCGATGGGTTTCCAGCCGACGGTGCGCTTTGAGGACGGGGTGGCCGAACTCGTGAACTGGGTACGCTCGCAGACGGCAACGGACGACTTTGAGCAGGCGCGCAGCGAGCTGCAAAACCACGGGCTGACGGTATAGAAAATCTGGATGGAGGGCACCGCGCCCTCGAAAACCTATAGGTAGGTCGCCTTTCACAGGCGGCATTTCTCAGCAGAATCTTCCGGACCCAGCGCAGCAGGAACCGCTCGAGTACGGTCCAGAGAGGACGATAGCATGGGGCAGGCGAGCAGGGACGGCAGTGCGGCCTTTCTGCAACAGGCATATCAGAACAGCTGGCAGCAGTATCTGGCCTCTCTGCAGCCCGGTGCCAGGGCCGGCTGGGATGCCTGCGTGCTGACAGCCAGTGACGAGCGCCAGGCCGCCATGTATCGCCGGCAGTTGGAGTGGCGCATAGAGAGCGGATTGCTGCCCGTTCGAACGCGATTCCTCGTCCTGCCCGATCCCCAGGGCCAGCGCATCGGGTCAGGTGGTGCGACCCTGCGTGTGATGGACTGGCTCTCTACCTCGGGCTCGCAGCCAGGCGAATCAGGCCGGTGCCCAGAGGCCGGCCCCCTCGACCTCTCGACCGCAGGAGGACTGGATCGGCTCCGGATACTGGTCATCCACTCCGGCGGCGATTCGAAACGCTTGCCACACTGCTCTGCCACCGGAAAGCTTTTCTCGCGTGTGCCCCGTGTCTTGCCGGATGGGCGCGCGTCAACCATCTTTGATGAATTCCTGATCAGCCTGAGCGGGCTGTCGGCTGGACTGCCACCCGGTATCTTGGTCGCCTCAGGTGATGTGCTGTTGATCTATGATCATCTCCAGATCTCCTTCCAGCGCAGTGGCGTGATCGGGGTGGCGGCAGCAGCCCCGGCAGAGATGGGCACGCATCACGGCGTCTATGTCAGTGGGGATGGCGGTCATCGCGTGCGTGCCTACCTGCACAAACCGCCCGTGGAGGAACTGGCTCGTTGGGACGCCGTGCACAAAGACGGGACCGTACAGATCGACACTGGCCTGGTGTGGTTTGGCGCACGGACGGTACGGAAGCTCGTTGCCCTGACAAAGGAAGAGCCCGTAGCGGCGCTCTGCGGTTTGTCTGCTGTACCCGCCGAGCGTACCGTGGGCCTGAATCTATACGGCGACCTGCTGCTGCCGATGGCCGAATCGACCTCACAGGAAGGTTACTTGAGCGACACCAGCGATGGGCCAGCCACGTCCGCGATCCAGGCGGCGAGGCGCGTGATTTGGGAGAGCCTGCGACATAGCACGCCCTTTACGGTGGAGCGCCTTCAGCCTGCCGTGTTCGTTCACTTTGGCACATCGTACGAGTATTGGCACATGGTGGCGGCCGACCCAGAGCTGGCGCGCGCGTGCGGATGGACGCCTCGCGCGGCAGCGTGGATGTCGGATCCGGCACAGTGTTCGAACGCAAGCCTGGTGCTCATCAACGCAGCGGTGGAAGGGCCAGTGGACGCCCCCTCAGAGTCCGCAGTCGTGACAGACAGCCTCCTTGCAGAGAGGTTCTCCTGGAAGGGCGGGACCATCGTGTCCGGGGTGCATACGACAGCGCCTCTTGCACTGGCACAGGACATCGTTTTGCACCAGATGCCCGTTGCTGGCGGGAGGTATGTCACCCGTCTCTACGGCCTGCACGACAACCCCAAGCTGGCATGGGATGATCCCAATGCCAGCTTTATGAACCAACACTGGGCGGATTGGCTGGCAGAGGCGTGTGTAGAGCCAGATACGCTGTGGCCAGGCCTGCCGGCAGCAGAGCGAACGTTGTGGAACGCAAGACTGTACCCCGCGGCGGGCGACCGCGAGCAAAGCCTATCCCTGTCTCTGCCCCTGCAGCGTCCAGGGAGTGCCCTCCCCAACTGGCTGGTCCAGTGGAGGAGGACGCCCCGTTTCTCCCTGGCAGAGAGTTTTCTCCAGGCGGATGGGGAGCGCATCCTCTCCGGCCAGACAGAGGTGCAGGACCGTGTGGCAGCCCGCCGCGCGTATGAGGCGATCCAGGCCGAACGCCCAGCGGCGGAGATCAAGCCCTTGTTCGGGTCGTTGAAAGGACCGGCGGGCCGCAGATGCGAGCAGATTGCAGGGTGGCTGGCAGAGGCCGATCCGATCCTGCGGCTGCGGGGATATGAGGCCTTGGCGCAGGCAAGCGGAGAAGCAACCTGGGAAGACCGGGCTTTTGCCACGTTGGCAGACGTCATCGAGCGATCGGTCAACGAGCGGAGGCCCGCGCGCGAGTCTCACACGCCTGTGGCTATGTCCTGCTCTGACACTGGTGTCTCGGTCCGGGTCGAAACAGCAGCGCGGATCGACTTTGGCGGCGGATGGTCAGACACACCACCGCACAGCATAGAGCGAGGGGGAACGGTGCTCAATGCCGCTCTGACCTTGAAAGGCAGGTATCCTATCGCCGCCGAGGCGTGCTGGTTGCCTGAGCGCCGGCTGATCCTGGACAGCAGGGACATCGACGCCACCCTGGAACCGGAATGTCTGGGCGAGGTGCTGGCTTACGCCAATCCTGCGGATCCCTTTGCCCTGCACAAGGCAGCGCTGGTGATGCGTGGGATCGTGCCCGCAGAGGGCGACCCGGAGATGCCCGTAGCCGAACTGCTGGACACGTGGGGAGCTGGGCTGCGGCTGCGCACCGAGACCAACATCCCCCGCGGCTCCGGCCTGGGCACCAGTTCGATCATCGCCGGAGCCGCGCTGGTATGCCTGGGGCGACTGCTCGGCGTGGAACTCTCACACGCACAGCTCTACGACGAGGTGCTCTGTCTGGAACAGATGATGACCACTGGGGGTGGCTGGCAGGACCAGGTCGGCGGCTTGGTCGGCGGGATCAAGCTCATCGCAACCGCTCCAGGGCTGCCCCAGGTCATCCGTGTAGAACCGGTGCGGCTGTCGCCGGAGACAGAGGCCGAGATCTCAGAGCGACTGGTTGTCGTGTACACCGGTCAACAGCGGCTGGCCAAGAACTTGCTGCAGGCGGTGATGGGGCGCTGGATGGCTCGCGACCCAGAGATGGTGTGGATGCTGGGCGAGATCTCTCGACTGGCGATAGCCATGCGAGACGCACTGAACGCAGGGGACGTGAGCGGCTTCGGAGCGCTGCTTCAGGAACACTGGGCGATCAACCGGCGTATGGACCCAGGCTGCACCAATGTCTTTATTGATGCCCTGTTCGAGGAGATGAGGCCGCACATCTGCGGCGGCAAACTGGCCGGAGCGGGCGGCGGCGGGTTTGCGATCGTCATCGCGCGCAAGGCAGACGGACGACAAGCACTGGCCCGCGCTCTGGAAGCGCGATATCCCAATACCCCGGTGAGCATCTGGCAGAGCGCCATTCCGTCCGAAGCAATGGTGGTGGGCATTCAGGCTGCGAGTGAGTAAGCAGATGGTGGATGCGCGCCCGGCCGTATTCCTTGACCGGGACGGGGTGATCAACGCGTACCGGTCGAATTACGTCAAGAGATGGTCCGAAGTATCTTTTCTGCCTGGGTCGCTGGCGGCCTTGCGGCGTCTGAGCGCAACGTGCTGCCGCATAGTGGTCGTGACCAACCAATCCGCAGTGGGTCGAGGGATCATGACCCTGGACGAGGTGAGCGAGATCAACCGGCGGCTTGTCGACGTCATCACGGCGCAGGGAGGACGGATCGACCGGATATACATCTGCCCTCACCGACCTGAGGCAGGCTGCACCTGCCGCAAGCCCCGGCCCGGGATGCTGCTCGCCGCGGCAGCGGAGATGAACCTGGACCTGGGATCCTCCTATCTGGTCGGTGATGCCCGGTCGGATGTGGAAGCCGCGCGTGCTGCGGGGGTGCGCGGGATCATAGTCCTCACCGGCAGGGGCAAGCAGACAGCAGAGAGCCTCTCGCCGGACGAGCGCGCGACGTGGCGGATCGTCCAGGACCTCGAAGGAGCGGTGGCGTACATCCTGGACGACCATCGCCAACTTTGAAGCGTCAATTTGGAGAGGCCCAACAAGCAGCGAACGTGTGCGTTGAGGGACGATCGTTGTTCAAGAGAAACCACAGTCACGTGACTCTACTGACCCTGTTCGTGTGCGCGATGGCGCTGGCCACGGCGATTGCCCCTCGCGGAGCGCACTCTGGCTCCTCACAGGCCGCGCTCAAAGATTCGCTCTACCCATCGGATGCCGACCGTTTCGGCATCGACGTGAGCTCAGCCTTTGGTCAAGTCGGTCTCTTTGATGTGGCCCGAGTGCGGGCAGGGTGGTACATAGACTGGTCCACAAAGCTCGATCCTCCTGCCCCTGCCGGCATGGAGTTCGTACAGACCATATGGACGCTTGGGGACGTCTTTGCCCCCAGCGAAGCCGGCCTGGCAGCCCTGGTCGCCGCCAATCCAGGCGCGACTTGGACCATCGGCAACGAGCCCGACTGCATCTGGCAGGGGAACAGTACCCCCGATCAGTATGCGCGTCTCTACCACAGGCTCTACACCTTTCTCAAGGCACTGGACCCGACCTGCCGCGTCACCGTCGGAGGCATCGTACAGGCCACGCCCCTGCGAATGCAGTGGCTGAAGGAGGTCTGGACGCGATACAAGGACTACTACGGAACAAACCTTCCAGTGGATCTGTGGAACATCCACACGTTCGTCTTGCGCGAAGAGCGAGGGCAGTGGGGCTGTGACATCCCCCCGGGGTTCAATGTCAACCGGGGGATGCTTTGGCAGATCCAGGACCACGATCGACTCGATCTCGTCATCGAACAGATCGTACGCTTTCGGACCTGGATGAGAGACATCGGGGAGCGCGACAAGGAGCTCATCATCACCGAGTACGGGATCCTGGTCACTGAGGAGTGGGGATTCCACGAAGCACGCGCCGCTTCCTTTATGCGCCAGACATTCGACTACTTTCTGAACGCCACAGATCCGTACATTGGCTACCCTCGTGATGGGAACCGCCTGGTGCAACGCTGGGCTTGGTTTAGCCTCAACGTCGATCGCATGGGAGACCAGACCCTACGCAGCCATCTCTTTGAGTCCGAGAGCAAAACGATCACCTCCCTGGGTGTCGACTATGAGAGCTATGCAGCGCCGCTGTACACCCCTTACGTGGACCTGACCGCTGCCAGGGTCGGGTTCGCCACGCCGCCGCCCCTGTCGATGGAGGGAGAGCCGGTCACAGCCTCGCTCAAAGCCACGATACGCAATGCCGGCAACAGCGATGCCGAAAACGTGTCCGTTCAGTTCTGGGTAGGCAGCCCTGCGCATCCCATTGGCCCGGCGCATGTGATCGCCGTCCTGCCGGCGAGGAAGCTCACAAACGTGTTCGCCCAGTGGATCGATGCACCAGTAGGGATGTCCACGATCGGGGTCACTGCCGATGTCTACAATCTCATCGACGAGTCCAACGAAACCAACAACCAGATCTCTCGTGCCCTGCTGATCGCCCAGCACGAGGTCTACCTGCCGCTGGTCTCTGGTCACTGACCCCATCCGCTCGCGTTGGTTCGCCTTTGCACCGGCGGCCTCGTCGTTTCGCTCACGCTGTTGCCCGCAGGGCAGGTTGGACCGAGGAAGAAAAGACATGTCCAGACGGCGACTCAGGATGCACATCCGGGGGATCACAGCCCTCCTGATCGGGAGCGCGATCGTGATCGCCTCGTTTGCGCGCACCGCTTGGGCCACGCCAGGGCAGGACCCGCACAGGCAAACCGTTCCCACCCGTCCGCCGACGCTCGGACCGCAAACGCCAACTTCTCCCCCTTCCGAGCCCACGCCTACAGAAGTGGCACCGCTGCCGCCTCCCGCACCGACCTCGACCGCTGTGCCCCCCATCCCGCCTGTCCAGGACTCCCCGACAGCCACGCCGCCGTCCACGCCCACAGCAGAGTCAACGGCAACCAGGGCACAGACCGGGACCTCAACGTGGACAGCTGTCGCCTCGCCTTCTCCTGGGCAGGCAAGCCCAACGCCCACACCGACGGCCTCACCCTTCCCAGCGCTCCGCCCCACCACCCTGTCGCCAGCGGCAGAAGCGACACCGGAGCCGACCCAAACAGCCCTTGCCATGCCGTCGGCCACGTCCACATCACTCCCCAAGCCGGCCGCACTCCCCGTCGGTTTCTCGCGATCGTGTTGTCGCCTGTGGCCAGGGCTTTTGGTCCTGTTTCTGCTGATCAGTTCTACGGCTGCGATAGCTTGGCTGCGCCAGAGGAGCAAAGAGGACTCGCGGTCAGGGAACGAGACAGACCAGGCAGCCAGTGCATGACTCGATGCGATCCGCGATCGCGCCCAAAGAACTCTCCCACATTCCCGCTATGGGGGGCCGAGTGAGCACGCCAGCGTACTCGATCATCATCCCAGCCTACAATGCCCAGGCCACACTGGGAGACTGCCTGAAGGCACTGCAGACACAGTCTACGCCGAGGGGCGAGTATGAGGTCATCGTCGTGGACGACGGATCGACGGATGCTACGGCAGAGGTGGCCCGGAGCTTTGACACGCGCCTGCTATGCCAAGATAACACCGGCCCGGCAGCAGCCCGCAACCACGGCGCACGGGTCGCCAGGGGAAGCATCCTCCTGTTCACGGACGCAGACTGCGTACCGGCGTACGACTGGCTCGAGCGGATCTCCGAACCACTGCGCGATCCAGAGGTGACCGGAGCCAAGGGAATCTACCGGACGAGGCAGCGTGTGGCAGTGGCCCGTTTTGTTCAGCTCGAGTATGAGGACAGGTACGCTCGGATGTCGCGCAGAGAGCGCATCGACTTCGTGGACACCTACTCGGCCGCCTACCGCCGCGAGACCTTTCTCGCAAACGGCGGCTTTGACACAACCTTTCCAACGGCGTCTGTCGAAGACCAAGAACTCTCTTTTCGTCTCGCGCGCAAGGGATACTGGCTCGTGTTTGCCCCGCAAGCTGTCGTCTATCATCATCACGATGCGACCGTGGGCGAATACTGGCGACGCAAGTTCGCGATTGGCTACTGGAAGGCCCTCCTTCTGCGCTGGCACCCAGGGCGAGCGGTCACGGATTCTCACACCCCACAGGTTCTCAAAGTGCAGATCGGACTCGCGGGACTGCTGGGACTCTTGCTCCCGTTGACCCTGTTCTGGTCATTCGCCCGCTATGCAGCCCTGATCGTCGCGGGGATTTTCTGCTGCACGGCGGTTCGTTTCCTTGCCCGGGTGCTACGTCGAGACCCGGCGATCGCCGTCATCGTACCACTTCTCCTCGTCCTGCGGTCTCTGGCATTGGGCTCCGGCCTCGTGACAGGCACGCTGTCTTTCGCTGGCCAGCCCAGCCCTCATCCGCCCCCTATCAGCCTATGGGACCGCATCGGCAAGCGAACGATGGATATTGTGGGCAGCTTGTTGGGTTTGGCGCTGACCTCTCCTCTCCTGGCTGTGCTCGCCCTGGCAGTCCGGCTGGACTCACCCGGCCCCATATGCTCCTCCTCGCAGCGTATCGGACGCAACGGTCACCTGTTCACCATGCACTGCCTGCGGACGACGGCACGTGGAAGAGAACCGGCCCAGCCTGGACCCACGGACCCCAACTCTCTGCCCTCACGCACGTCGAGGGCAGAGACTGGCTCAGATGCCAATTACATAGGGCGTTTCTTGAGGCGAACCGGCCTGGACGCACTTCCACAACTGTGGAACGTGCTCGTGGGAGAGATGAGCCTGGTCGGGCCTGTCCCCGAGGAAGGGGACGTCGCTCAGCGCTACGACGACTGGCACCGACAGCGGCTGGCGATTAGGCCTGGGATGACCGGCCCCAGCCAGGTCAGCGAACGAGGGGCACTGGGATTGGATGAACGCGTCCGGATGGAGCTGGATTACATCGAGCACTATTCTCTGTGGAGGGATATGTGCATCCTGTTTCGTGCGGTAGCCACGGCCCTCTCTGGACGAAGCGCACCCTGACCGGAAGGGCAGCAGCCTACCTCTGCGCAGCGATCGTGGGCCTTGCCAGCCTGGGATTCTACCTGGCAACGCTTGCGCCAGGCCTGACGTGGGCCTACGACAGCGGAGATGGCGGAGAACTGGCTGCGGCGGCCCGCACCTGGGGCATCGCCCACTCGCCAGGCTATCCCTCCTATCTCTTGGCTGCACGCGCGTTCACTCTGCTGCCAGTTGGCGAGATCGCCACGCGCACGAATCTCTTTTCTGCTGTGTGCGCGGCCGGAACGTCTGCCCTGATTACCTGGACGCTGGTCCGCGCAGGCAAGAGACCGGTCAGCGCCATCAGCGCGGGATGGGCGCTGGCTCTGTCTCCCATGTTGTGGTCACAGGCCATCGTCACCGAAGTTCATGCTCTGAATGGCCTGTTCACGGCGCTCCTGCTGGTTCCAGCGGCACTGTCCAAACCGGAGGGTCAGTCACCTTGGCCGCGCGTCGCCGTGCAGGCGCTCGTCGTCGGAGGAGTGTGGGGGCTCAGCCTCGGCAACCATCCGACCGCCATCTTTTGCGCTCCCCTCGTTTATCTGGCCCTGTGGCCACTGGGTCGACGGGGGCTGGCTGGCCTCATCGGGATCCTCCTCGGCCTTGCCGTCTACCTCTATCTCCCCCTGTGCGCGGCCAGTGACCCGCCGATCAACTGGGGAGATCCGCGTACCGTCGAGCGGTTCTGGTGGACGGTTTCCGGCACGCCGTACCGGCAGTTCGTCTTTGCCCTTCCTTTCGAGCACCTTTGGACGAGGATGCTCTCCTGGAGCGGGTTGCTGACCCAACAGTTCGGGTGGGCTGGCCTGATGGTAGCCGCGTGGGGGATCGCAGCACGACCAAAGGTGGACGCTCCCCTGCTCGTGGCGACAGGAACGGCCATGATGCTTGGCACCGTCTTTGCGGTTGGGTACAACACCTCCGATTCCTACCTCTATCTCATCCCCACGCTCGTCTGCCTGGGACTGTGGCTGGGAACAGGACTTGATCAGTTCCTCAGTGCGTTGGACAAGGCGACTCATCCGAGGGCGTACATCACCCGGGCAGGCGCCCTGCTGGTGCTTACGCTGCCCCTGATCGCTGCAGTGCGGAGAGCTCCTACCCTGGATCTCAGCGCTGACCGGGCTGCGTGTGACTTTGCGGACACCGTCCTCGAACGTGCGCCGCAGGCGGCCCTCCTTCTCAGCCGGCGAGATGCGCATACCTTTGCCCTTTGGTACGTGCAGCACGCGCTGGAGCGGCGACCGGACGTGTCGGTGGTGGACCTTGATCTTTTGGGATACGACTGGTATACTGCACACTCGTCAAGACAGCTTGCGCTCGATGTCGCAGACCTGGTCGCCGGTGGAGGTGAGCAAGACCCACAGCGATGGGCCGATGTCGCGGTGCGCCCTGTCTGCTGGATAGTCGGGCAGCGAGAAGAGCTTGCCTGCATCTTGCCGAGCGCCGATCGGACTCGAGACCGATGAAACCAAACCAGGCTCAAGCACACGAACGGATGCGGACCAGCGAGCTCCTGTCGAGGCGCAGGCGAGTGTCTCTCGCGGCGTGCGTCCTCTTGCTCCTGCTCGCTGTCATCTGGATGGGGAGCGCGCTTGCCCGGCTGCGCCAGGCCATGTCCGCGGTCCAAGCCGACCTGGACACACTGGAGACGCTGACCGCCGGTGGGCTGCATCCTGTGGACCCTCAGGAAGCGTTGGCACTGCTGCGCACGACCCACAGGGACCTGGAAACGCTCCACGCGGCAGGACGGCCCTTCCTGTGGATGGCCCCCTATCTTGGCTGGCTGCCTGGCTACGGCCCTGACATCCAGGCAGCTCCCGCGCTCCTCGAGATCGCCCTCGGCGTGGCATCTGCGGGAGAAAAGATGGCGGGATCGCTCTCCTTCCTCCTGAACGAGGCGGACGTTCAGGAACCACCGGGAAGGGCAGTGACTTCTCTACACGAAGCAAAACCGCAGATTACGAGTGCGCTGCTGGACATTCAGGACGCCCAGACGGCCCGTGAGCGACTAAAGGGCCACGAGTTGAGCCCCCGAGTCCAGAGGTGGCTGGACCGACTGGACCGCTATCTTCCGCTCCTGGAGTGGGGCGCAAGGGCAGCGCTTGTGATCCCAGAGCTGCTTGGGGTGGATGAGGCCCGCACCTATCTGGTGCTGGTCCAGAACGAGGATGAGCTCCGCGCCACTGGAGGCTTTATCAGCGGCGTCATCCGCCTCACCGTCGAGGGTGGCCGCGTGTTGGAGCTCGAGTTCGAGGACAGCTATGCCGTGGATGACCTGCGACAGCCATATCCAGACCCGCCCGACCCACTGCGCGAGGTTATGCTCTCTGGGCTGTGGCTCTTTCGCGACAGCAATTGGAGCCCCGATTTTCCCACATCCGCACAAGCGGCCATCGCTCTCTATGCCCTCGGTCGAGACGTCCGGGCAGACGGCGTCGTCGCGCTGGACCAGCATGCCCTCGTTTTGCTGATCGAGGTGCTGGGGCCCTTGGAGGTTGAGGGGCAGCCTGAGCCCATCACCGCACAGAATGTCATCCAGGCCATGAGACAGGCGTGGAGCCCTGCGGGCGAGATCGACACAGAATGGTGGCAGCACCGCAAGGACTTTATGGCTGCCGTGTTGGCCGCGGTCTCTCGGCGGTGGTCGGACAAGATGGACCCAGACACGCTGCGCCTCCTGGGGCGTGCGGCGCTGCAGTCGCTGGAGCAGAAGCATCTCTTGATCTACCTGGAAGATGCAGACGCCGCCGCGTTGGCATCGGACCTCGGCTGGGATGGGGCCCTGCGGCCCAGCGCCGGCGACTACTTGATGGTCGTGGACGCGAACGTGGGGTTCAACAAGGCCAATGCGGTGATAAAAGAGAGCATCGCATATACTGTGCATCTTGACGAGATGGACGCTCCACGCGTGACACTTGTCGTCCAGCACAGGCACACCATCGAGAAGCGACGAGCACCTTGTCTCCACGAGCCGCGGTACAACCTGACCTACGAGCAGATGATGGATCGATGCTACTGGGACTACCTGCGCGTATATGCGCCGCTCGAGGCTCGGCTCATTGACGCGACCGCCCACGCGATCAGCGGGCAGGAACTGCTCAGTGGTCGCCCCAGCCCAGCCCAGGTGATGGTCGGCCCTCCCGAAGCCGGGCACAATGTCTTTGCCACCTTGCTGCTCGTCGGTCAGGCTGAGACCCTGGAGACCCGTTTCGAGTACACGCTGGCGGAGAGCATCCTGCGAACTCGCGATGGAGACACAGAGTACGCCTTGCTTGTCCAAAAGCAGCCTGGCACGCAGGCAATCCCCCTTCGCGTCCGCATCCTGCTTCCACCGGGGGCACAGGTGAAGGACAGTGAACCGGAGCCCGCCTTGCTCACCTCGTCCGAGCTGGCCTACGACCTCACTCTTGAGCAGGATCGATCTCTCCGAATCGTCCTTCGAGCTCCTCCCTGATCCCTCGCCAGCCGCCCTCACTGGACAGGGATTCTACCTACCCTTTACAACGCCGCCCCTCTATACTATAATATAGAGAGTGCGCCCGACGGGCCAGCAGCGCCTGTGTACCGACGCTGTGGGCGGCTCAAGCCCAGCACCTCCCAGCCTGTGCAGTTGGCCTGGCATCCTGGGCAGACAGATTCTGAGGCGGGGGATCGCCCTCAGAGAATCTACGGACCGACTGCACATCGCCGCCCAACCTGATCAGGTCGAACAGCGCATCCCATAGGCAGATAGGAGGACCAGGTGACCCTCACAAAGCGATTCCGAATCGCGATCGCAGTCGTGCTCAGCGGGCTTGCCCTGCTCGCCGGAGCATGGGTTCTGCGGGCTTGTGCATCGCCACCTCAGGCGAGAGCCGGCGGCAGTGTACTGGCGGCACTGACGGACCACACGATCTTGGAGGCAGAAGGCGTATCCACCAGGACGTTGACGCTCACACTGGCCTCCACGGAGACGCTGAGGCTCTCCATCGTGCCCACGGGAACGCTGACCCTGATCCGTGACCCGGGCGGACCGCACACTGTTACGGTCATCCTCTCCGGCACCCAGGGGATAGATGCCCCGGTCCCTGGTGCCCTGGAGATCCTGTTCGAGCCCGGCAGTTCGTTGACGCGTATCGTGACGCTCGAGGAGCCCCTGGACTTTGCCATCATACCCACCGGATCGCTGCTGGCAGATGATCTGATCTTTACGGTCACCACCCCGGACAGTGGAACACTGGTCTTTGGCGTCCTGGACTGGGACGTAGTGGACTCGCAGGCTAGCCCTCCCTCAATCACCGAACCGACTGCAACACAACCCAAACCGACTGCGACGCCGCCCGAGCCCACCGCAACACAGCCCGAGCCGACTCCGACGGCGCCTGCTCCCACAGCCACGCCGCCCGAGCCAACCGCGACGCCGCCTGCCCCCACTGCAACACAGCCCGCACCCACCGCCTCGCCGCCGGCGCCCACCGCCGCGCTGGTCGAGCCCACTGCTGCCACGCCGATTGCGATCCCCACGCCTGCGCGGACCCTGGTGGAGCGGGTCAGGGACAACTTTGCCCTGTTTGCCGGCATCCTGCTGGGATTGCTCGTCATCCTGGTTGTCCTTCTTGTCGTTCAGCTCTTTGGCAGTCGCAAGCAGCCGGAGACAAAAGCTCTTCACCCGGCACCCGAACAGGCACCAGGACCAGCAGGCGCCTTCTCACCTCTCGTATGTCCTGAATGTCGTTTCGAGAACCGGGCAAACGCCAGCTTCTGCAATCGCTGCGGAGCACCACTGCCTGGCGAGAGCGCAGTCAGCGAGGCAGCCAAGGGATCCCCAACCATACCCATGTCGGCAGCCGGCGAACCATCTGAACTGCTCTCGCTCCTGTCCGTCGGTTCGCTGATCGGCGGAGAACGGCTCCGCGTGCTAAAGGTGGTAGGACAGGGCAAGACGTTCAACACCTACCTGGTTCAGGAGCAACCAGCGACCCTACGCTGCCCCAATGCAGAGTGCGGCGCAGTCAATCCCGGCGGCGTTCAGCACTGTGAGGTGTGTGGTGCAGCGATGAACGATGAGGCGCGTGACACTCAAACGTACTGGGTAAAAGAGGCACCCAGCGCGAACGCCTTTATGGTTGAACGCGAGATCATTGCCCTGGGGTTGGCCCACCCGAACCTGGTCCCTCCCCGCGCGGTGTTCGCGGAACCCGTTGGCGAGCAGACGCGCCACTATGTCGTGCTGGACGAGCCGCGTTGGCAGACAGCCGAGCAGCTCAGTACGCCGCAGCCTCTGTCCTCCGTGCTAGAGTGGGGCATTGGTCTGGCAGAAGGTCTGGCGTACCTGCACGAGCACCGCATCGTCCTCCACAAATTGGGCGACCGACAAGTCGCTCTGGCGAATGCGAACGGAGAAGAGCATCCGGCATTGGCCAAGTGGGCGGACCTGAGTACAGGTTTTGTGATCCCCTTGGAAGAATGGCAGCAGACGGGCACGCGGCGGATCGCCAGCGATGTTCGGCAGCTTGCCGCCCTAATGTACCGCCTGGCAACCGGCCTCACACAGTATGATCCGCATGTCACGGTAGCGCTGCCCCAGCTTCAGGCCACATTCGCCCACGCGCTTGGGACGGAGGGATACACCACGTCGGAGGAGCTGGCGGCAACCTTGCGGCAGGCCAAGGTCAGCGTACGCCACCCAAGCGGCCTGGATATCCACGCTGTTCGCCTCTCAGACACAGGCCGGCAGCGCCCTTTGGATGAAGACAGCATCGTGACGCTGGAGTTGGGCCAGGTCTACCGCTCGGTTAGCATGCCGTTGGGCGTATACGCCGTAGCTGACGGGATGGGTGGCCATCAAGGCGGAGACGTAGCCAGTCGCCTGGCGGCCCACACGATCGCTCGGCGGGCGATCCAAGATGTGCTGACCCCGGCAGTGACGGACGGCGCGCCCCCGGTAGACTATGTGGCGTGGCTCAAGAGCGTCATCGCGGAAACCAACCAGATTGTCTTTGAGCGACGCAGATCCTCTCGGAACGATATGGGAACGACGCTGGTCCTCGCCGTAGTGGAAGACGATACCGCTCACATTGCTCACGTAGGCGACAGTCGCGCTTACCTGATCGCGGATGGGGCCATCACCCGGCTCACCACGGATCACTCTCTTGTGGAACGGCTGGTCGCCACAGGACAGATCACCGCGGAACAGGCGGCCACTCATCCCCAGCGCAATGTCATCTACCGGAACATCGGCGACAAGCCCAAGGTCGAGCCGGACATCACGCGACAGACCCTGGCTCCTGGCAACGTCCTGCTGTTGTGCTGTGATGGACTGAGCGGCGAGATCAGCGATGAGGAGATTCTGCGGATCGTGACCCAGTCGCCCTCCCTGCCAGAAGCGGCGCAGCAACTGGTCGCCGCGGCAAACGCCGCAGGAGGCAGCGACAATATCAGCGTCATCCTGATCGGCGTCCGTGCCGTGATGTGATCCATCGCACACGTGCTTCCTGTGCAGTGGACGGCATACCCTGCCTGCCAGGCAGTGTGTAGCACCGGACGGCGCAACCCGTGCGATGGGATGGGCCGTAATCCACGGAACGGGTGGCGATCCGGCTCGTACCGACCAGCAGGTCCCTTTTTCACTCTGGAGGTAGAACATGCCAGGAGAAGTGAGCCTGACCGTAAGAACCAACAAGGTCAACTTTCCCGTTACCGGGACACCGCAATTGGTCTATGTGCTGATCGAGGCGATGCCTACGGATGCCGTAGCCACCGTACAGATGCCTCTGAACTTTGCACTCGTGCTCGATCACAGCGGCTCCATGTCCGGGGCCAAGTTGGCTAATATGAAGACAGCGGCCAAGATGGCCACTGATCAGATGGGTCCCAACGACATCGTCTCCATCGTGGTCTACGATGAGAAGGCTCGCGTGATCGCCGCTGCGCAGGCGGCGACCAACCGATCCGAACTGCACCGCGAGATCGACCGCATCCGCGATAGGGGAGGTACAGCCATTTCCTCGGGAATGCAGGCCGGACTGAGTGAGCTGCGCAAGAACCTGGGCCCAGGCCGCGTTAGCCGCCTTCTGCTGCTCACAGACGGACAGACCTATGGGGACGAGCCTGAATGCCACCGGCTGGCCGCGGAGGCTGGACGACTAGAGATCCCCGTGACCGCATTCGGCCTGGGAGATGACTGGAACCAGGACCTGCTGGACGGCATAGCCCGGGAGAGCGGCGGCGTTTCTGATTTCATCGACGATGTCACGCCACAGAAGATCATAGACCAGTTCCAGCAGTCTGTGACTTCAGCACAGGCAGCGGTAGTCAAGAATGCCAACCTGGTCTTGCGTCTGGTAACCGGCGTGATCCCCAAGAACGTTTGGCAAGTCCGGCCTCAGATCGCCAAATTGGGGCAGCGCGCGCTCTCAGATCGCGATGTCCAGGTCTACCTTGGCGACCTGGAAAAGGTCCAAGGACGCAGCGTTCTGATCGAGATGACCGTGCCTGCGCGCCAGCCGGGGCGATACCGCGTGGCTCAGGCAGAGCTGGACTACGAGGTGCCCGCGACGGGTCTGACCCACGAAACGGTGCGCACCGATGTGCTGCTCGGCTTCACAGGAGACCCCAGTGTGGCCAGGCAGGTGGATCCGCTGGTGATGAACGTTGTCGAAAAGGTGACCACGTTCAAACTGCAGACCCGCGCCCTGGAGGAGGCACAAGCCGGCAACATCGCCGCCGCAACGCAGAAACTGCGTGCCGCAGCCACTCGATTGCTGGAGATGGGCGAGGAGGATCTAGCAGCCGATATGCAGCAAGAGGCGGCCAACCTTGAGCAGAAGGGACAGATGTCCTCGAGAGGTACCAAAAGGATCAGCTATGCCACGCGCAAGCTGACACAGAAACTAGAGGACTAGGCACGATCCAAGATGGAGCAAGGAGACAGAGATGAACTGCCCACAGTGTGGTACCGCAAACGAGGACGGAGCGGCATTCTGCGATAACTGTGGTTTCAGGATGCCGGATCTGGAGACGATCGTTCAGCCCGGCCCGGCTCCACAGGCGTATCCGCCGGCTCCTCCATCCGCTCAGCCGGCAGACATGGCGCCTACAGTGCTTGCCGGAGCCGGGGCAACACGGTGTGCCCAATGTGGTACATCCCTACCACCAGGCGCGGCATTCTGTGACAATTGCGGGGGCCCCGTGGGCGCCGCCGTGCCCGTTGTCCAGCAGCCAGCGCCTCCGCCAGTCGTTCAGCCATCTTATCAGCCGGCGATGCCGCAGCCGCCTGCCAGCAGCCAACCCGTCCTGATCATCCAGGTGACGGGCGCTCAGATCCCGCTGCCTCTCGGGAAGGGAGAGTATCTCATCGGCCGCGAGGATCCGGTGAGCAACATCTTTCCCGACGCAGATCTGGCACCACATGGCGGCGAAGAGGGGGGTGTCAGCCGCCGCCACGCACGCCTATTCCAGCAGGCTGGGGGGTGGTACATTGAGGACTATAACACCGTCAATTTCACCTTTGTCAACAACCAGAGGGCACAGCCGGGTGTGCCGATGTCAGTGCACAGCGGCACCGAACTGCGCTTTGGTCGGGTCAAGGTGACACTCTTGCTGCAGTAGAGCGGCTCACGCATATGCAGAATCCAAGATGAGCAACTACTGCCACCTATGCGGACGCCCGCTGGCCCAAGGCCTGAGCATCCATGTGCACCCTGAGCACCCCGACCATCAGCTTGCAGTGTGTGGACACTGTCACAAAACGGCCCCGCGCTGCCGGCGCTGTGGGCTGCCGATGCGCGCCGACATGTCCACCGGCGCCAATTGTGCACTGTGCGCGGCGGGCGCGCCGCGCTGCCGTTCGTGTGGTTCGCCAGTCACCGGCAGCTATGTCGAGATCAATGGCCTAGGTCCCTACTGCAGGACATGCCATGAGACGCGCCAGCATTGCAGCGTCTGTGGTGTTCCGCTCGACGCTCGCGCGCGCTACCTGCCGGATGGGCGCGCCATCTGTGCAACCTGCCAGCAGACGGCAGTTCTCGAGGCTGGACAGGCCAAGTCGCTGTTTGATTGGACAGTCCAGGCCATCCAGACCGCGCTCAGCCTCGGCCTGCGTGTCGGTGTGCGCTTTGTGGTAACCGACCATCCGGGTCTCCGCGCCCAGATCCAGAAGGCGCGGCCCGACCTGATCTATGAGGCCGACAGGCTGCTCGGCGTCTATGTGCGGGAAGACCCACACCGCACCATCTATGTCGAGAATGGGCTGCCCAGCATCCTGTTGATCCAGGTCGTGGCTCACGAGTGGGCACACGCCTGGCAGATGGAGAACTGCCCGACGCCCCAAGAGATGCTGATCGTGGAGGGCTTTGCCGAGTGGGTGGCATACAAGGTGCTGCAGGAGATGGGCGCGGTGAAGAAAATGGGGCTGATGGCCGCGCGACCCGACTTGTACGGCGAAGGACTGCGGCTTATGCTTGCTCGAGAAGAGCGCAAAGGCATCCCGGGCGTATTGGCGCTGTGTCTTGCCCGCGCCCAGCCGGACAAGGCACAGACCCCGGCCCCATGAGTCTTCACGGCCAAAGACGCGGGAGATCGAGGTCCCCTATGGAGGGTGCCACACGGACGCCCAACTGATCCTGACACACCAGTTGAACAGAACCACCATTCCGATCAGCGATCGACCGCGCCTGCTGTACCTGCTGATCGAAACCAGCAGCGGACAGGACCGCGCCGCGCGGATGCCAGTTCACCTGGCCCTGGTCGTGGACAAGAGCGATTCGATGATGATCCGCGTCGCGCCCCCCGACCTGCAAGAGAGGTGGATGAAGCTGGGCTATGTGCGCGAAAACGTGATAGATGGCGTCCCCTCACTACGAGTGGACGTCGACAAGGTCTCGCCCGCGGAATTGCGTGCTTTGCCACGCGCCACCGACATGGTCAAGCAGGCCCTGCGTGCCGTTGTGGACTTGTTAGGCGCCGGCGATCGATGTGCGCTGATCCTGTTCGCGGTGCAGGCGTTCTCGCTCGTCCCGCTGTCGTCCTCCTTGGATCGGGAAAAGATCCTCTCGGCAGTAGAGACGATGGACAACTTGGCCTTGGGCGATGACACGTACATGGGCCGCGGCATCGCCCTGGGGCTGGAGGAGCTGGGGCGCAGCACAAACCACCGTGTCACCAGCAGGATGATCGTACTGACAGACGGCTACACACTGGATGAGGCCGACTGCCGTGTGCTCGCACGGCGAGCCAAGTCGATGGGCATCGCGATCAGCACGATGGGCGTGGGCGGAAGCTACAACGAGGAGTTGATCATCCCCATAGCTGACGACACCGGTGGTCACGCCTACGGCATCGAAAAGCTGGAGGACATCCTGCCGTCGTTCCGGCACGAGCTGAGCATGGTCCAGTCGATCGTCTGCCGCAACCTAGAGCTCAAACTACGCCTGAGTCAGGGCGTAGAGCTGCGCGCTGCGCACCGGGTGCAGCCCGCCATCTCCCATCTGGGCGACGTGGCGCTGGTTGACCGGAGTGCCAGCTTGAGCCTGGGTGACTATGAAACAAACGCACCACCAGCCTTGCTTCTGGAATTGGTGTGTCCGCCCAGATCCACCGCCGGGACATACCGCCTGGCCCAACTGGTGTTGGCCTACGACGAGCCCACCAGTCTCCCTGGGCAGGCGCCACGACGACTCATCCGCCAGGACGTCGTGGCGCACTATGTAGCCGGCCCGATCCGCGAGCCGGCCCACCCACGAGTGATGAACATCGTCGAGCGGGTAACGACCTTTACGCTGCAGACGCGCGCACTGCAAGATGTCCAGCGCGGCGATATCTCTGGCGCAACACAGAGGCTGCGGACCGCAGCGACGCGTCTGCTGGATATGGGAGAGACGGATCTGGCGCAGACCGTGCAGGAGCAAGCGCGGCAATTGGCAGAGCGAGGCCAGATCTCGTCAGAGACGGCCAAGTCCGCGCGCTACAAGACGCGCAGACTGACCAAGACGCTGCGCTAGCCGGTCGACGGGACCCAGGCCGGTCTCGCAGACGCCGTCACCATCGCTGAGGGGACTCCAAGGTGATCAGAACGTGTCAAAAGTGTCACCATCCACTGCGCCCGGGAGCGCGCTTTTGCGGCGCCTGCAACACGCCGGCACCGCCTCTCACAGCAGGTAACCCGGCCTACGGGACATGCGCCAACGGACACGCGCAAATCCGCCCGAACGCGCGCTTCTGCTACCGGTGCGGCGAGCCGGTCCGCCGAGCTGCCGCGTCCGATCTCTCGCACGGCGTGTGCGCAAAAGGTCACGAACAGATCCGTGCTGGTGCCCGGTTCTGCTACATCTGCGGCGCGCCCGTTACTCGCGCGGGACGGGCGGCGCCGGACCGGTCCAGCGCAGGGCTGAACGGACGCTACCAGATCTTGGGAGAAGTCGGAAGAGGCGGTATGGGCAGCATCGTCTACCAGGTGCGCGAAGCAAAGGCAGGATCCATCTTGGCCATCAAGGAGATGGACGAATCGGAGCTCCAGTCCTCCTTGGCGTCACCAGAGGACGTGCCCGAGATTGTCAAGGCATTTCGGCGCGAGGCCGACCTCCTGCAGCGTCTTGACCATCCCAACATCGTCAAGGTACACGACTATTTCCAACTCAGCGATCGACACTACACCGTTATGGACCTGGTGCAGGGACAGACGCTCAACGAGATGCTGGAGACGAGCCCGGGTGGGTTTCCTGAACAGCGTGTCCTGCCGTGGGCTGAACAGTTGTGCGATGCACTGGAGTATCTACACGCTCTGACCCCGCCCATCATCTACCGAGATCTGAAGCCGGGCAACGTGATGATCGAGACCGCCAGCAGCCGGGTCAAGGTGATCGACTTTGGTATCGCCCGCGAATACAAGGGGGGAAAGAAGAAAAGCGACACCATCAAGTTCGGCACGGATGGCTATGCGTCGCCAGAGCAGTACGGCTCCAAGGGCACGGAAACGTCCCCTGCCTCAGACGTGTACTCGCTGGGCGCGCTCTTGTACCGGCTCCTGACCGGCGAGGACCCAATGCAGAATCCCTTTAGCTTCTACCGGCGGGATTCTCTGCTGCGTCCCCCGGTTTCCGCCTCCGCGCACGTGGCAGACGCCCTGGAACGTGCGGTCGAACTGGATGCCGCCCAACGCTTCCAGAGCATGGCCGAGTTCAAGAAAGCCCTGACCGGACAGGACGCAGCCACAGCTAGCAGTCAAAGTCACGCCAGGGTGAGGCGGGGGGGGGCAAAGAGAAAAGTACGAAAGGCCAACCCCTCCAGCACGGGTAGCTCCGTTCCTCCTTACTCGCCGCCGGGCAAATCGATGCCATCCATGGCAACGACACCGGTGCGTGTCTCCCAGAGGAAAATGGACCTGCGTAGGGTGGCAAAGGGAGGACCACCTCCAGCCCCTCGGCAATTCATCGTCCTCTCCGCAGGGGGCGGCACGGTCGAGGTGACCGCTGCAGCACCTTGGCTAAAGATCTCGCCGAGCATGGCGGTCGGCGGGCAGGCTGTGGACGTCTTGGTCGTGCCGGAGCAATTGGCGCTGACCCGATACCGCTGGCAGGCACCCAACATCCTGGCCCCCCCTTTCAGGGTGCTGGCAGCGTGGTTCAGACGAACATGGTGGGTCTGGCTCTTTGTTGCCCTGGCTGCGTTTCTGTTTCACCCGGTCGCTCAAGGACTCGTGCTGCTCGTGGGCGGCACAATCGGCATTCAGATGGCGATGTGGCTGATGACGTGGCTTCTGCCGCGTTGTGTGCCCAAGCCCAAGACACTTACCGATCAGGTCCGCATCGACAACGGCTTCAGCAGCCAGGTCATGGAGGTCACGGTCAAGGCCGTGCCCTCTGTGCGCCGCCGGGTGCTCGGCTGGGGTGCGCTGGTCGCTGCCCTCCTGGCAGAAGTGACTGCGGTCGGCGCTGGACTGTGGTGGACGTACTGGACGCTGGCCGGAAGCTAGGCACCTGGCGGGGCTGACGAGCAAGCGCGCCTGGAGCAGTTTCCGAGGTACACCGGACTGGAGAGGTCGGGCGAGGACGGTACAGGGGGAAAAGACCTATGGATGCAGTCGTGTGTCCCAACTGCGGAGCCGAGAACCGGCCTGAGGCCAGGTTCTGTGCCAACTGCCGGTACGACCTGGCTTCCCGCACTTTGACTGAGCAGGCCGAGCCAGCACCCACTCGCAGACCAAGGGGCGATCTGCTGTCGGCACTTGTGGAGGTCGGAGGGAGTATCGCTGGAGGAGCGCGGGGAAAGCGGACGGGCAGCCGCCCGACGATAAAGATCGAGCCAAGGCTCAAGGAAAGGTCGCCACAGCCCGAGCGCTTGACCAACGGCCAGCTTTACCCATCCACGATCTATCGGCGCACAGAACCCGTTGGCCGGCATGCCGATTACTTTGTGGCCGAGGACGGTCAGGCGCATTTCCTGATCCGGGAAGTTGAGGGATTCTCCTGCGAGCGGGGCGAGATCCACGGGCTGGTCAAGCTGTCTGCCGAGCTGCCAAGCGTACAGAACCTGATCGATGTCGTCTGCGCGGAGGATGGCCGTACGTACATGGTGCTGACACATCCAGACGCACGGTGGTACCTGCTGTCCGATCAGCTTGACCCCATTCCACCTGAACAGGCGATCGAGTGGGGCATTCAGATCGGCCAGGCCCTGGCTGGCTTGCACCAGTACGGCTACACGCTCGGAGAAAAGCGGCAGGGCGGACTGGACAAGATACTGATCGCCGGCACTGCGGCCAGGCTGGCCGATCTGAGCACGTGCGTTCCACTGGCGACCTCTGAATCCCAGAGGCGCCAGGCCGTGCTGGACGACACGTTGTTCCTGGCCCGCGCGCTATATGCCATGGTGAGTGGGAAGGATCTGACAACCGACTCGCAGTGGTCGCAGGAGTTGGAGCATCTGCCGCGATCGCTGCGGTCCGCGATCTCGGCTGGTGTCAGAGGCAGCTACATCAAGATGCAGGAGATGCTGGCCAACCTTGCCGGACGCAACTTGCCGCCACTGCGCCTGTCTTCGGGCAAGGCCACGCATCCCGGACGTGTTCACGAGCACAATGAGGATCAGTACTTTGCCTACGAAGTGTCCAAGGGACGCAGCGATCAGCCCCTGCCTGCATTCTACATGGTCGCCGACGGTATGGGAGGTCATCAGGCTGGAGAAGTGGCAAGCGATACGATCAGCATCGCGCTCAAAGAATGGCTGGACGAGTTCAGCGCGCGCAAATCAGGCCGCGCCACGCGCAAACTGGGCGAATTGCCCGACGAGGCGCTTCGGAGGGCGATTCAAGATGCCAATGCGGCCGTGTTCCGCCAGGCGCAGGCTCGGCAGAACGACATGGGCGCAACGGTTACGGCGGCGCTCATCGTGGGAGAGACGGCGCACGTGGCCAACGTGGGCGACAGCCGCACATACCTGTTCCGACGGGGCAAACTCGAGCAGATCACAAAGGACCACTCGCTGGTCTACAGCCTGGCAGCCTCTGGACAGATCGATTGGGACGAGATATACACCCACCCGCAGCGGAACCAGATCTACCGCAGCCTGGGCACCGAAGCCAAAGTGACCGTCGACGTGTTCAGCATCGACCTTCAGCCGGGTGACAGCCTGCTCCTGTGCAGCGATGGGTTGTGGGAAATGGTGCGCGACCCGCAGATCGTGAGCATCCTGCAGCAGGCCCGCAACCCCCAGGACGCGTGCGACCAACTGATAGATGCCGCCAATCGAGGGGGTGGCAAAGACAACATTGCAGCGATCATCGTGAGAGCAGACTAGCCTCAACCGCGTACCGACGTTGAGCGCCACCGATGGGCGCTGCGCGAGAGAGCGGAGGAATGATATGAGCATAACCTGCCCAAGCTGTGGCTCAGAGAACCGCGATGGCGCTCGTTTCTGCTCGCGGTGCGGGTCTCCCCTGAGCGCATCAGAGCTGGATGGTACCCTGATCCAGCGTACGCTCCCGGTGACAAGCGGTCCACCGCAAGGGCCGGCTGTCTTGCCTTTCTCTTCGGCTCGCATGACGGGCATGCTGCCGCCGAACGCTGTGGTCGCCGAACGGTACGTGATCGCGCGCAAAGTGGGGCGCGGCGGAATGGCTGCAGTGTACGACGCGATCGATACACATACAAACCGCCGCGTGGCGATCAAAGAGATGAGCGACTCTGCCCTCAGCGATCCTGCGGATCGCCAGCAGGCCCTGGTTCAGTTCCGGCAAGAAGCCGAGATGTTGGCCCGCCTCGAGCACCCTAACTTGCCCAAGGTGAGCGACGTATTTAGCGCCGCAGGCAAGCAATACCTGGTGATGGACTTTGTCGATGGCGACACACTGGAGACCATCATGGTGAACAGCCGCACTCCCCTTCCAGAGTCAGGGGTGAAGGAGTGGGCTGCACAACTGTGCGACGTGCTGGACTATCTGCACTCTCAGGCTCCTCCGATCATCTTTCGCGATCTCAAGCCAAACAACATCATGATCGATCGGACTGGGCAGGTCAAGCTGATCGACTTTGGCATCGCGCGTATGTTCAAACCAGGCAAGACACACGATACGATCACGATGGGCACGGTGGGCTATGCCGCCCCTGAACAGCACGGCGGCGCACAATCGGATGCCCGCACGGACATCTATGCGATGGGTGTGACTTTGTACGTACTGCTCACCCGGTACGATCCAGCCACCACGCCATTTCACCTGCCTCCTATGCGCCAGTTGAATCCGTACATCTCACCGACGATGGAGACGGTCATTTCGCGCGCATTGGAGCAGAACCCAGAGAGACGCTGGCAGAGAGCTCGCGACATCAAGCTCGCGATTACCGGACAGCTCCCGTCTGCAAGTCAGGCTCCCGCGCTGGTGTCTTTTCCTCCCCCACCGCCGATCGACATGCCGCCCACGCGAGCCACGCCGCGCCCACCGCAGCCATTGCGTCCGACGACCAGGCTGGTGTTGGCAGTGGCGCAGTGGTCCGGACCACAGATCGCGATAGCTCTGGGAGCTCTGGTCGTGCTGATCGTAGCCGCCCTGTGGCTGGGCACGCCGGTGCTCGCCCGCTTCCCGCTCTTCTGGAACAACGTCCCGGGCTTTGCGATCGTAGCGGCGTTGATTTATGCTGCGATCCGACGCTCGTGGACTGCTTCGCTCGCGCACTTTATGGCTGTCTTGGTCAGCGTCGTCATCACGACCCTTCGTCTGAACTACGGATACATTCCCTCGGGAAGGATCGTCCTCGCCCTGGTCGCCGCCGTCGGAAGCGGGCTGGTTATCGAGGGGTTCCTGCGCCTGCTGCCCCGCGTGCGAGGGCGCCAGCACGAAGAAAGGTGGCGCCGTGAGCTGGCATGGCTGGTGACGATGGCAACCGTGAGCGCTCTGATCGTCAACAGCATCCTCTGGGGCATCAGATGGGTGCTGAGTCCGCTGATGTGGATCAGCGGGGCACTTCTGGGTGCGCTGGGCTGGTTCCTGGGAGATCTACTGCACCAATATATGCTCTACAGGCAGACAGGGTTCCGCCGCGGGATCGGGGGACATTGATCTCTTGATCCCGCAGTATGACGGATCGGATAGACTTGAGACCGCGGGTCGAGCCAAGGAATTCGACGATGCCCAACTTTTGCAGGTACTGTGGCGCAAAGCTCCGCCATCCTGGTGCGTCCTTTTGCACCACGTGTGGTCGCCCTCTGCAGGCTGACGACGGCAGGACGGAGCTGCTAGACACCAACATCCCCGAACTCATCGTTGAGGAGCCGGGCAAAGCGCCCCGATCCATCCCCCTGGCCAAGCCGCAGCTCACCATCGGACGCGCGGCAGGGAATGACATCGTGATCCAGAATCCGGTGGTATCGCGCCAGCACGCCCAGGTGGAGCAGCGTGCGGCTCACTACTGGATCTCCGATCTGGACAGCACCAATGGCGTCGCAGTCAACGGAAAGCGCATCGCGCATCGCCAGGAGTTGAGCAGTGGCGATATCATCCGCATTGGCGATCCGCAAGGAAACTCTATCAGTCTGACGCTTCGCAGCAGCGAGGCCCGCTTTGAGGGAAACACCTCGACGTTCATAGGCAAACACGGGCTGGGACATGCAGCCACCGTCGTCATTGGCCGTGACCCAAGCAGCGATCTAGTCCTCGACCACCCGACCGTCTCTCGACGTCACGCTCAGGTAGAGCAAACGGCACAGGGACACGATATCCGCGACCTAAACAGCATCAACGGCACGTTCGTGAACGGTCAGGCAGTGAGGCGCCCGCAGTTGCTGCAGGTAGGCGACGTGGTACAGATCGGCCCGTTCAAGCTCGCCTATGACCGCACGGGACTCTCCCAATACGCCCCCGCAGGGAACTACCGCCTGGACGCCATCCGGTTGAGCCGCCGAGTGCCGCTGCTTGGCCCGTTCTCACCCCAGCGGCTGCTTGGGTTGAACGGCCGGCCCACGCACAGGCTCATCTTGGATGACATCAGCCTGTCGGTCTATCCTCGAGAATTCGTAGCCCTGGTGGGCGGGAGCGGGGCCGGGAAAAGCACGTTGATGAAGGCCCTCAGCGGCTTTGCGCCGGCCCAGGGGCAGATCCTGGTCAATGGCGATGACCTCTATGCCAACTTTGCCGCCTACCGCAGCATATTGGGCTATGTGCCACAGGACGATGTGATCCACGACCACTTGTCTGTGCGCAGCGCACTGACCTATGCCGCCCGCTTGAGGCTCTCTGATGCCGGCGCCGACGAGACCGAGCGTCGCATCTCGGGCGTGCTCGAACAGGTAGAGATGACAGAACACGCCGGCAAGCAGGTCAGCACTCTGAGCGGCGGACAGCGAAAGCGCGTGAGCATCGCTGTAGAGCTGCTGGCCGAGCCGGGTCTCTTTTTCCTCGACGAGCCCACCTCGGGCCTGGATCCAGGCCTGGAGAAAAAGATGATGTACACCCTGCGCCGGTTGGCGGACGCCGGGCGGACGATCGTGCTGGTGACCCACGCCACAGCCAACATCACTCAATGTACGCATCTCGCCTTTCTGGCCGAAGGTCGCCTGGCCTTCTATGGCCCCCCACAGGAGGCACTGGCCTTCTTTGGCGTCGAGGACTTTCCGGACATCTATACTCGCTTGTCGCAGCCGATAGATCCGGCCCGGAATCCACTGCCGCCGCATCTCCAGCAGAATCGCCAGCAGATGCAGGCCAGCCAGTCCGGGCGGGCACCCACGGCGGCAGAGGTATGGTCCGCGGCGTTCCGGAACTCACCCCAGTGGCAGAGATATGTCATCGGCCGTCTGCAGACCGCGAGCGCGGCGCCAGAACCGGCCACTGTTGGCCCCCAGCTCGCTCGGCAGCGAGTATCCGCGCTCCGGCAGTTCGGGATTCTGACCCAGCGCTACCTGGATCTGATCCGCCGCGACACGATGAGCCTGCTCATCCTCCTGCTGGTCATGCCCCTTATCGGGATACTGCTGCTGATCATCTCGGGTCGCCACGACCTGGTCGGCAAGAACCAGAACGCGATCCAGACCCAGATCCAGCAGGCCATAGATGACAAGCGGGCCGAACACAACCCCGACAGGGACGATGAGCGGTTCCAGGCTTCGTACGGAGTCGCCGACAAGGCACAGCAACTGCTGTTCGTGATGGCCCTATCCGCCAACCTGCTGGGGCTCTTTGCCGCCGCGTTCGAGATCGTGAAAGAGCAGTCTATCTATGCGCGGGAGAGGATGGTCAATCTGGGGATCGTGCCCTATCTACTGTCCAAGATGGCGGTCCTGGGCCTGTTTGCGGCACTGCAGTGTCTCCTGCTCTTGCTGGTCGTGCGTCTCAAGGTCAAATACCCGCCCAAGGGCGTGTTCTTGCCCGCCCCGATCGAGATGTATGTCACGATGCTGCTGGCCACGCTGGCGAGCACCAGTATGGGTCTGCTGATCTCGGCGCTGGTGCGCAGCACCAACACGGTGATCTATGTGATTCTGTTCGTCCTCTTTGTACAGATCATCTTTGCTGGCGCAGCGTTTGAGCTGCCGCCGCTTGCAGAGCCGGTCTCGTACCTGACGACGACCCGATGGACGCTGGAGGCCCTGGGTAGCACGGCGAACATGGAGGCCCTCAGTGACAAGGGCGTGAGCTGCGTGGAATTCGAAGATGAGATGATCAGACGTGGGATGGGCGAGCCCGAAGCTCCCTGCGAGACAGGTCAGATGAGGCAGCCCGTCAAGTTCCCGTTCTACGTGGTCTATGAGCACACGACCCAGTCGCTGGTGCGTCACTGGCTGGCGCTGGGCACATTCGCATTCGTCCTGTCTGGGCTCGCTGCCATCGTCCAAAAGAAAAAGGACGCGATCTAGGGACGCTCGACGTTTGGCAAAGGAGCAGTCAATGACCCTTTCTGTGGGACAGTTCGTTCAGAATCGGTACCGGATCGAGGCCCTGCTGGGGCAGGGCGGCTTTGGTGCGGTATACCGTGCGTTGGACCTCAACATCAACTACGTGGTGGCCCTCAAGGAGAACCTGGATGCATCGCCGGAAGCTGAGCGCCAGTTTGCACGAGAGGCGGCACTCCTGGTACGCCTGCGCCACCCCTCCCTGCCGCGTGTCACAGACACCTTTGTCGTCCCCGGTCAGGGCCGCTACCTGGTTATGGACTTTGTGGAGGGGCAGGATCTGCAGGATATGCTCGACCGCTACGGTTCCCTCGACGAGGCGCGAGCGATGGCCTGGATGAGCCAGGTGTTGGACGCGCTCGCCTATCTGCACAGCCAGAACCCGCCCATCATTCACCGTGACGTCAAGCCAGCCAACATCCGGGTCACGCCGGACGGGCGGGCCGTGCTGGTGGACTTTGGCATCGCCAAGCTCTACGACCCCCGCCTGCTGACAACATCTGGCGCGCGCGCGGTGACCCCTGGCTATTCGCCTTGGGAGCAGTACGGACATGGCGGCACGGATGCCCGGTCTGACGTGTACGCTGCCGGGGCCACACTGTACGCCCTGCTGACAGGCCAGGTGCCACCAGAATCCCTGGCCCTGATGGGTGGCACAGAGCGCGCCGTGGCTCCCCGGGCGATCAACCCCCGCCTGTCCCCCAATGTTGAGGCCATCATCCAACGAGCGATGACCACTCAGCCCACCGGTCGCTATCAAGATGCCGGGCAGATGCGACAGGCTCTGGCGGCGCGACCACAGCAGCAGCCGGGCGTCCAGCCTCCGGCCTGGCAGGCGAACGTGACACTCGGCTCCAGCACGCCTGCCAGACAACCGCCGGTCGCCCGTCCTCAAGTGGCCGCACCGGCTGTGGCTCATCCTGCGCCAGGCTCGGTCGCTGCTGGTCTGCCCGTGGGCATGGAGGTGGCGGACCTCGGGTCGCGCTTTGTCGCTTTCCTGGTCGATGGCGTCCTCTCCACCGTGATTGCCACCCTCGCCTCGATCCCCTGTTGGATAGTGGCCGTGCTCCTCAGCGAAGAGATCTCTTCAGATGCGGACACCTTCTTGCTGCTTGGCATCGCGGCTGTCGGGACCCTCGCGGCATGCTGGTACCGGGTCCACTTTCACGCCAAGACTGGCCAGACTCCCGGGAAGCGATGGCTGCACATCAAGGTGGTCGGTGAAGATGGCAAGCCGATCAGCAGAAAGCGGGCCTTGGTGCGCGTCCTGTTCTTCTGGATTTTGCCCGGGCTCGCGAGCGCGTTCACCTTTGGGCTGAGCTGCCTGATCTGGATCATGCCCCTGTTCGGCGCAAAGCACCTTGGGCTGCACGACGTGGTCGCCAAGACGCTCGTGGTCAAGGCGCAGCCCGAGCCCTAGAGCGAAAGGACAAGGTTGCGATGGCGTTTCCCGGCAGTCGAGGAGACGGAGACGTACTGTGAACAAGCGTACTTTACGCTGGGTGCTCATCTCGGTCACTGCGGTCGTGCTGATCGCCGCGGCAGTGACGGCTGGCATCTTGGTGCTCGATCGGCAGGGCGGAGTCCTACCCACGCCGATGCCCACCTTTGCGCCCTTGGCGATCTCTTTGATTCCCCCTCTGTCGCTGCAGGACATGGCGACACAGGTGCCCAGGTTGGCCGGCATCTTGGCCGATCCGGAGCTCAACTCGGCCTACAAGGACTTTCTCCTCGCCTACCAGCAAGATGGGATCGAGGGAGCAGCAGAACTCGCGCACCGGCGCGGCCTGCTCACACCAGAGGATGAGCTCCGTGCAACGCTGATCCTGGATACCGCGGACAACGCCGAGGTGGTGGAACAACTCGAGTCGATCGGCGTGATCGTGGAGAGCGCCTACAAGAGCCAGGTGGATATCGCCGTGCCGCTGACCCTGATCGAACAAACCGCGGCGTCGGAGGATCCGGGCGCGATCTTTGCACGTCTGACTGCGCTTGAACACGTCATTCGCGTCAAGCTGCCGAGCAAGACGCGCACCGGAGCGCTACCCTCGATCCCTCCGTCGGTCATCAGCCAGGGCGTGCGCGTAATTGGCGCAGACAAGTGGCACAAGGAAGGCTATGCAGGGGCGGGCATCCGGATCGGCATCCTCGACTGTGGGTTCAGGGGATACGCGGAACTGCTGGGCACCGAGCTACCCGCGGCCGTTCAGGCCCAGACATTCGTGCGTGGACTGGCCGATGTGAACGACTCTGGCACACGGCACGGCACGGCTGTGGCTGAGATCATCCACGAGATCGTGTCCGAGGCCACTCTCTACCTGGCCGACTATGGATGCCGGAGCACGGCCCAAGGCCAGGCCGTGGAATGGCTCCTGGAGCAGGATGTACACATCATCTCCAACTCGACCGGCAGCCTGGCCGCACCGATGGATGGATCCGGCTGGCACGCACAATTGGCCCAGATGGCAGCAGACCAGGGAGTGCTGTGGGTGAACTCGGCGGGCAACGCAGCCCAGACTCACTATCGCGGCGAGTTTGCCGACGCCGACAGCGATGGCTATCACGAATTCGACGTGGGCCTGGAGGGCATGGCTTTCACGTCGGGCGCTCCATACGTCGAGATCTCGCTGCGTTGGAATGACTGGGCGCTTGTCGACCAGGACTATGATCTGCTGCTGGTGGATGCCGACGGGAACAAGCTGGCCTGGGCGCGCGACGCGCAGACGGGCAGCCCCGGAGAAGAGCCCATCGAGATCCTCGAGTATGAGGGCCTGGTCCCAGGGGACGTGTACTACCTGGCGATCTATGCAGACGACGCCAGCCGGTCCGTCCTGTTCGACCTGATGGTGTACGGGGAAGACATCGTCATCGAGTTCCCTGTGCCCGAGTACAGCCTGGTCAGCCCCGCCGACGCGCGCGACGCCCTGGCAGTGGGAGCCGTGCTGTGGAAGAGCGATCAGGTCACTGGATACAGCTCGCGCGGCCCCACTGCGGACGAACGCCCCAAGCCGGATATTTCCGCGCCCACAGAGGTAGATAGCGCGAGCTATGGTCGCTTCGGAGGCACCTCCGCCGCCGCGCCACACGTCGCCGGTGCGGCGGCCCTGGTGTGGGGCGCGTACCCCGACCTGACGCGCCAGCAAGTTTGGGACTATTTGACGAGCAACGCAGTGGACCTGGGACCTCCTGGGGCAGACAGCGCCTATGGCATAGGGCGCGTGTACCTGCCTATGGCGCAACCCATCACGCCCACCCCGGAGCCCACCGCCACACCGATTCCTCCCCCATCGACCCCTACGGGCACGCCTACCGAAACGGCGGTTTCTCCCGTCGCCACAGACACGCCTGCCGCAACGCCAGTTTCATCGGTCCCCACGAACACACCTGGCGTGGCAAAGGTTGTCTCTCCCACTGCCGCTGTGGCTGTCGTGCCCACTGCTACCCGAACGCCAATCCCCTTTGTGCCGGGCGTGCCCACGCCGTCCGATCCAATCGCTGAGCGACGCGTGGCCGCTGGCCTGGCGATCGGGCTGTGCAGCGGGCTGGTGGCGATCGTGGCGCTCGCCGCGATAGCTTATGCCGTGATCAGCCGCCTGCGCCAGTCGCCCGAAGCGCCGGCCCCGCCTTTTCAGCCGCCGCGCAGGCCCCAGTACCCAACGCCCGGAGCGCAGGCCCCGCCACGCCCGGTCCCGCGCAGACCCCAACACCCACCGCCCGGAGCGCAGGCTCCGCCGCGCCTGGCCCCGCGGGGCCCCCAGCGCCTGCCGCCGGACTATCAGCCGCCTTCCGTGCTGGCGTGCCCCCATTGCGGCCGGCCAACGAGAGCGGGAGCACTCTTCTGCTCAGAGTGCGGTATGTCGCTATCCCCACCGACGCCAGGGGGGACCGCAGCTTCACCTGATGCGCGCTGCCGGCAGTGTGGGGCGACGCTGCGAGCGGGGGCGAGGTTCTGCGCACGCTGTGGGGCACGGCAATGAAAGGAGCCCTAGTCTGCGGAGCCCAGAGTTCCACACTGTCCCCCACGCTCGCCCTCTCCCTGGCGGTGCTCGCCCTGGTGGTCTTGGCGATCGGTGGACTGGGCCTCAGGGTTCTGCTCCACCGGCGGACTGGTTCCCGCTTGGCGGGGGAGGGTCGCAAACCACCGGGCGAGCGTGCCGACCAGTCCCCCGTGCGCCCAGTACGTGCCCCTGGGGGGCTCAAGCCTTCACACGTCCTTGCCTCATCCACTTGCATCCGGTGCAGCGCCAATCTGCGTCCCGGACAGACGCACTGCCCGCGCTGCCACTGGCCTGTGCTCACCATCGGCAACCGGTACCAGGTGCTGCGCCTGTTGGGCAAGGGCGGCATGAGCTCTGTGTATCTGGTTCGGGACCGACGCATCTCTGGTCAGTATTTGGCGGCAAAAGAGATGAGCGACGCGACGATCGCAACAACCGAGGAACGCAAGCAAGCCATCGACGCCTTCCAGCAGGAGGCACAATTGCTCGCTCGGCTCGAGCACGCCAACCTGCCCCGGGTCACAGAGTTCCTCAGCCAGGGCGATCGTCACTATCTGTTGATGGATTGCATCGATGGCGAGACATTGCAGGATCTGCTGGCCCAACGCGCAGCTCCCTTTGCAGAGGCAGAGGTGCTGGGTTGGGCGGGCCAGCTCTGCAGCGTCCTGTCCTACCTGCACACCCGTCATCCGCCGGTGATCTTTTGCGATCTCAAGCCGGGCAATATCATGCTGGGCCGCGATGGACGACTCAAGCTGATCGACTTTGGCATCGCCCGCTTTTTCCTGCAGCACTGGATGGCCAGCGAACCGCAGCGGTTGGGCACACCGGGCTACGCACCTCCCGAGCAGTATGGACAAAGTCAGGCCGACGCCCGGTGGGATGTCTACGCGCTGGGGGTGACCTTGCACCAACTGCTGACCCTGCACGACCCGGCAAGCACGCTCTTTGCCCTTCCTCCAGTGCGGCGGCTGAATCCCGCCGTATCGCCCAGGACGCAGGCCGCCATCACCCAGGCGATACAGCCCGATCCGAACCATCGCTTTCGCAGTGCCGCCGAGATGGGGCACGCACTGGGGGTGTGAGCGCACGCCATGGCGAGGACCAACGTGGATAGAGATCCTGGCAGCCGTCCACCAGCCAGCCGAGGCCGATTCCTTCGCCGTACTGGCTGGATGCTCCGTGCCGGCGCTGCAAGCCCATCTCGCCTTCTTGCCATCGGCTGGATCATCTGGTCGGTGAGCGGCGTCTTACTTGTCGGGGTCGTTACGCTGCTCATCCTGTATCGATGGCTCGACCAACAAGAGGGCCAACTGCGATCCGCGGGCGTGTCCGTCCTCACCCCGGTCCCCACAGTGCAGCAAACGGGCCGCGCGACCGCCACGCCAACCGCGACGCCAACGCCAACCGCCCTCATCCCAAGCCCCACCCTACCCACGCCGAGACCCGATCCCGTCGCCCAACGTGTCGATCAGCTCCTGTCCAGAATGACGCTCGAAGAAAAGGTAGGACAGCTATTCCTGGTGTTCTTTGTCGGTCCTGACCTGTCCCCTTCTCTCCAAGAGCTAGTCGCCCAATATCACGTGGGTGGAATCCTGCTGTTCAGCTCTACCGACAACGTGCAAAGCATGCCCCAGGTGGCGCAATTGATCAACCAGGTCCAGGGTGAGGCTGTCAGCCACGGGGCCGGGATCCCACTGTTCGTCGCCCTGGATCAGGAAGGGGGCTCCGTCGTCCGTCTGGCGCGTGGAGCGACGGTATTCCCCAGCAATATGGCCCTCGGCGCGACTCGATCAATCGACAACGCACGCCTTATGGCCCAGGTGACGGCCACCGAGCTCAAGGCCCTGGGCATCAATATGAACCTGGCCCCGGTGGTAGACGTCAATAACAATCCCGATAACCCGGTGATCGGCACACGCTCGTTCGGTTCTTCGCCCCAACAGGTGGCCGACCTGGGCGCGGCGATGATCGAGACGTACAAGGCCAACGGCATCATCGCCACGGCAAAGCACTTTCCTGGACACGGTGATACAGCGACGGACTCGCACCTGGCCCTCCCAGTCATCCCTCACCGAATCGAGCGCCTGGAAGCCACGGAGCTGCTGCCATTCCGGGCAGCCATCCGCGCCGGAGTGGACGCCATCATGACCGCACACGTCCTCGTTCCCGCCGTCGATCCGAGTCCTGCGCTGCCGGCAACCCTCTCGTCGGATGTCTTGCAGGGCCTGCTGCGGGATAGGCTGCGCTACCAGGGTCTGATCACAACGGACTCGCTGGGTATGCGCGCGATCGGCCAGGCCTACGGAGTTCCCGAGGCAGCCGGCATGGCTTTCCTGGCTGGTGCGGACCTGCTGGCTCTCGGGGCCGACCCCGGACACATGCCCGCAGAGCAGCGCTCCGCCTGCCAGCACGTCCTATCTCTGGTAGAGTCTGATCCGCTCCTGGAAAGCCGCCTGAACGAGTCAATACGGCGCATCCTGCTGGTCAAGGCACGGTATGGACTGCTGGATTGGGAGCCCGCCCACGTCGGCGAACCTGCGCTGCAGATCGGGACAGACGACCACGACAGGATTGCCCGTCACATCGCCCAGGAGAGCATCACCCTGGTACGGAACCATGCCGGTACGCTCCCTCTCGCAGCAGACCAACTTCTGCTGGCAGTCGTCCCGCCGGGAGCGGCCGGTTTCGGAGGGAACCTACAGGCATACCATCCCCACACCCACGTTCTCCAGCTCAGCCTCAATCCATCCCCGGAGGAGATCGAGCGGGTCGTTCGCGCGGCAGAGGGCGCGTCCGTGGTCGTCGTGGGGACAGTGAATGCGCGTCGCCATCCGGGACAGCTTGACCTGGTGCGCGCGCTGGCAGACCAGCCTCTGGTCGTGGCGGCGCTGGACACACCGTATGACCTCATGAGCTTTCCCGGCATCAGCGCGTACTTGGCCTCGTACGGGCGCGTCCCTGTGTCCCTGGACGCCCTGGCGCGCGTGATCGTTGGCCTGGAGAAGCCCAGGGGGCACCTTCCGGTTGCGCTGCCGGGGCTGTACCCCCTGGGCCATGGGATGCACGATTTCGTCTCTGAGACTGCAGTGAGCAGCGACTAACATCTTCTGGTTTGCAGGCCCCTGACCTTTGGGCATCGTCGACCAGGGTCGATTTGCGATTTGGTGGGACTGTGACTATAATCCCTGTATCCCCGCCGCACTGCACACGCACATCGACCACCCGTGGAGACGAATACGCCTTTGTCGGGCGAGCAAGGGCACACGTGGCAAGCCTGTCGCGATGATCGGCTCGCGGCAGTCACAAGCAAGTGTAGAGGAGTCGGGCCATGAGCGGGGTCGGGTATACGCTTGGCGGCTACCGAATCGAGGAGGAGATCGGCCAGGGCAAAGCGGCCCGGGTCTACCGTGCCTACCAGGCTCAACTGGATCGATGGGTAGCGCTCAAGGTGCTGAAAACAAGCAATGCGGGCGATCAAGAGTTCCTCGCGCGCTTTCGCCGCGAGGCCAGGGCGATCGCTGCCCTGCGGCACCCCAATATCCTCACCATCTATGACTATGGCGAAGAGGGCGGGTACGCCTACATTGTGATGGAGCACGTACCCGGAGGCCCTCTCCGGGTGCGATTGACGGGACAGCCCCTCGAGTGGCCGGACGCGGCAACACTGATCATCCCGGTAGGCCGTGCGCTGGCCTATGCGCACTCGCGGGGTATCGTCCACCGCGACGTTAAGCCAGCCAATATCCTGCTGGCAAACGCAGACTGGCCTCTTCTGGCCGACTTTGGCCTGGTCAAGGTGGTCGGTGGACCAGGCACGATCACTCAGCCTGGGGTCAGCATTGGCACACCGACCTACTTTTCTCCCGAGCAAGCCGCAGGCGATGAGGTAGACCATCGCAGCGACATCTACAGCCTGGGGATCCTGCTCTACGAAGTGCTCACCGGTCACCTCCCCTTCGAAGGCGGCACGCCGTTTGAGGCGATGATCCGCAGGCTGCGCGAACCACCCATCCCTCCCCGACATCTCAATCCGCTGATCACGCCCCAGCTACAGGACATCACTCTGCGAGCATTGGCCCGAGAGCCCGAGGAGCGCTATCCCACCATGCAAGCGATGGTCGACGAGCTGGCAAAACAGCCGGGCGCTACGGGACGGGTTGCTGTACAACCCTCGTCAACCTCGTGGTCGGCGGACACGACGACTCGCATCAGTGAGTTCTCTGCTGTCACAGGTCCTCACTTGATCGTCGTGAGTACCGAAACCACGGTGTGTCTCCCTTATCCTCAGAAGAGCGAGATCTTCATTGGCCGCGTCCATCCTCACACCGTCCCGCTGCCCGACGTGGACCTGGGCCCCTACGGAGGAAGCTCGGCGGGAGTCTCTCGCCGCCACGCTCGTTTGACATTCGGCCCGGCAGGCTGGCTGCTGGAGGACCTGGGCAGTACGAACGGCACCTTCCTGAACGGTGTGCAGGTGCATCCCGGACAACCGGGGTGTGTGCAAAGCGGCGATTCGATCCGCTGTGGCCAGTTGATGCTGGTATTCTACGAGGAATAGCACAAGAGCAGAGAGATGCACCCCTCGCCCTTTGCCTGCCTGTGAGGGAATGCCAGGGACCAGACCCTGACCCATTGCCGCAGCACTTGGCGCTCTGGTACCAGCGAAAGGAAGTGCGCGATGAAGTGTCCCAACTGTGGCCTTGAGAACCGGCCTGGCGCTCGCTTCTGCAAGCGCTGCGGCCAGGCGATGGAGGAGGTACAGGGGAGCCTGTGCCCGGCCTGCGGGACCGCCAACCAGCCCGACGCCCGGTTCTGCAGACAGTGCGGGACCTCTCTGACCACCGCCTCCGCCCCGCCCCAGCCCATCGCCGAACTCACCTGTCCGGCCTGCGGGGCCAGCAACAAGCTGGATGCGCGATTCTGCCGGCAGTGCGGCACGTCCCTGGCCTCCGTCCCCTCCTCGCCGTCCGCCGACGCCGGCCTGACCTGCCCCGCGTGCGGAGCCGCGCTCAGGCCAGGAGCCCCTTTCTGCTCCCAGTGCGGCGCCCGCAGAACGATCGAGCCGGTGCCGCTCGCTCCTCGCGAGCCTCCTCTTCCGTCTCCCCCCCGCGCGAGTGACGCCGGGGTGCGCGTGGCGGGAGGGGTCAGCGGGCAGATGGTCGTGGGAGACCACAACCTGGTGCTCCAGGTCGAACACTTGCACGGCGACATCGTCCACAAGGTTCAGCAGCAGCCGCAGGTCCGCCACCGGTCCAAAGCCGCTACCAGCCACCTCGACCCTACCCCCGAGCTGCTGGACCGGCGGACAGAGCTGGACGTCGCCGCCGATGCCTTCGGGTCCGCCGCGCCGATCGAGTTCCACGGCCAGGATGGGATCGGCAAAACGGCCCTCTTGCGTCACCTGGCTCACCACTACCCGGGGGGCGCTTACCCTCAGGGGGTCGTATACCTCCTGGCCCAGAGGACACCGGTCGCGGACCTCTTCCAATGCCTCCACGATGCCTTCTACGAGAGCGATATCGCTTTCAAGCCCAGTGAGCGCCGCATCCGAGACGATCTCCGGGGAGAGCAGGCCCTCGTCCTTCTCGACGACGTGGAGCTGCCCCGGAACGAGGTCGAGTCCCTGATCGACGTCGCACCGCGCTGCACCTTTGTGCTCGCCTCTCCGCAGCGCCGCCTGTGGGCACGAGGGCGATCCATCGAACTGGGCGGGCTGCCCCTGGAAGACGCTGTGGCCCTCGTCGAGCGCCACGTTGGACGTCCCTTGACCTCCCAGGAACAGCTCGATGCCCAGGGCCTGTGTGCCGCCCTCGACGGTCGTCCAGATCAGCTCATCCAGGCCGCCGCGCAGGTCTGCGAAGGTGAATGCTCCCTGGTCGAGGTCTCTCGGCGCGCGCAGACCTCTGCGAGGACACTCACCACGGGTGCGCTGGCTTCCCTCTCTGACACCGCGCGACGGATCCTGGCACTCCTGGCAGCGGTCAAAGACGCCCCACTGCACGCCGAGCACATCGCCGCCATCCTGGGCACGACCGATGCCCTCCCTGCCCTCCAGTCTCTGCAGCAGCGCGGACTCGCACAGGCCCACAGCCCTCGCTACAGCCTGGCCGGCACCCTGGGCGAGGAATTACGGGGATCCTGGGACCTGGACCCCTGGACGGAGCGCGCCCTGTCCTACTTTGCGTCGTGGGCAGAGGGGGGGCAGGCGACCGAGCTCCTGCTCGCCGAGGCGGACCCCATGCTGCGCGTGCTCGAATGGGGTGCTGGCGCGGGGCGTTGGGAGCAGGTGCTGCGCCTGGGTCGAGCGATCGAGGGCCCCTTAGCCCTCGACAGGCGATGGGGGGCGTGGGCGCAGGTCTTGCAGTGGATCTTGGAGGCCTCACGCGCGCTGGCGGACCAGGCTGCCGAAGGGTGGGCCCTGCACCAGTTGGGCACCCGCGCCCTCTGCCTGGGCGAGTTCCCTGCGGCCCGCACCGCGCTGACCCAGGCCCTCGACGTGCGCCAGGCGCTGGGCGATCAGGCGGGAGCAGCGGTTACCCAGCACAACCTGGACATTCTCGTGGGCCTCGTCGCTGCGCCGCAGGAACCTGAGGAACCGCCAGAGGAACCGCCTCGACCACCGAGCCCAAGCCTTCCGCTGCTGGTCAAGGGGGCCATCGCCCTCGTCTCCATCTTGATCCTGTCCGTGGGAGGATGGTTCGTTTGGACCCAAATCCGCCCCCCGCCTACGCCGCCACCGACGTATACGCCTCGACCGCCGACGTCCACGCCGGTTCCTGCTGTCCGGCCAACCGACACGAGGCAGGCACCCACCCCGGCCCAACCGAGGCCAACCGACACGAGGCGGGTCCCGTCGCCCACTCCCGACATCTGGGGGCCGAACATCGAGGACATCCGCGTTGAGCCAGAGCGCTATCCGGGCGAGGCCCTCTGCGGCAACCAGCAAGCCGACGTTTCCTGCCAGATCACCGACCCCTCCGGTGTAGGGCGAGCAGCACTCTCGTACAGATATACGTCCGCAGAGGGCGTGGGCACGGTGCGGACGGAAGCAATGGAGCGCACAAACGACGGGCGCTACCACGCGAGTCTCGGGACCTTTCCGGGCGAAGGCGAACTGGTGTTCCGTGTGGAGGCGTGGGACGATCTCGGGAACCCCTCCAGCTCGGGCGAGCAGGGACGGGTGGTCCTTTCCTGCATCCCGCCCAGCATCGAGGAGATCATCATCGATCCCGAGTACCGTCCGGGCAAGTCCGTCTGCTACTACCAGGACCTGGTCGTCATCAGCTCGGTCGTCGACTCGCCCCCGGCAGAGAAGGCGCAGTTCTGCTACCGGTTCACGCCCGCCGAGGGCGGATCGCCCAGGTCGGGGTGCGTCGAGATGGAGCGGGTAGACGACCAAACCTTCTCTGCCCAGATAAAGGCTATGGGATGGTGGGGTCAGTTGTCCTACACCGTCGAGGCCTGGGACGGAGAAGGGAACGCGTCCCTCCGCGAGGACGTGAGAGAGGTCAGCATGTGCATTGAGTAGGCCCCTCGCCGGGACCGTTTGAGCCGAGGAGGAAAGAATGACCGTCTACGATGGAGGGCACGCGCTGATCGTCGGCGTGGGCGGCGATTTGCCGAACACAACGCGCGATGCCGAGGGGCTCGCGGACATCCTCAAAGATCCATCCCGCTGTGCCTACCCGCCCGGGCACGTCCGCCTGCTGAGCGGCGAGGGAGCGACTCGCGACGCGGTGCTCTCTGCGCTCGACACACTGGCCCAGACCGCGGAGCCCGAGTCGGCAGCCATCGTCTACTTTTCCGGACACGGCTATCGGGTCGCCTCACCGACGGGCGAGTTCTTCTACATGCTCCCCTACGGGTACGACCTGCGCCGGCTGTACCAAACCGCGATCAGCGGCGCCGAGTTCACGGCTCGACTCCGCGCCATCCCTGCCCGGAAGCTGCTGGTGCTGCTCGACTGCTGCCACGCGGGAGGGGTGGGCGAAGAGACCGAGGCACCCGGCCTGGAGCTCGCCAAGTCCCCTCTGCCGCCGGAAGCGCGTGACCTGTTGGCCGAGGGCAGCGGCAGGGTGCTCATTGCGTCCTCGCGGAACAACGAGCTGTCCTTCGCTGGGAGGCCCTACAGCGCCTTTACCCTGGCTCTGATCGAGGCCCTGTCTGGCACAGGCGCTGCCAGGCAGGACGGCTATGTGCGCGTGGCCGACCTGGCCCTACATGCCCGCCAGGTCGTCCCCGGGCGCACGCGCGACCGGCAGCACCCCATCCTCCACTTTGAGCAGGCCGACAACTTTGTCCTGGCCTACTATGCTGGCGGCGAGACGCAGGCCAAGGGCGTCCCCTTTGCCGGAGAGCCCGAGATCGAGCCCGAACCCGGGGCGTGGACCGCCCTCGACCAGCGCGGACAGACCGTCCACGGCCCGCAGGTCAACGTGGCGGGGACCTTCGAGGGCCCGGTCACCGTCACTCAGAGCGAAAAGACCGATATGCGCGGCGCGCAAGGCGTCGTCTACAAGCCGGCTGGACCGGTCACTCAGGAATTCGGCCCACACGTCGAGGTCGACGGCGGGGTCAGCGGGCAGGTCGGAGTGGGCGATGGACAGACCATGATCCAGATCAGGGATGCGTCCGCGGACCGCGACCGAGAACAGACCCCGAGCTCAGGGCATGCTCGGCAGTTCTGCACCTCGTGTGGACGGCGGCTGAGGGCCGGCGCCAGGTTTTGCAGCGGGTGTGGCGAGCCGGTCGATCGGTCATAGGGCCCGTTCGACCTTGACAGGAGGGGAGATCCCTCCTATACTGGTGTAAACGCGCCTATCAAGAAAGGGGCCTCCATGCGCAAGGGAACGAACCTCCTGACCATGTGCATCGCCGGACTGGCGAGCACGATAGGCATCGTGGCCTTCTTTGCCTGGCTTCCCTCCCTCTCCCCAAGAGCGACGGTCGCCGGCGCGTCCTGGATCGCGAACCCGGGCTTTGAGGGCGAGTTCACGGAGCTGGAACAATGGCTGTCGATCGCGGATGGGTGGGAGCTGTGGTACGCCACGGACGGGGGCGAAGACGGCATCGCCGCGCCCAAGGCTTTCCAGGAGAACACGCGGGTGCGCGAGGGCCTCCAGTCGCAGCACGTACGGGCACAGAATGACGGCAGCATCTTTGACGCCTGCCTCTACCAACAGGTCACAGGGATCACGGTCGGGGAGTACATCCGCTTCTCTGCCTGGGCCTACGTGGACGCGCACGATGACCTGAACTCAGAGGAAAAGTGGCAGACCCGTGTGGGCATCGATCCCGATGGGGGCACGGACCCGCGCGACATCAACTACTACCTCTACCCGTCACTGTGGGATTCGGTCACCGAAAAGGGGCGGTGGCAGCACCTCAGCGTCGTGATCAAGGCGACCTCCCCGACGGCGACCGCCTACGCCTGCGCGCATCCGATCTGGCGCTATAGCTTTCACGTCTTCTGGGATGACACCGAGTTCGCAATATCCTCGGAAAAG